>CAZLNE010000230.1:0-1566 GCA_964560975.1 uncultured Treponema sp. | reverse complement strand
ACTTCGTCGAGCTCTTCAACTTCGTCGAGCTCTTCAACTTCGTTGAGCTCTTCTACTTCGTCAAGTTCTTCGACTGCTTCAACTTCGTCAAGTTCTTCAACTTCGTCGAGTTCTTCTACTTCATCGAGTTCTTCTACTTCATCGAGTCCTTCAACTGCTTCGGCCTTAACTGTTTTTTTTGCAGATTCTACTGCACGAGATTTAGGTACTGAAGGAGACTGCACACGTGTTGTGCTTAAAATTTCTTCAAGCATCTTCTTAATCTCATCTGTATTCAACGATGCTATCTGCGCAGCAGCTTGCGGCATGTTTTTCCGGATGGAGGCAAATATTTCATCCCAGCTTTTTTCAAGTAAAGAATCAACAAGTTCGACATGTTTTTTACCGCGGCGGCCTAAACTCTTTTTAAGATCACGTGTGGCCTCATGACGCCTGTGTTGAATATCGGTTATGACCTTTTGCCAGTCAATTTCTTCTTTCGTCTCTAAATACTCATTTAAAAGGGCAAACTGAAATTTCTTAATTCGTTCACGGATATATACAGTATCATCCTGTTTGATATTTAAAAGCAGGAGTACCGATAAGTACAAGGTCATGAACACACTCACCAAGAGGATAATCTTTACTGCATCACTGAAAATAAACAGGTCTTCACGGAAAACTTCTGAGATTACAATCTTGGAACTATCTGTATTAGAGAGAAGCAAAAAGGAAAACTGTTGTGCATTAACAAGCCTCTCAGCACCGTATAAACCGCCATCCCATTTTTTACCTATTTCTTCGCTTATCAGTTCAAGCCCTGTCTGACCAAGACCAAAGACAAAACCCTTATCATGCAAGAGCAGCGATTTTTCACTAACTGTAATAAGATTCTGCATAATAAGATAGCGGGTAAAATCCTGAGATTCTACATAAAAGGCTATAGTTCCCTGGAAAATATCAAAGGCGTCAAAGAAAGCAAAAGCATATACGATTCTGTCGTGTTCACTATCTAGTATGAGCCTATTTGGCATATGTTCCGTGCATTCAATTCTTGTATATGGCAATTCACTTAGTTTTTCATAATTTTCATAGTTAATGAGATTTTGCTGTCTTCGAAGGATATCAGAATCAAAGGTACTATAATGTATTTTTTTTCCATCGTTTCCAATGATTCGAATGCCTTTTAAGCCGGATGTTTCGGCCATCAGTAAGCCCGATAAATCGCCGCGTATTTGAATATCTTCATTTGTTTGAGATGGAAGAGAACTTCTTTTTACAGATAAAGAAAGGACATAGGACGAAAATCTTTTTATGTAATTATCAGTGTAATCATCATAGGCCTTCGCTATTGATGAAAGTTTTGCATCCATCGCAGACAATACCGCAGGCTGATAAAACCTCGTTTCCAGGATAGAAAATAAACCTGCAAATGCGGCTACAGTAAACGCAGCAAATAAGAGAACAGACAATAATAAACTAAGTGCTGCTTTCTGTCCGGATGACACAAAACCTCCCCGCAGATATGACTATAATAAATTATCGGACAAAATTAAAGAGAAAATAACACTCTTTTGCACCTTTTCA
>CAZLNE010000229.1:0-1583 GCA_964560975.1 uncultured Treponema sp. | reverse complement strand
TTCAAGTTAAATACTGGAAAATGATTGGTTTGGACAAATCCGACAAATCCAACGACAGCTATTAATAAACAGCTCGAGGAAACTGAGTGGGAAGGTACTAAATATCTAGTTCAGACATTTAATGATCAGGTACCGCAGATTAAACAGATTCTCGGTACCGTTCAGTATGTAAGTCTTGGAATCCTGGTAGGACTTTTTTTAATAGTAATGATCGGAATTTCAAATACGTACAAGATGGTTATTTATGAACGGATAAAAGAAATAGGGACAATGAGAGCCATAGGTATGAAGAAAAAAGATGCCGGAAGAATTTTTATGTGGGAATCTGTCCTGCTTTCTATTTTCGGTTCTCTTGCAGGTTTTATTGCTGCCGTTATAGGTATGAGTATTTTGTCTTTGTTTACCTTTACGAATGAAGCTCTAACGATGTTTTTACAGAACGGGCACTGGACCTATGTTCTTTCTCCGGGTTCTGTAATTTTGAAACTTATTGTAATTATTGTTCTTACGATGATAGCAGTTTCCGGTTCTGCAAAAAGTGCAGCAAAGATGAACCCTGCAGATGCGCTGCGTACAAGTAAATAATTAGTTAACATACTGATAACAAATTGTTAGTAAAACAATTTGTTATCAGATGCAGTTTGCGTTGCAGACTTTGTATTGTGTTTTATTATGGAGAATATATGAAAAAAATTACGACATTAATGGTATGCGTCTGCATTATTGCTTCAATGCTTAGTGCACAGACAACCCCTGATCCCTACGACATACTCGACAAACTTGAATCTGCCTATGATTACAGCGCTCAGGATTATTCAGCAACTGTAACTCTTATAGTTGAAAAACCGGAAAGCCCTGCAGAGCAGATGCAGTTTAAACTTTTTCAGCGTGATGCAAAAAAACAATTTACAATCATCCAGCTTTTACCGGAGGCCGATAAAGGCTCCGGCTACCTCCGCGATGGAGACAATATGTGGTTTTATGATCCCATAGGCAGAAAATTTTCCCATACCTCCCTTAAGGATAATGTGGGCAGCTCAGATGCAAAAACATCTGATATTGCAAAAGAATATTCCTACAGGGAAGACTACAATGCAACATCAATTGAGAGCGGAAAACTAGGTTCTTTTGAAGTTTGGATTATTACACTTGAGGCAAAAACAACAAACCCTGCCTATGCAAAAGATATTTATTATGTGAGAAAAGATATACCGGTTCTCCTTAAGCAGGAAAATTACAGTGCGAACGACCGTCTTATGAGAACAATTCTCATGCCTAAGTATACTAAGATGGCAGATAAATTTGTGCCGACACAAACAATAATCCGCGATGAATTAAACAAGGGTGAGCAGACACAGCAGATAGTTTCTGAAATTTCTGCAAGTGCAATTCCCGACAAGGTATTTACAAAGGCTTATCTTGAAAGTCTTAACTAAGGAGCAGTATGAAACTCTCTGTTAAAAAAACAATATTGATGCTGCTGGTTTTTGGTTTTTGTACTGTAATATTTTCACAGACTGATGACGAACTTTTTACAGCATCGGGAGATGATGATCTTTTTGTGCAGGACGAATCATCCTCCG
>CAZLNE010000228.1:0-1591 GCA_964560975.1 uncultured Treponema sp. | reverse complement strand
AAGGACACCTGTATACTTGGAGGATTAAATAGAGTACAAAAAAAGGATGCAGTAGTTCTTATGAACCACTTGCATCCCTTTACTTTTCCTGTCTCAATTTAACAATCGAGAAGACTATGTAATGCTACAAAGATAAATTACCAAGCTCTTCCATAATTTTTGGAATGCTTTTGCCATCAAATCTATCAATTATTACAGATGGGGCAACGGCTAAACCTATCAATACACCTTTTGGTGCATACATAATAACTACTTCATCCCCTGCTTTCATTTTCCACTTTTTGTCAGCACCAATAAGAACTCTTCCGTCTCTATCGCAGACAATTAGTTCTACAGTGTTATCTGGAATAGTCATAAATGAATATGACACTCTGCCTTCAGCATCAATGCCGTATTCTTCAAGATCAACTCCTTCAGGACCACCACTTGGTGCAAAAAGAACTGTTGAAACAGTAGCAAAAGAAGGAATAGTATCTTGTCCTGTTAGGACTTTATAAAAGAAATCATTAACCTGCACACCGGGAATATTCAACGGAGCGAGAGTAATCTCAAGCTGCTCAAGATTCTCTACAACTGTTTTAGTAGCAGATCCTCTTACATAGGCCTTTCCTGAAATATCCCTTGCTTCAATTGTAAATGTATAGTCTTTACCCTTTGGAAGAGCCAAACTTCCTGAGTATTTTTTAGAAGCAAGATTCTGCAAAAGAGGCTTTGACATTGGTTTCATATCCGGGGCTTCGACTTTCAATGTTACTGATTGACCGAATAGGGGAAGAACAGCTCTGGAGGCGTCATTATCATATTCTACAGGACTTAGGAAAGGAGCAACCTCTACGTTTACGGTACTTGATCCTAGAAGAATGAAGCCGCCATCACAAGATACAAAGAGTAAAAAAACTATTGCAAGTAGTAAAAGTATTTTTTTCATAATATCCTCCTTATTGAACTGTTATGAGAACTATTGCAGTATCTACATTGCTGGCGCCATTTGAAGTAGAAAGATCATCCGGCTTTGGAGACGAACCTGCATCAGGGGCAAAGGCTGCAGCAAAAGTAAGCAGTTCATTTGATCCTGATAATGGACTATTCCCCATCTGCTGTGCAGCATTATCTACATCATTATCTGTGGAATCTGCATTAAGTAAGGCTGCGGCAGGTTTTTTAACCGCCACAGGAGGAAGCATTTTTCCTCGTTTTCCGGAATTGCCAAAATCGCCGCCATTAAAAGATCTGGAAACGCCAAAGTTATTCATTAGAAGAACTGAACCGTGATTAACTAAAAGGTTTTCACCATCAAATTCAAAACCTGTACCTCGAACAGAAGCCGTTGCCATAGCGCTTTTTACTTTAAAGGTAGTGACTTCTTGTTTAGCAGAAGGTTTTACTTCTACCTGAACCTTACCAGAAACCAGATACAATTCAGTTTGAGGACCGCTCGCAGTTGTAGTTAATTCATCCAAAGACATACGGGTAAGAGCTTTAACGTTAATTATTGAACCGTTTACAACAATAACAGCGGTGCTTTTAAAACTCGTGGAAATAAAATCACCCTTTTTGAGAACCTGATTAGGTTCAGCAGGGAACCATGTTT
>CAZLNE010000227.1:0-1595 GCA_964560975.1 uncultured Treponema sp. | reverse complement strand
GATTCCGGCAATTTACTGAACCAGCCGCGGGCCGTATCGTTATCATGTGTGCCCGGGTATACTATACAGTTTTCATGGTATTCGTGCGGCAAGAATGCATTTATCATAGCGCCTTTTTCCATTTCATCAGAACTGAATGCAAACTGAAGGACCTTCATTCCCGGAAGATTAAATTCATCGCGTAGCGAAGCAACTTCATCGGTAATGATGCCTAAATCTTCGGCGATAATTGGAATGCTTCCGAGTTCTTTCTGAATTGCTTTAAAGAGCTCGCCTCCTGGTCCTTTTTTCCATTCACCGTGAATTGCTGTCTCTGAGCCGAAGGGAATTGACCAGTATGATTCAAATCCCCGAAAGTGATCTATACGTATATAATCAACAATGGATAGCATTGCTTTAATTCTTTTTATCCACCAGGAATATTGGTCTTTTTTCATGGCATCCCAGTCATAGAGGGGATTCCCCCATAGTTGACCGGTCGCGCTGAAATAATCTGGTGGTACTCCTGCAACAAATTTTGGAGTTCCATTTTTATTAAGTTGAAATAAATCCTGGTCGGCCCAAACATCGGAGGAATCTGAAGCAACAAAGATTGGAATATCGCCGATTATAGAAATATTTTTACTATTTGCATACGCTTTGAGCTTTTTCCATTGTGTAAAAAAGAAAAATTGAATAATTTTATGAGCTTCAATTTCACTTTCATGGCTTGCTTTCCACTCATCAAGAGCCTTGGTCTCATGAGAAGCCAGTTTTTTAGGCCAATAGTTACTCCACATGGCCCCGTGCTTTTGTTCTTCCTGAGCTTTTGCATCATAATACTCTTTAATGCTCATAAATAGGGAATATTCGTTGAGCCATACCATTTCTTTACAAAATTCTAAGTAATGCTGTGAGGAATAGTCCTGGTCTTTGAATGCTTCAGAAGCGGCAGCAGCATCGATACGTGATTTATAGTTTTTGGCTGCTTTTTTGAGGAGGGGAATTTTCCACCATACAACGGATCCAAAGTCTACATATCCGTCTCGTGTAATCCATTCAGGTTTTTCAGCATCTTCCTTGGTAAGTATACTGTTATGAACAAGGGTAGAAATATCAATTAAGAGAGGGTTTCCTGCGAAGGTAGAGAAGGAAGCATAAGGTGAATCACCGTATCCGGTTGGTCCAATGGGCAAAATTTGCCATAGACGTTGTTTTGAGCTTTCCAGCCAATCAATAAAATCAAAGGCTTGCTGTCCAATTGTTCCTATGCCGTCAGAGCAGGGAAGAGAGGTCGGATGTAATAAAACACCGCTTAGTCTTTCTTTTTTCATAAACGGATTATAGCATAAAAAAAAGCTTCTGGAATACACCAGAAGCTTTTTTTGTATTCATTTGAAGTTTTTATTTTTCAGCAATTAATAAGGTTTTTGAATCAAGTCTTAAGTTTGAATCAGAAATCTTTTCATTTCGGAATTTGAGAACATCCATTTGAATGGTATCCGGTTTTTGTGCAAGGTGTACAATTGCGTCAACAGCTTTTACTAACGATTCTGGAAGAACATTTGCAAGTGTTGAGCCTTCTGTGTTTGCACTAAACCATATTACAGCACCTG
>CAZLNE010000226.1:0-1603 GCA_964560975.1 uncultured Treponema sp. | reverse complement strand
TCTAAATTCATCTGATGATGAAAACTCTGTTTGTTTTAAAAATAATTCTTCCATTGTTTGACCTTCATTGTTATAGGATTATTGCTAGAAATTTTGCATGTTTGTTATTGAGCGCCTGCATGCCGTGTTTCAGCGATGCATCAAAATAAAGCGAATCGCCTTCTTCCAAAATTAATTCTTTGGAATCTATAACAACGCGCATTGAACCTTCGATCATATAATTAAACTCGTGCCCAGGGTGAGAGTTAAAATGTATTTCTTTTGTCTGCTCAGGCGTTACAGTTACAATAAAAGGATCAGCCTTTCTATTTACGAATCCGTGAGCTAAAGACTGATACTTATAATCGGCCCTTCTGTCGACTGACAAGCCCTTATTTTTTTTAGTTAAAAAATAAGAGTGCATTCTAGGTTCATCGCCCGATATGAGCGTGGTAACTTCAAAATTATACTTTTTTGCCATGCTGTGAAGTACACTCACAGGAATATCGACTGTACCTGTTTCATAAGAGGCATATTGTGCGGGTGTTATACCGCATACCTGTGCTGCTGTTTCTACAGAAACATCCATGATTTCGCGCAAACCTTTTAAACGGTCTGCAACACCTTTAAGTTCTTCGTTCATACGTACACTCATACATATACCTCTTTATGTAGCTTATTCAATGCCGAGCGACTTTCTGTAGTTAGCACCGATTTCGCTTAATTTAAATTTCTGTATTTTACCGCTTCCTGTCATAGGGAAGGCATCGACAAACATTATGAGCTGAGGAGTTTTATATTTTGCAATTTTACCTCTGCAATATTCAAGGACATCTTCTTCTGTTAATGTCTCCCCATCTTTTAAGATAATAAATGCACCTGTAATTTCACCTAAGCGTTTATCGCTCACACCTGCAACTTGAATATCTTTAATTTGCGGCATGACGCGTAAAAACTCTTCGATTTCTCTCGGGTAAATATTTTCACCGCCGCGAATAATCATGTCTTTTATACGGCCTGTGATCCGGAAGTACCCCTGCTCATCTTTAACGCCCAAGTCGCCTGAATGAAGGAAACCGTTTTTGTCGATTATTTCTGCAGTAGCCTCCGGCATCTTGTAGTAGCCCTTCATTATGTTGTAGCCTTTGCAGCACATCTCTCCCTGTTCGCCTGCTTTACATTCTTTGCCGGTTTCGGGGTTAATTACTTTCACTTCAATATCCGGCAGTTCCTTACCGACTGTTGTTGCTCTAATTTCCATAGGGTCATCGGTGCGGCTTTGTGTCATTCCAGGAGAAGTCTCTGTTAAGCCGTATACGCTTGTAATCTCTGTAAGGTTCATCTTTGACATAACCTGTCTCATTAAATCTATAGGACACAGAGAGCCAGCCATAATGCCGGTCCGCAAAGAAGACATATTGAACATTGAAAACATTGGATGGTTAAGCTCTGCAATAAACATGGTCGGCACTCCATACAAAGCAGTGCATTTTTCTTTATGAACAGAGGCAAGAACAACTAGGGGATCAAAGGTTTCAAGCATGACGTGTGTTGCACCATGGGAAAAAACAGCCATAACACCGAGCACTATACCAAAGCAGTGAAATAAGGGAACCGGAAGACA
>CAZLNE010000225.1:0-1609 GCA_964560975.1 uncultured Treponema sp. | reverse complement strand
CAAGAAAAGCTAGTGAAGAATTGCTTGAAAAAATTACACGAGGTGAAATGACTGTTAACAAAGCTTATATACTTATAAAAGAGAAGGAGAAAAAAGAATCTGAAAAAAAGACTGTGAGTAAACTGGGTTCTGTTAAATCCAATAAATCACAAGCCAAAATTGACAAAAAATCATTCTGTTTAGCTGTTCTTTTTGTATTGGATTTAATAGAAGCTGAAAGAACAAGAAGTAAGTTAGTTAGTAATCAAGTAATAAAGGCAGTTGTAAAGGACAAAAACGCTCTAACAAACGAAGAGAAAAAAATTATTGCTGATATGTACAGTAAACGTGATTGTTAAGTATGCAACATTGCAAACTCAGCATATTTCTAGAGATATGCTGAGTATAAATGCATGTACTATTGAGAAATGAATGAAGAAAAGGGAAGAATATTGGGTCTATTCTTTTACTTCATTAAATACCAAACAAGACTTGCTGAATTAACTATAGTAATTTAATATTTACATATCTAGATAAATAACAAGAGATGGGAGAATAAATTTATGGAAATTGATAAAAAACATTCAATTCAATGGATGAATGAATATTTAGGTGATGATAAGCAAGTTCACATTAAAAGATATTATTTCCTTTTAGATTTGTATATGACATTTGTAAAAGAAAAAGAAGATGATGAATATTGCATAAATCACATTTCAGTTTATACAAATATTCTAAATGAAAATATTTTCAAGAATAGCGGGATTACTTATGATTCATCTTTTCTTAATAGAAATGTCAGCAAAGAACATAAAAAGGAATTAAATAAATTGTATTTTAGCAATATTTATCACAATAAGGAAAATATAAGATTTTTACCTATAGTATATTCTGTTCTTGTCATAATGTTCTTATCGCTAACGACTCACTTAATCAAAGAAAATAAACAACAATATGTTTTAACTGCAGCTGCTTCAGTTGGTTTTCTTATTTGTTCAATTGTAACACAGTTATATATTAGAAGATCTATTTCTCTTCCTTTTTTTCTAGTATTTAGACCTAAGGCTATATATGAAAATATAAGATTAGAATATGAATATATTAGTAGCCTTGAAAAAAAAGATGTAAGTAGTAATGAGGAAAAAAGAAGATTAAATGAAGGACAAGAAGATGTTCAGGAATTAAGAAAAAAATTTAAATCAATGTCAAAAAGTGAATTAGAAAAAGAATTTTTCAAGAAATACAATAACCTACCAAAGAACTTTTTTACTATACTCCAAAATATTCCATTTGAAGGAGATTGTCCTATTAAAAAGGATTATTCAATTAAAAGAAATTATAAGGGACTTCTTATGCATTTCTTAGATCCTGAAGCACAAAAGGAAAAGCCGAGAACACTTAAGGAAAAGCCGAGGACACTTATAGAAGTAATTTTTAACCTAAGGCCAGGATCAGGAAATAGCAATGGTAGTATATACAAAAACAATAGATTAAAGGATTTCATAAAATATATTGACAGTAATGGAATTTAAAAAAATCGATACCTGCTAGGTACCAATATGGGATACTACAAATAAAAAAACTCCCTTATAATTCAGATAGTTGCACGAAGAAGTTTTACTTCTTAATA
>CAZLNE010000224.1:0-1624 GCA_964560975.1 uncultured Treponema sp. | reverse complement strand
TACGAAGAACACTTATACTAACTCATAGACCAGTTGTAGATAACGGCTGGTTTGAAGATTACCAAAAAATATTTTACGACAGACCGGAATTTCATTATGGGTCTAAAAATAATGGGAAGCCTCTAGAAGAAGGTGAAAAATTAGTAAAAAATTCTACTACAGGAAGTTACATATATTTTGCTTCTATTCAAGACATGCGGGGCTCTGAAATTGTTGGAGGTAAATTCGAAAAGAATGAAATTCTCTTTTCAATAGATGAAGCACATGAAGGAACCCAGACAGAATTAGGAAAACGAGTTTTAGCTTACTGTAAAAAACAATATACCAAAGAACTTCATCTTTCCGGAACACCTTTTAATCTCATGGACGATTTTAAAGAAGATGAAATCTTTACATGGGATTATGTAATGGAACAACAGGCAAAATCTGACTGGGATATTCTTCATAAAGGAGATCCCAATCCTTATGCCTGCCTCCCAAAAATGAATATATTTACTTATAATTTAGGAAAACTTTTTAATGAGTATGCAGATGCTGATATTGCCTTTAATTTTAAGGAATTCTTCCGTGTTGATGAAGACGGGATATTTATTCACGAAGGTAATATCAATCAATTCTTGAACCTGCTTAGTAAGGAAGATCCTGACAGTAATTATCCATACTCAAAAAAAGAATACAGAGAGAACTTCCGGCATTCATTATGGATGATTCCTGGAGTTAGAGAAGCAAAGGCTTTGAGTGTTCTTCTACAGCAGCATCCTGTGTTCGGCTGTTTCACGATAGTCAATGTTGCAGGTGATGGTGATGAAGAAATTGATTCTAGCAATGCATTACGTGCTGTAGAAAAAGCAATAACTAAAAATCCAGAAAACACCTATACCATTACATTAAGCTGTGGACGCCTCACAACCGGTGTTAGTGTTAAACCATGGACAGCTTGTTTTATGCTTTCAGGCTCTTATAATACAGCAGCAAGCGCCTATATGCAGACAATATTTAGAGTTCAAACTCCTGCAGTAATAAACGGTAAGCAAAAAGAAGAATGCTTTGTTTTTGACTTCGCTCCCGATAGAACACTTAAAGTAATTGCAGAAACTGCAAAAGTAAGCAGTAAAGCAGGTAAAACATCTGGAGAAGATCGAATAATTCTAAGTAATTTCTTAAACTTCTGTCCAATTATTGGATTTGAAGGTTCCGAAATGATCACTTATGATACCCCAAAAATGCTTGAGGCTCTTAAAAAAGTATACATTGAGCATGTTGTAAATAATGGTTTTGAGGACGGCTTTTTATATAACGATAATCTCATGAAATTAAATGAGCTTGAAATGAAGGAATTTGAAGCACTAAAAAAAATAATTAAAACAACAAAAGCTCTCCCTAAAACAGCAGATATAGATATAAATAGTCTTGGTTTTACAGAAGAAGAATATGAGCAATATCAAGCAGAAAAGAAACTCTCAAGGAAAGATGATTTAACAAGGGAACAAAAAGAGCTAAAAGAGAAGTTACTTGAAGCGAAGAAAAAAAGAGATACAGCAATATCAATTTTACGGGGAATATCTATCCGCATGCCTTTGTTAATCTATGGGGCAGAATTAACAAGAGACCTTAACGAGGAGGA
>CAZLNE010000223.1:0-1635 GCA_964560975.1 uncultured Treponema sp. | reverse complement strand
CATGGGCATGTAAATTTGATGAACGATGGATTCAACCTCCTTTTCTTGGCAAACCTAATTTAGATTGTGTGCTTTGGTGGCCACTTGGTGTTCCTGAAGGTATTGAACCGGATTGTTTGAAAAAAGTATTTGAATATTACGATTATACTGAATGTGATTCAGGCGTGCATGAAAATGGTTATAGAAAGATAGCATTATATTTTAATGAACAAAAAAATGAATGGACTCATGCTGCGAGAGAGTTGAATAATGGTTACTGGACAAGCAAATTAGGTAGTTATGAAGATATTCAACATGGCAGTCCGGAAGATATAGAAAATGATGTGTATGGTAAAATTTATTGCTTTATGAAAAAAAGATTTGAATAAGGCACGTATCAAAAAACACATACGGTTCTGGAAGGAGAGGGGGTATGAGTTTGTGAGAGTGAGGGAAGTGAAAAGTGAAAAGTTTATGAAAGAGTCGGTTTTGAGGGATAAGAGTTTTCAATTTGCGATTCGGATTGTTAAATTGTCGCAATGCTTACAAACGGAAAAGAAAGAATATTAAATCGTAAATAAATAAAAAAGTAGTATCTTTGCGAAATTTATACTAAAGAGTGAAAAATGTTTGATCCTATTGTGATAGATGAAGTTTGGAACAGGGCAAGAGAAATTGAAGGATATGACCGGAACTTATATCGTAAGGACGCTTGCGGAGCATGGATAATAAAAGATAAATACGGGGATACTAATAATGCATACGGATGGGAAATAGATCATATATATCCCCAAAGTTTGGGTGGGAAGGATGATATTGAAAATCTCAGACCTTTACAATGTGAAAACAATAAAAGTAAAGGAGACGATTATCCTCAATACAAAGCAGTAGTTACGGCAGAGGGTGTGAGAAATATTAACAAAGAACAATGGTTGACCGTTAATGCCAACACACAATCTATTATTTCTAAACTATATAAAATACAATGAAAATAAAAAGTATAAAAGTCGAGGAGCTTTTTTTACAATTTAATTATACCTTAGATTTCGAAAAACAAGGCGATATAAATATAATTAGCGGTCCAAACGGATTCGGTAAATCAACCTTATTGCGAATGATTTATAACTTATTCGCACTTAATTTTTATTATTTTTTTCAAATTCCATTCAAATCAATAACCTATGTTTTTGAAAATGATTTCATAATTACCATTGATAAGAAAAATATAGACGCATTAATATCACAACATGCTTCTTCGGATGTAGATGAAAATAGCGATGTTATCTTATCTGAAGAATTATTTATTTCAACAAATGAAAGAAAGGATGCCATTGAAATCAGTAAAGGTAGTATAGAAGAAAAAATTATTTCTTTAGGATATAAACGACAAGATGGTGATGTTTGGTTAAATGCTCGAGGTGACAGATGTTTTCATACTTCCGAAATATTGAGCAAGTATCCTGACATTATCGAAATGTTTTTTAAGGAACGCTCAGATTTACTAATGACTTTATTTTCATCAAATATATTGTTTATAAAAGATAATCGTTTGTTTTATTCTTCTTTTGAAAAAACAAAAAATTCGACTGTTTATCTGCCTATGGAAAAACCTGTAGTGGATAGAATCGCGTCGGAACTTAAAATGAAATTATCGGA
>CAZLNE010000222.1:0-1644 GCA_964560975.1 uncultured Treponema sp. | reverse complement strand
CAACAACGCATCGCCGCCGTCCTCTCCTCTCTCGACGCAAAAATCGAACTCAACAACAAGATAAACCGCGAATTGGAAGCCGCGGCAAAGACGCTGTACGACTACTGGTTTGTGCAGTTCAATTTTCCGGATAAAAACGGCAAGCCCTACAAGTCAAGCGGCGGAAAGATGGTCTGGAATGGGCAGCTGAAGCGCGAGATTCCGGAGGGGTGGGAAGTAGGAATCTTAAGTGATATAGCAAATATAACCATGGGACAATCACCGTCAGGAGAATCGTATAATGACGCTAAAAAAGGTATAACCTTTTTTCAAGGATGTACTGATTTTGGTGAAAGATTTCCTTCAATACGGAAATATACAACAGCCCCAACTCGTTTTGCGAAACCTGGTGATATTCTTTTAAGTGTTCGTGCCCCAGTCGGGACATTGAATATTGCAAATGTCAATTGCTGTATAGGACGAGGTTTAGCAGCTTTAAATAGTAAAGATAATTACATCTCGTATTTGTATGAAGTAATGAAAAATTTTAAGCAAATATTCGATCGTAGAAATGGTGATGGTACAACTTTTGGCTCTATAACAAAAGATGATTTATTTTCATTAAAAGTAATCAAGCCAGGAAAAAAGATAATAGAACAATACGAAAAAATCATGAATCCCTTTTTTCACAAATTGAATGACGTAGAAATGCAAAACCAGCAGCTCTCCTCTCTTCGGGACTGGCTTCTTCCCATGCTCATGAACGGACAGGTAACGGTGCAGGAAGCGGAAAAAAGAATAAGTATGGTTGCAGAGCCGGAAGTTGGGTATGGAAAGTAGGAAAGGAGAATTTTTCCAATGAGGTTAATTCTAACAACCTAACATTATTGTTAACCAGTTCAAGCATACAAAGAGGAGGCTGAAACATGCCGGGAAAAAATAATGAAATTACAATCCGCAGTTCTGCAGCTGAATACCTCACATATCACTGCTTCCGGAGAAAACTCACAGAGTATCGAAATGTGCTATGAGGATAACGAATTAGTAGAAAGTTGAACTATTAAGAAATACTTAATAGTTCTAAGAATCTGTTAGAAGGAGATAATTTATGACTAACACTCCCAGCCCTCAAAACAGTGAAATTCTCATTTATCAGACTCCCGATGGTAAAATCAAACTTGATGTCCGCCTTCAGGAAGAAACCGTTTGGATCTCACAAGAGCAGATGGCTATACTTTTCGGAAAAGGCAGAAGCACAATCACCGAACATATTCAAAATGTATTTAAGGAAGGTGAATTAGAAGAAAAAGTGGTATGTCGGGAATTCCGACATACCACCCAACACGGTGCTATTGAAGGAAAAACTCAAGAAAGGGCTATGAAAAAATCTGAAGATGAATACGTAAAATTTAAACAAACATTACAGCAGCTTGAAAAAGAGCAAAGTCTAAAAGAAATTGAAGAAGACATTAAAAAGCTTGAAAAATTAAAAAAGTAAGCGGTTTTCTCTTTTTTGAGCTCTCCTACGGCGAATTAAGGGCAGATGACAGTACAGGAAGCGGAAGAAAGAATAAGCATGGTTGCAGAGCAGGAAGTGAGGTATGGAAAGTAATTCTGTTTATCCATTATTGGATACTGTTTCAAAAATCATTCAAGGATTTGAGA
>CAZLNE010000221.1:0-1662 GCA_964560975.1 uncultured Treponema sp. | reverse complement strand
TGCGAAAAAACTGATTATCCTTGGCAATCATCAAGAGGTAGAGCTGAAGGAGCAGGAAAAAAACCGCGAATGGACGCGAATAAACGCTAATAAGAGTTTAGGTTTCTCATTAGTATTTTATTCCAATTAACTTTTTCATTATTTTCCAAGAAAAACGCAGAAAACTCCCCTATGCCGGCTATAAATAAGGTAAGAACGATGTTCCCTCGCTCGGCATGAACAGCGTCTTGCTTGACGCAAAAAGGAGTAATCATGCAGAATATACCGCTTTTAGACCCTCGTCGGGATGTTGTATTTAAGACGATATTCAGTAAAGCTTCTAAGGAATCATCAATAGCACGAAACTCAATCATCTCTGCTTTTATAGGAAGGAAAGTAGAGAGTTCAACAGTTCTGAATCCGGAACTCACCATCGAAGATATTCGGGAAAAAGCTGCAAGACTCGATGTTTTGTGTGTTCTCGATGACGGTACACAGGTAAACCTTGAGATGCAGATGTGTAATACTTCTGACAGTATAGAAGACCGCTTATGTTTCTATTGTTCACAGCTATATATAGGTCAAGAATCACGAGGCTTACCGTATGAAAGTCTAAAACCCGTTTATGTAATTCTCATTAGTAATCAGACAATATTCGATAAAATTGATAAGTACCTGTCTCTCATACAATATCGTTTTGATGACGGAAGTATTTTTAGTAGTAAGCTGAACATCTTAACCCTTGAGTTGCCAAAACTGGGTGAACCAGTTACAATAACTAAGGAAATGGATCCAGTACAGCGCTGGGGATTGTTTTTCACCAGTGCAATTCAGGAAGAACGTAAAAAAATACTGGAAGAACTTATCGAAACTGATGAGGGCATTAACATGGCAGAGAAATTGTTGTACGAAGTAACTCAAAATGACTATGAGAGAGCTGCCGTCTTTGAACGCGAAAAAATCCTAACCGACTATTATGCAGGTCTTGCCTATGCAGAGCAAAAAGGAGAGAAACAAGGTATAGAGCAGGGTAAGCAAGAGCAAAAACGCGAAATAGCTCTAATCATGAAAAGCAAATTAATTTCTCTTGAGCAAATTAGTGAGATAACAGGTCTAAGCATAGAAGAAATTGAGTCCTTGTAATTAAAGTCTGCGTTATCCGCGTCATCTGCGGATAAATTCTACATTCTCTGTAATCCAATCTCGACAGTCACCGGCTTTAAGGCTTCTATAGTGTTTGTAATAAGTTCTGTTAGTTCAAGGCCCAGCATTTCCGCTCCGCGCGATATAACAGAGCGGTCTATTTTTGCAGCAAAGGCTGGTGTCTTAAATTTCTTTAATACAGACTTTGCCTCAAGATCATCAAGACTTTTTGACGGCCGCATTATGGCGCAGGCATAGATAAACCCGGTAAGCTCATCAACTGCATATAAGACCTTTTCCATTATGTGAACAGGTTCAACATCGCTGCAGATTCCATACCCGTGACTTACCACTGCATGTATAAAATCAGCAGAATATCCGGCTTCACCCAGAATTGCCGAACTATGAACGAGATGTTCATTAGGATGCTTTTGATAATCAATATCATGCAGGAGTCCGACAATTCCCCAGTAGTCGGGGTCTTCGCCGTATTTTACAGCCCACCACCTCATGGCTGCTTCTACCGAGAGCGCATGGCGG
>CAZLNE010000220.1:0-1668 GCA_964560975.1 uncultured Treponema sp. | reverse complement strand
TATCAGCCCATTCGCGATATTTAGTATTCATAGTATTGCGAATAGAATAATAATCTGCTATGTCAGGAAAATAAGATTGTGTATTAACTGAATTAGTAAGAAGCTTATACTCGCGGTGAAGAGAATCTATACGCCATTCACCGGAAACATATAATTCAAATGCAGCACGAAATGTTGGAGAACGGGACTGTCCTGCATTTCGAAGTTCCTTGCCTAATTCAGCTGCAGTATTGATCCATTTCCACATATTTTCACGGGAAGGTTCATTCTTTAACCAAAAAGTACGGGCACTCTTATCTTTAGTGTCCTCTCTAAGCCGGGGCTCTGCATAAGAAAGAGCACGATTCCAGTTAGATTCCCTAAGAGACATAAGAGCAGCATTAAGCATACTATTTGCTTCAAAACGAAATGTATCAAGAGAACCTAAATGTTCAGCATTCAAAATCTTTTCACCGTCTTCAAGGTACAGTTCTGTTTTTTCTACTAAACTTTTATACAATAAAGGTTTATCAGTTCTAATTCTATGCAGGATACGGGATGCACGGGAACGGTATTCCTCATCCTGCGAAGCAATAAACGTAAGCCTCTTACCCGGCGGTTCTATAGAAAGGTCTTTTACATATTCCAAACACAGAAGATATGCTCCAAACGCCCATGCAGTTTCATTCCTTGCGCCGGTATCTGTATTCCAATCAATAAACCATTGTGAAGTACAGCCGAAGACACGATCAATATGTTCAAGCATGGTCTGGAGAGGAAGTGTTAGATCCTTTTCTATGTTTAAAAAATCAATAACAAGACCATCTTCTCCATGAGCTGATAACGCCGCTTCGAGCTCAGGCGAGCGGGTTACCATACCATCTGCTAATGAATCAGCTTTTAAAGCACTTAGAGAATCGCTTGCAAGAATATACTCAATCTGATCAGACCGAAGCTGTCCCTCTCCGGATTCATGAATAATTTTTTCAAGAGGCATAGTCCATAATCTGCCTGCTGCTGCAGCTTCAAATATTGGAGTTGAACTTAAATCTTTTTCTAAAAAACTGGGAAGGTAAATGATCGACGGTACAGCATTTTTTTTTGACAAAATATCTTTAAAAGAAATCATCAGTTCAAGAAAAGAGCCGTTAAATGCAAATAAAGGATACCTCAATGAGTTTTTACTGGAACACCATGTACGCACAACATCTGTATACTCACCCGTAGAATCCACCCACACAAGAGGAGACTTCTTTGCAGCTTCTTCTTCTACTTTTTGTCGTAAGTGTTCAGTTATTAATCCCATGTAAACAATTCTCCTTTATATGCAATCATTCTTAGAAAAATAATCCTTATTCACTGTATTATTTCCCATTTACCGCCATTATCGGGACCTATCCGTCTAAGTTGTCCTTCATTCTTGAGTTTTTCAATATTTCGTTCGACACTGCGGGAGGTAATCCCAAGTTTTACCGCCAGATCTTCAATGGTGATCAACGGATTTTCCTGAACGAGAGCGATGATTTTCTCCGACGTTTTCTCCGACGTTTTCTCCGACGCTTCTAAAACCGGTTGCGGAGAAAGCGTAAATTCTATCCATATTCCGCCCATATCGTTGCGTATAACAGGGGCAGAAAGTCCTGCAGTGCGGCATACATCTCGAATTTTATCTATTCCGCGGCCCCATGC
>CAZLNE010000219.1:0-1692 GCA_964560975.1 uncultured Treponema sp. | reverse complement strand
TAGAAACGGACAGGCTCAGCTTCAGGTTTTTGAAATGACTAAGGGTATTCAAACCGGAGATCCTGTAGAATTTACAGGAGATCTTCTTTCTATAGAGCTTGGCCCGGGGCTTTTGGGACAGGTTTTTGATGGTCTTCAAAACCCTCTTCCTCAGCTTGCAGAACAAGCCGGCTACTTTCTGGAGCGCGGTGTGTATCTCGATGCTCTGAACGATGCTGCAGAATGGGAATTTACTCCCTACGCTAAGAAAGGCGACACTGTAAAAAAAGGTGATTTTCTTGGTTCAGTACCTGAAGGAACTTTTACTCACAAAATTATGGTTCCCTTTAACTTTTTAGACACCTATACTGTAAAGTCTATTAAAGACAGCGGTACATACAAACTTAAAGATACTATGGCAGTTCTTACAGATTCAAAAGGTAAGGATCATATTGTTACTATGAGTTTTAACTGGCCTGTAAAACGTGCAATCAACTGCTATGCAGAGCGTTTAATGCCCAAAGAAAATATGGTAACGAAGATTCGTCTTATAGATACCTTCTTCCCGGTTGCAAAGGGAGGAACATACTGTATTCCCGGTCCTTTCGGAGCAGGAAAAACTGTCTTACAGCATACAACGAGCCGCAATGCCGACGTTGATATTGTAATTGTTGCAGCCTGCGGTGAACGTGCTGGTGAAGTAGTAGAAATCTTAAAAGAATTTCCTGAACTTACTGATCCTAAAACAGGCCGTTCTCTTATGGAACGAACCATCATTATTTGTAATACTTCATCCATGCCTGTTGCAGCCCGTGAAGCATCTGTATATACCGGTGTTACACTTGCAGAATACTATAGGCAAATGGGACTTCATGTTCTTCTTCTTGCAGATTCAACAAGCCGCTGGGCACAGGCTCTTCGTGAAATGTCCGGACGATTGGAAGAAATTCCTGGTGAAGAAGCTTTCCCTGCTTATCTTGAGTCATATATTGCATCGTTCTACGAAAGAGCAGGTATTGTACGCTTAAACGATGGTTCTATTGGTTCTGTAACAATAGGCGGCACCGTATCTCCTGCAGGCGGTAACTTCGAGGAACCCGTTACACAGGCAACACTAAAAGTAGTAGGCGCCTTCCACGGTTTATCACGTGAACGATCCGATGCCCGTAAGTACCCTGCAATACATCCCTTGGATTCATGGTCAAAATATAAGAGCGTTTTAAGAAAGGATTGGGTCGATTTTGCGCGGCACTACCTATTCCGAGGCAATGAAATTGAACAGATGATGAAGGTTGTCGGTGAAGAAGGTACAAGCCTTGAAGACTTTATTATTTATCTTAAAGGTGATTTCCTTGATGCTGTTTACTTACAGCAAAACTCATTCGATGAAATTGATTCAGCCGCAAGTGTAGAACGCCAGGAATATGTATTTAAGCTCCTTCTTAAAGTTTTAGGCTCCACTTTCAAGATAACATCTAAAGATGAAGCCCGTTCTTACTTTAACCAGATGAGACAAAGATTTCTGGATTGGAACTATTCATTATGGATGACTGATGAATTCAAGAGAAAAGAAACAGATATACATAGTCTTTATAATGATAAATCCGGCAAGATCGATAACAAAGCTGCAATACTTTTGAAGGACGGTGAATAATTATGAATAAGGTATATAGCAAAATTGAATCAATTAACGGAAGCGTTATAACCGTCCGC
>CAZLNE010000218.1:0-1698 GCA_964560975.1 uncultured Treponema sp. | reverse complement strand
CAAACAATTTCACCTATGCCGTCTGTTAAAACGAACAGATATGAACAAGAAATGATTAACAATATAAAACATTATGTATTGGAAGAAGATAGGGCACGTGTTCTGGAACAGATGAGTCTACAAACAGTGTGCCGGGAATTGGATAAACAAAAAGTATATTCAGTGTATTTAGGAATACAGGAAGCTGACGGACAGGTAACGAGAAAAAAGCTTTCATACTCATACATACAAAAAGCTCAAAAGCTTATACGTTTGTCAAGAACCGATGTTACAAAGTTGTTTGAAGAAGAGCAGGAAAAACGAAATGTGTTACGCGATACGTTAGCTTCTGCGGAACAGGCTAGCCTTGCGAAAACCGAGTTTTTATCTAGAATGTCACACGAAATGCGTACCCCTATGAATGCAATTATGGGTTTACTATCACTTGTTCAGCAGCAAATTACTCCAGATTCTGAAGCACAGGAAAATCTGCAAAAGATGCAGTCATCGGCACAGTACCTGCTTTCGATTATAAATGATGTACTTGATATGTCCCGCATTGAAAGCGGAAAGATGACAATTCAAAAGGAAAAAATTGATATTAGAAGTTTTATACATAGAGTTGACTCAATTCTTCTTTCTCAACTCAAGGCTAAAGAAATAA
Organism: uncultured Treponema sp.; assembly: GCA_964560975.1. Lineage (GTDB taxonomy): Bacteria > Spirochaetota > Spirochaetia > Treponematales > Treponemataceae > JAAZLA01. The sequence continues at coordinate 1,055 of CAZLNE010000218.1, read as the reverse complement.
ACTATACAAGCAGTATAAATGAGTCGGTGTATCATTCCTTTATTGGCGACTCCTTAAAACTGCAGCAGGTTCTCGTAAATATTCTCAGCAATGCTGTAAAATTTACACCAAAGGGAGGTTCTGTCTCATTACAAGTTGAGCAAATCTTCTTTTTAAATACTGAACAAAAACGTAAATTGCGTTTTACAGTAAGTGATACGGGAATTGGTATAAAGAAAAAATATTTACCCTACATATTTGATTCGTTCACCCAACAAGATAATAGCATATCTACAAATTTTGGAGGAACAGGACTGGGACTGGCAATTACGAAAAATATTCTTACTATGATGGGCGGATCAATCAATGTAAAAAGCAAAGAAGGTGAAGGATCCATTTTTATAATAGACGTTGTTTTACCCATTTATGATGATTTTGTATTGCGTAGATCTCAAGGACAAATACATTCTGAAAACACTGATAATCTTACTGACTCTTCCCCACAAGCTGCTCTGGCAAACGATTTTTATAAGGGAAAGAGACTTCTGCTTGTAGATGATAATGAAATGAATATAGATGTTGCACAACAGCTTTTGGTTCGAAAGGGATTTACGGTCGATACTGCAGAAAACGGTAAAGAGGCGGTAGAACTCTTTGAACGATCGCCTCCTTTTTTCTATAGTGCAATACTAATGGATGTTAGAATGCCTGTTATGGACGGCTTAACTGCTGCAAAGCATATTCGCGCATCAAAACATGAAGACAGTGAAAGAATACCAATAATTGCTATGACGGCAAATGCATTCTCCGAGGATATAAAACAAACACAAGAAAGCGGTATGAATGCACACTTATCAAAACCTATCGATGTTGATGTTTTGTATTCGACTATTGGCTGTTTAATATCGGGGTCCTGTTAATAAAAAAGATCGTAATCTTCTATTAACCTATAATATCCTTTAACTTATTTTTATTTATAATCTTTATTCCGCCGCGGAAAAGTTCAACAATACCTTCTTCTGAAAAGTACTTTAACATGCGGCTTACAACTTCACGGGCGCTGCCGGTATATTTGG
>CAZLNE010000217.1:0-1736 GCA_964560975.1 uncultured Treponema sp. | reverse complement strand
GTTACATCAGAAGAAGGAGAAAAGATAACACTCTTTGACAGATTATCTGACTATATTATTGGGAGCGCTAAAAAGAAAGACGAGTTCTGCAAAGCTTTAGTTACTCAACTTATAGACTTCAGCTTTGAAAAAATCTTTACTCAAAAGTTCGATTTTTTTTCTACGATATTTGAATACCTCATAAAAGACTACAACAAAGATGGAGGCGGCAAATACGCCGAGTATTATACGCCCCACGCTGTCGCAAAAATTATGGCGTCTATTCTTGTACATGAAAAAGTACGAAACGTAACCTGCTACGATCCTGCAGCCGGTTCCGGCACCCTTCTTATGAATCTAGCTCACGCAATTGGTGAAGACCGCTGCACCATTTTCTCTCAGGATATTTCACAAAAATCTTCGAGCATGCTCCGCCTCAACCTCATATTAAACAACCTCGTGCATTCAATTCAAAATATTATTCAGGGAAATACGCTGCTGTCCCCGTATCATAAAAATGGCGGCAGACTCGCTTCCTTTGACTACATAGTGTCGAATCCGCCGTTTAAACTGGACTTCAGCGACTGGAGAGACGACCTTGACGCAAAACAGAATACCGAACGCTTTTTTGCAGGCATTCCGAAAATTCCCAATAAAGATAAAGACAAGATGTCAATTTACCTTCTATTCATTCAGCACATCATGTATTCACTGTCAAATAAAGGAAAGGCTGCAATCGTCGTACCCACAGGCTTTATAACGGCACAAAGCGGCATAGAAAAAAAGATTCGGGAACGATTAGTCGAAAAGAAGATGCTCCGCGGTGTTGTATCTATGCCCAGTAATATTTTTGCCACAACCGGCACCAATGTCTCTGTCCTCTTTCTTGACAAGACAAATACCGAAGGCAGCATTGTTCTCATGGATGCGTCAAAACTCGGCACTACGGTGAAAGAAGGAAAAAACCAGAAGACAGTCCTTTCCCATGAGGAAGAGGAACTTATCATAAAAACTTTTAATGAACAGAAAGCTGTCGATGATTTTTCTGTTGTCGTTTCGTATGAGCAGATTAAAGAAAAAAATTACTCATTCAGTGCCGGCCAGTACTTCGATGTTAAGATTGAATATATCGATATTACACCGGAAGAATTTGAGGCGAAGATGAACTCATACAAAAGTAATCTCGCCTCTCTTTTTTCCGAGTCGAAAAAGCTGGAAAAAGAAATTATGAAGCAGCTGGCAGGATTGAAGTATGAATAATTGGAAGCATAAAAGAATCGAGGATATCGCTTTCTTTAATCCTCCTTGTTCACTAAAAAAAGGTAACCCCACAAAAAAAATTCCAATGAATTACTTAAAGGAATTTCAGCGCAAAATAATCGGTTACGAAATTTCTGAGTATGTCTGTGGTCCAAAATTTATTAATGGGGATACATTAGTGGCAAAAATCACTCCCTGTTTAGAAAATGGCAAAACCGCTTTTGTTGACATTTTGTAAGATGGAGAAATTGCGTTCGGATCATCAGAGTTTATTGTTTTACGAGCAAAAGAAGGGAATGATAAGCTCTTTCTATATTATTTATCCATAAGTCCTACTTTTCGTGAAAAAGCTGTCAGCTGTATGGAAGGAACATCTGGAAGAAAAAGAGTAAATGAAACCTCATTGAAAAATCAAGAACTACCAATCCCAGATTTTGCTACCCAACAACGCATCGCCGCCGTCCTCTCCTCTCTCGACGCAAAAATCGAACTCAACA
>CAZLNE010000216.1:818-1826 GCA_964560975.1 uncultured Treponema sp. | reverse complement strand
TGTACAAGACATTGTGAGTTCAACGTATAGTTCAGATAATTGGAATTATTATGCTGATAAGATAATAGATTTATTTATTAAACGATCTGTTCACAGAATTTGCCTTGAACACAAGGATCCTTCAGAAGAAAAAACAGGTTTTGAAGAATTATCAGAATTGAACGCAAAGATAGTTAAAATAGGAGATCAGGGAACCGGAAGTGGAATCCATGATACAAAAAAAGCTTTAAACCTTTTATATCAGTCAATTGAAAAAGCTTATAATAATAAGGGCTTGGGGAATTATACAAACATAAACGAACTTGATAAATTAACAGGCGGTATACAGAATGAACTGATTGTTATAGGAGCTCGTCCGAGTATTGGAAAAACGGCACTCGGTTTACAGATAGCTGCAGAGCAATCGAGAAATTATCCAGTAGCAATATTTTCCATGGAAATGGCAACGGAATCACTTATGAGGAGACGTGTTTCATCACTTACAGGAATACCATCGGACATTATAAGAAATGGAATGTTAACTAACGCAAATTTACTTAGTATTCAAAATGCTATGGGTGAAATCTACGAAAAGGAAAATCTAAAAATAATTGATAATGAAAGGCGAATGGATAAACTCGAAGCAATAGCACGGAAACTTGTACGATCCGATGGAGTTAAGCTGTTACTATTTGATCACTTCTCATTAACCGAACATGAAAACAAGAAATTGAATCGTAATGACCAGTTTGCCGATTTAGCGAATAGATACCAGAAACTCCGAAAGGAACTGAAAGTACCTATAATCCTTTTATGTCAGTTAAATCGAAATGCAGAAAACAAAGAACCTGCACTATCAGAATTAAGGGAAACGGGAAACATCGAACAAAATGCAAACAATACGGTCCATCTCGTTGGAAAGTATAAATAATTCGATCCATCTTTCAAGATGCTCGACATAAAACCTGGTTGTATGCTTATTGGAAAACAGAAAGAAGATGTTTTGGTTATTTTTGAAGACCGGACTCG
>CAZLNE010000216.1:0-808 GCA_964560975.1 uncultured Treponema sp. | reverse complement strand
GCAGAAAATAAAGAGCCTATTCTTGCTGATTTGAGAGAAACCGGAAATATGGAACAAAATGCAGATACTATAATATTTATTCATAGGGATAGGGAATATGACCCGACAATAAGGGAAATTGAAACTAAACTAATTGTAGCTAAACAAAGAGATGGTCCGATCGGAATAGCGAATACCTTATTTGTACCAAAAAGGCAGATGTTTATAAATGCAATGTCGCCACATGGCGACAAAGAAAAACTGTAAATATTTTTAGTTATAGTGTAGACAAAAAAACAAAGAAGTGATATACTGTAGACAAGAAACAGGGAGGAAGGGATGAAATCAGAAAGAGAAAAAAAGGCTATTGAAACATTCCTTAATGGCTTGCAAAAAACAAGCATAGAGGCAGGAATAGAGCTTGCCTTAACCTATGATGATACAATCGAGTATGTTTTAGTTAAAAACAATGGAGAAGGGAAGGAAACAAGCATTTCTATATGGGGTGACAATGTTTCTGCTTCTTTCAGGGATGTTATAAGAGGTCTTGGTAGATGGCTGTAAAACAAGACAAGGAATTACAAAACGTCATGAAATATTATGACGTATCAAATTTAGTTAAACAAATTCAGGAAGAAATTGGCTGGATGAGCAAAGAACTTATTTACTCGCCAGTAGATACTCCAGTAATCGAGCTGAGAAGTAAATATATCATTGCGTATGCAAAAAAACTGATTAAAGAATGTAGAAAGAAAAGCAGGGTAAAAGCAGTAAAGAAGTACAAACTTAATCAGTCACTTGCAATGACAGAAAAAGTATTAGTGAGTGA
>CAZLNE010000215.1:0-1833 GCA_964560975.1 uncultured Treponema sp. | reverse complement strand
AATCTTTTCGGAAATTGAAAATTTCACTTGCAATTTTTTTTACAAATAAATCTTTTGTAGTTAAAATTTTATTACTAATAATAGTTTCACTCATTATTCTCTCCTAGTAATTCATGTGATTTAAGCCAATCCAAAACTGATTTTCTTCCATAAAGAACTCTTCTTCCTAACTTTATTTTAGGAAGATCCTTTATATGAGCATCAAGAAATGATTGAGAAATCCTTAACATTTGACATGTTTCTTTTCGTGTAAGAAGATCAATATCTTCATTTACTATTACCTTGTTTGACATCTATTCCTCCAAGTCGTCACACGTTAATCAATACATAACAAGAAGAGAGCTCGTTAAATACTATCTTGTTCTATGTAATTATAAGTAATGATATAGCGAAATATTGAATACTAGAATTGGGGAATATATGCTTTTTTACTGGGGAAATATACCTTTATCACAGGGGAAGGGAAATATACTAATAATCTAATGACAAAAACTCTTCTAAAAGAGGATTATTCAAATTGCTTTTTTCTTTTACTTTTGTTTTTGCATCACGTACAGTTGATTCAATATTTTTATTAATATCAAATAACTTAATAATAGAAGAAGCGGGAAAATTATCTATTGAATGAGCAGCTTCCATTAAAAATTGAATAAATGATACTATAGTCATTTTTAAAGAAGGATTCCCATCACTATCTAAATTAAGTCTTAATAAAACCTTATCAGAGTTTGGTACTTCATCCTTATCAATTAAATCAGACTCTAATAATCGGCATATAGATTCTTGTGTACTTGGAAAACTAATAAATTCTTTTAATTTTCTATCGCAATTATAAAAATAAATATCTATTGCATCTTTTTTATGTCCAGCATCTCGAGTATAACGTTTTAAGTCTATAATAAAACTATGGAAAGACTGCTTAACATTTATAAAAAATTCCCCTATCTCTTCAAAATAATCTACTATTGGATAAGGTAAATCCATTTTTTGTAGAAAGTCATCTATTTTTCGTTCTGTAATATTAACATTAAGTCTTGATAGTAGTTCTCCATATAATTCATAAAATAGATGAGATTTAATGATAAAGGAAACATTCCTGGAAAAATTTATTAAGATATTTTCTGGGCAAGAATAGAAAGCTATACAGCACACACCATATATGTTTAATAATTTCTTGTTATTTATTAATACTTGTATATACTGTTCTTTTTTTTCACTCAATACTTGTTCTAGGATAGTTTTAGTAAGTCCTTTATACTTGTTCCCTGTATAATTACCTGTTTTTTCGCTCTCTTCATCATAATAATTATTTTTAATTTTATGAACAACCTTTTCATCAAAGTAACAAGTATTAGTTCTTACAAAATGTTTTGTTCTGCCTTTTACTAATAACTTTATATCATCTAGAATTTTAGAAGATTTCTCTCTTAACAATTTTTTTTCTATTTCTAAGATTCTTGTAATTAGGACTGCTTTTACTCCAGTCATTTGCATTTTTTGAATGCAACTAAGCTCAGCATTCAGAGTTTCTATTTCATCTAAGAGTTCATCTACCAAGTACTCTGCTTTTTTTGCAATCATCGATATTATTGATAACATTTCAACTGCATAATACTTTGAATGAAATATAGAATAGAAGTCTAAAACAGAATATGTCTTAAATGGTAAACAAGGAATACAACTTTCACTGGAAAAAAAATCAAAATAATGTTGATTCACTTTTTGTGTAATAATCTCTATTTCATATTCATTATTATACTTACTCATACAACTATTATAATCTTCTTTCTATGATTCTGACAAGAAAAATGATATACATCATAGGAAAGGAAG
>CAZLNE010000214.1:0-1839 GCA_964560975.1 uncultured Treponema sp. | reverse complement strand
TGCTCATGAGGAGCATACGGTTGCTGTTTTTTCTGATCATACAGAAATTTTAACAGTCTTATAGACTTGCCGATTATAAAAAAAAAGTTGTAAATTGAGAGTAATACTAAAAAATTTTCTTAAACCTTTAAGTTTGGTTTAAGGTGATATAAGTAGATTCAAGGCAGCACATGTTCGTGGAGGTATAATATGAAAACGTTAACAAAGAGAATTATGACGGTGGTGGTATCTACAGCCTTTGTATTAGTTCTTTTATCTTTTTCTTGTTCAAGCAGTAATGCTAATTCTGCAAAAACAGCTTTTGCAGATAATTCTCCTGCAGTCGTTATTCCTTCAAATAGTCTTGCTGTTTTGGAAGCCCTGCAGGATGCTTTTCGTTCTATCTCTGAGCAGGTTCTTCCTACCGTAGTAGAATTGGATGTTGTTGAAACAAGAAAGGGTTCAAGTAATCCATTTGAAGGCTTTCCTTATTATTTTTTTGGAAATCCTGATTCTCAAAATAACGAGGAACAAGAATATGAACAAAGCGGTTTGGGCTCCGGAGTTATTGTTAGAAGAACAGGAAACACTTATTACGTCCTGACTAATAATCACGTAGCAGGATCTGCAAAAGAAATATCAATAAAACTAAACGACGGCAGAACTTTTACCGGCAAGCTTGTAGGCGGTGATGACAGAAAGGATATTGCCCTTGTTTCGTTTGAAGCAAAAGAGGATATTCCTGTAGCAGTTCTGGGCGACTCGGATACTGTAAAACCCGGCGACATAGCTTTTGCCATGGGAACACCTCTTGGCTATTATTCTTCGGTAACTCAGGGAATTGTGAGTGCTATAGGAAGAGCCGGTACAGATGTTAACAATATAAGCGACTTTATTCAAACAGATGCAGCTATTAATCAGGGTAACTCCGGCGGTCCATTGATTAATATTTATGGCGAAGTTATAGGTATTAATACTTGGATAGCATCACAGTCAGGCGGTTCCCAGGGTCTTGGATTTTCCATTCCGATTAACAACGTAAAAAGAGCCATTGATGATTTTATATCCGGCGGACAGGTTGTATATGGATGGATTGGTGTTTCTCTTGTTGAAATAACAGATCTTTACAAAGATGCGCTTGGTGTTAAGAATAAAAAGGGCGCGTTTGTTTCTATGATTTATCTTGATTCACCGGCTGCAAAGGGCGGTATGCAGGCAGGAGATTATGTTTTATCTCTCAATGGAAAAGAAGTAAAATCTGTAGATCAGCTTGTGCGCGATGTAGGGGATATTCGTGCTGGCGAAGAAGCCCGTTTTGTTGTAGTTAGGGGTAGTAAAGAAGTAAATTTAACAGTTAAAATTGAGAAGCGTGATAACTCTGTGTTAACTAATTCTTCTAAACTTTGGCCGGGATTTGTTGCATCCCCTATTACAGATGATATCCGTACCAGCTTAAAACTCGACAAAAGTATTAGCGGTGTTGTTGTTATAAATCTTGAAGCTAAGTCTCCAGCAGCGGCAATGAGATTGCAGACTGGCGATGTCATTACAGCTGTCAACGATAAAAAAATTACCACTATATCAGAGTTCTACGAAGCTCTGGTTACTTTAAAACAAAAAGAAATTTGGTTTGATGTGTATTCAGAAGGCCACTCAATGACAACCGCAAAATATAAGTTTTAGTTACAATCATTATGTAAGGAAGAACCCTAGTATTAACAGTATTAGGGTTCTTTTGTTTTAAAACTATGGTATACTTTCTTTTATAAGTTGTATTCTTAATAGATACCAAAAAAATTAGGAGAATGAGTTTTGTGAAAAAGTTTTTCTGTATTTTTATTTTTGTATATTATGCAGCAG
>CAZLNE010000213.1:0-1878 GCA_964560975.1 uncultured Treponema sp. | reverse complement strand
CTTATGATTCATCTGATTCTTCCTTCTGCTTTGATAAATTGACAGCAGTCTTTAAATGACTGTAATCTGTCATTCCAAGACCAAGATTCCACTCTAAGAGTTTTTCTTTAATCTCTGTCAAGCTTTTCTTTCCAAAGTTACGGGTTTTAGCAATGTCATCTTCTGTCTTTTTAGTAAGTTCTCCGATAGTACGGATATTTGCATTTTTAAGACAATTTGATGAACGAACTGATAATTCCAATTCTTCAACCGGAGTATTCAGTATCTGACGAATTCTTTCATCGCCTTCATCAAGGTCATCACTTCTTCCCACTTCGGTATCATTAAAGTTTACAAATATTGCAAAATGATCCTTAGCTATTTTTGCAGCCTCGGCTAATGCATCATCTGGTGTAATAGTACCATCTGTCCAAATTTCGATCACAAGCTTGTCATAATCGTTTCTTTGTCCAACACGGCAGGGTTCAATCGTGTATTTTACCTTTGGAATTGGGGTAAATATTGCATCTAATGGAATAGTTCCTACAACTTCAATATAGTGCTCATTAACTTCAGCAGGAACATAACCGCGTCCAAGATCAACTTGTACTTCGAATTCAATATTTGCACTTTCCATCATGGTAAACAGATGCATATTTTTTGTAAATACTTCTAACTGTGTACCGCGATCCAGCATATCGCTTGTAACATCTCCAGGACCTTTGAACTCAAACAAAAAAGTTTCCTGTTCAATGTCTTCGGGAAGCCGCAAGCGAATCTGTTTAAGACTATTCAAGATTTCCAAAGTATCTTCAACAACATTTGGTATTGTCTCAAACTCACTGGAAATAACATGTGGAACACCATCTGCATCGTACGATGTTATACGAACAGAACTTATTGCATACCCTTGTATTGAAGAAAGCAATACTCTACGCAGGGTATTTCCAACTGTAGTACCAAAACCAGTCTCAAAGGGATATGCTGTGAATTTGCCATAATTTGGATTTGTCTCGATATGTTCGAAATTAATCCCTTTTGGTTTCTTAAATCCTTTAAGCAGATTTTTGCGGGCCATCCGAACTCCTTATTTTGAATAGAGCTCAACGACGAGCTGTTCTTTAATGTCAGTTAGATCTGTTACATCTGCACGGCGGGGATATGAAACAAATGTTCCCTTTTGTGCATCAATATTCAGGTCAATCCACGATACAGTACCGGATTTGGAAACCTCTTTAAGAGCATCAAGAATTACAACAAATTTTTTGCTGTTTTCTTTTACCTCGATGGTATCTGAAGGTTTCACACTATAACTCGAAATATCAACTGTTTTACCATTTACAAGAATATGTCCATGGGAAACAAGCTGACGAGATTGAGCACGGCTTGTTGCAAAGTGCATTCTGTAAACAACATTATCAAGTCTGCTTTCTAACAATGCAATTAGGTTATCACCGGTAATTCCAGGCATTCTTTGTGCCTTATCGAACGTTAAGCGGAACTGTTTTTCCAACATACAGTACATTCTCTTAAGCTTCTGTTTTTCACGAAGCTGTAGTCCGTACTCACTGCGTTTTCCAGCTCTACCCTTAGGATCTTTTCCGGGAGCACCGCGTTTTCTATTAAGAGGACATTTTTCACTCTTACAGCGATCGCCCTTTAAAAATAATTTTTTTTGTTCTGTTCTGCAAAGTCTGCATACAGGACCAGTATATTTAGCCATTCTTCCAGTTCTCCTTCGTTACATGCGACGTGTTTTTCTGGGGCGGCATCCATTGTGAGGAATCGGAGTAACATCAGAAATTGACTTTACTTTTAAACCGAGTGCTCCAAGAGAACGGACTGCAGATTCGCGTCCTACACCAGGGCCCTTAACATACACATGAACTTCACGCAAGC
>CAZLNE010000212.1:0-1882 GCA_964560975.1 uncultured Treponema sp. | reverse complement strand
CAAGCAGGCTTGTGCATCAGTATAAAAACAGGGCGCTTCTTTTGAGTACCGGAACATGTTTTGCCTACTGCCGTCACTGCTTTAGGCGGAATTTTGCCGGAAGGGGCGAGGGGTGGATTACAGAGACGGAACTTGATGAGGTGTGTGAGTATTTAAAAGCGCATGACGAAATAGAAGAAATTCTAATTTCCGGAGGGGATCCGCTTACAGCAAGCGACGAGAATATAGACTCTCTGTTTTCACGTCTACGTAATGCAAGCCCCGGTATTCTATTAAGAATCTGTACACGGGCATTATTCTTTACCCCTGAGCGCTTTACTCCTTCATTAATCGCCTTATTAAAAAAGTCAAAACCTCTTTGGGTCATTCCTCACATTAATCATCCTTTAGAAATTTCACTAGAAATTTCTGGAGAAACAAGAAATACCATAGAATCACTTATTAATTCCGGAATTCCACTTCAATCTCAGACAGTACTTCTTCGAGGCGTGAATGATGATGTTAAAACTCTTCATACTCTTTTTCATGATTTAGTCTGTCTTGGTGTAAAACCGGGCTATCTGTTTCAACCAGACTTAGCTCAGGGAACGTCTCATTTCCGTGTACCACTAGAAAGAGCTTTACGTTTGTATGAAGAGCTTCGAAAAGAGCTTTCGGGTCTTTCCACACCTGTATTTGCCGTAGACCTTCCAGGTGGAGGAGGAAAATTCAATCTGCTTCAGCTTGATTCAAAGCTCAGTCCGGTTAAGGTTATGCACACTGATACAGACTTTATCTTTACGCGTAAAAGTTCATCTGAGACGATGGGCGACATTGGTAAAAATCAAGAGGAGAGAAGTATCGGACAGTGGAAATACCCGAGACAATAAATAAGCTGCCATCATGTATCACTGAGTTAATATCAGTCATACATGAGGCAACACTTGTTATTTCTTTTTAATTGCCATAAGTGTTAAATCGTCGTACTGTGCATCTTCTTTTGCCTTCTTGTAAAGGAGGTATTCAGCCAGGGAAGGATGATCCATCTTTTCTGCACAGTAAGATTCATACTGCTTAAAGTGAAGACTTAAGAATGTGTCAATTTTACGGTCTACTTGTACACGGTCAAAGTCTGTTGCATTGGGATCTTTGTACATGCGGAATATTTTTTCAACCGATACCAGAGCCATGATTGCGTCTTCTGCAGTTCCTTCAAGAGTTGAAAAATCAAACTCTAGTTCTTCATTGTCAATATAATTATGAAATTTGTGAAGCGTATAGAAGCCTTTTGAAAAAACCGCTTCAATTATTGCATTAACGCGTTCTGGAGCCATTTCTTCATTGTCCTGTCCAACAATGTGGTATCCGTGAGGGGCTTCTTTTTCGAGTCCAGGTTCTGTACAGGTGATAATGTTCATGTTTTTGTCGCGGAAACTTCGTTTTGCTTCTTCAATACCGTCAGTGTATAAAAAGAGAACGTCGTCCTTGTCGAGTTTCATTTTCTGTGTTTGGAATCCGCCTTTCATGTCAACCATGAAGGAGGGAAAAACACCTGCTGCGGCCGCTGCTGGAAGCGCAATTGTTTTTTTCTTTTTTTCTGATGCGTCATAGATGTGAACTAAGTTATCACCTGCGTTACAGAAGTGAACTTCTCCGGATTTTGAATCAAACAGACATAGTGTAAAGGCTGCAAATCTTCCTTTAAAACCGCGGGATTCTATGAGGTCGTTTATCTGTGATACAATTATCTGCAGTTTTGTTCCATGAGTTTTATACGTCCAATCTTTGAAGTAATTTAAAAAGAGTGTTGCAACTTCAACCATGATAAGCGCTGCAGGAACACCCTTACCTGAAACGTCGCATTTAATGATGGCAAACCAACGGTCATCGAGTTTTTTGTAGT
>CAZLNE010000211.1:0-1894 GCA_964560975.1 uncultured Treponema sp. | reverse complement strand
ATTCTTCAATGGCTGCAGACTCTTTATCTACCATGATTTTTGCATTAGGCAAAGAGAAAGGAAGTGCATATTTGGAAGAGAAAAAACTAAAAGGTATACTCATCACAAAAGAATATGAAGTGTATGCCTCTAAGGAAATAAAAAACTTAATAGAAATTTTAGATACTGATTTTTACTTAGCTGATTAGAAGATTATACAATAACGACTGAATTATCGGTAAATGAAAAAGGAGCGGGAACATATTTGTCGGCGTTCCAGTCGTTTTCCCATCGTTTACCATCTACAAGGTAACGGAACTGATACTCTTTACCTGTTTCGAGAGCTATTTTTACACTGAACGAGCCGTCTTTTTGTTTTTTCATAGGAGTATCAATACTGCTCCAGCTGTTAAAATCACCTGCGATCCACACTTTTTCTGCTCCTTTTGCCGCCTCTACAGAGAGTTCAAAAGTTACGGTACAGGTTTTTTGAGTTTTATTATATTTTTTGTATAAGGCCATCAGTCCCCCTATAGTCCTACTTGTAATTAGTGTGATAACAGTATACTATATAATGTGCATTATGGGTAGTGCAGTACAGTTTTTTTTTAAGGATATGTTCAATGAAGAATAAACACTATTTATTTACATCAGAATCTGTAGGAGAGGGACATCCAGATAAACTTTGCGATCAAATATCAGATGCTGTACTTGATGCCTGTCTTTCTGACGATCCTGAAAGCCATGTCGCGTGCGAAACATTTGCATCTACAGCGCTCGTTTTAGTAGGCGGCGAAATTACAACAAATACCTTTGTAGATGTTCAGCAGATTGCAAGAAATATAGCCCGTGAAATTGGGTATACTAATTCGGACTATGGATTAGACTGTAATTCTATGGCCGTTTTAGATATGATTCATGCTCAATCACCCGATATTAATCAGGGAGTTACTGGGACTGGTCTAAAAGAATTCGCAGGTCAGCAGGGTGCAGGTGACCAGGGAATGATGTTCGGTTTTGCTTGTTCAGAAACAAAAGAGTTAATGCCCGCTCCCATCATGTTTGCTCATAATCTTTTACGAAAAGCAAGTGAGATGCGAAAAAGCGGTGCCATGAAGTGGCTTCGTCCTGATGCAAAAAGTCAAGTTACCATAGAATATGAAGGATATAAACCTGTACGTCTCGATACTGTTGTAATATCACATCAACATGATCCTAATATTAGTCATGCTGATCTTAAAGAAGGCATAATCGAAAGTATTATTAAGCCGGTGCTTGGTCCCACAGGACTTTTAGATGAGAAAACCAAGTACTTTATTAATCCGACAGGACGCTTTGTTATTGGCGGACCTTTCGGTGATACAGGCCTAACAGGTCGAAAAATCATTGTAGATACTTACGGCGGAATGGGCCGTCATGGCGGCGGAGCTTTTTCAGGCAAGGATCCTTCTAAGGTTGACCGGTCTGGAGCCTATATGGCTCGTTATATTGCAAAGAATATCGTTGCTTCAGGTTTAGCAGAACGATGCGAAATTCAACTTGCATATGCTATTGGCGTACCCTTTCCTGTTTCTATTATGGTTGAAACCTTTGATACTGGAATCATTCCGGATGAGAAAATTGCAGAGGCTGTAAAAGAAATATTTGACTGTACTCCTGCCGGCATAATACGCACATTAAACTTAAAAAGACCAATATATCAGCAGACAGCTTCTTATGGTCATTTTGGCCGGGATTGTTTCCCTTGGGAGCAAGTAAACATGGTTGACTCCCTTAAAAAAGCGGTACGATAGACTCTGCTCATGATAGAGCTTCTTTCTGCCGCAGAAATAACAAGCATTTTCGATCTCTTTCGGAAAGATAACCCTGAACCAAAGACTGAGCTTATTGCACCAAATGATTTTACTCTGCTTGT
>CAZLNE010000210.1:0-1898 GCA_964560975.1 uncultured Treponema sp. | reverse complement strand
GTTCCATGGAAACCGTAGCGGCGTACATCGTATTTTTCATACCATTCGTAAGGTACTGCATACATAAAAGAAGTGTCCGGCATAGTTTGATGCCAGGCTGTATCCATAATTGCGCAGTGCGGAACCGAGGGAAGCACTTTTTGAGCAGCTTCAATTCCCATAATATTTGCAGGATTATGAAGAGGTCCCAGATCTTGTACAGATCTGAATGTTTCAATAATTTCGGGCGTTACTATAACAGATTTTGTGAACTTATTCCCGCCGTGCAGAACACGGTGCCCCACAGCCTTAATAACGTTCATGTCGGTAATGACGCCGAATTCCTTGTCGGTGATTGTCTCGATGATGAGTTCAATTGCTTCCTTGTGTGTGGGGCAGGGACGTTCCTGTGTGTATTTTTCTTTTCCCATTGCCTCGTGAGAAATAACAGAACCTTCCTGTGTAACCCGCTCTACAATTCCGCTTGCAAGGACATTCTTATTGTCCCAGTCATACACCTGATACTTTGCAGAAGAGCTTCCGCAGTTTAATGTTAAAATAACCATAACAACCTTCTCTATAAAAATTTCAATGATGCAGTATATAGCATATAAGCGCTTTATGCAATGAAACAGATAAAAAACCATCCATGGCGTACCTTAGACATTCCTGTAACCTTTACAAAAAGACTCTGTTTGTATAGCATTATAAGTCAAAAGCAAATTTACGTATTCTTGGAGGATGTATGAATAAAAAAATGTGTAAGGTTTTGACACTCTTACTATGTACTGTCTTAGTTTTTTCATGTGCAGGAAATAAACCTAAAGAAAAAAAATACGACCCTAATTTTATTGGAGACTATGATCCCCTTAGACTGGAGAATTTTATAGCTCTCACCTATTCTGCTGCAGGAGGCTTAAAACCACTGGAAGCAAATCTGTATTTTGTTCCGCGAAGCAACAACGTAGAAATGTATTTCCGCTCCAGTATAAATGAAATTGCCTGGGTTTTAAGCCCGGAAAACAGAGACACTATAAGGACCGGCGCAGAGGCCTATGTAACTGCTTATAGAGAAGAAAATCTGTCTGAGATAAAACCAAATGAGAAAAATGCCTTTATAAGCGGCACAACAAGTTTGGCCTGGGGAGTATTGGCTCCGGTACATACAGCAGAAGAAGTTCCTTTTTGGATAAACTACAGCTACCTTGAGGCCGGAAAACCATACTTTATGCTGCATTTTACTCCTGCAAGAGCTAAGGATGATGATTCAATTTTTTCACCCAGTGTACAGGTGTATTTTTCTCCCAGCCAGCTTTCAAGTTTTCTAGACCTATTGGATCAGGTGTATCTTGAATCACTTGTAGAAGAACTTAATACTAAGGCCTTTACCTTTGAATGACAAAAGACAAAAAAATGATAAAAATACTTGACGGCATAAGATTTGCGTGCTATTCTAAATGAAAAGATAAGGAGTACCGTTTAAAAACCGTTGGTTTGGTATCCTTAAATGTTAAGGAGGATTTTCTAAAATGAAAAAAGCTCTAGTAGTTTTTCTAGCATTGGCATTGGTTGCCGGTGTATTTGCAGATGAACCGGTTGCTGAATTAGGCGTAGCTGAATTCACAGGTAACGCATCAGTTACTTGGGGTGCAGATCTTGATACAGAGAAGACAGGTTTTTCAAATGCTGCAGAAGCATCTCTCAAGGTTACACTTGTAAAGGGCGGCGACAAATCAACATCTGGTGATGGTATTTGGGCAGAATTAAAGATCAAAACAAACGATCTTATAACTGAGGGTAAAAATGGTAACAGTGCATTAAAAGATGGTAAGCCAGAACTTGATGTTGCAACACTTCACTTTGGTCCTGTTTATGTTGGTATTAAATCCGGCGATACAACAGTTGGCGCTTTTAATCTT
>CAZLNE010000209.1:0-1908 GCA_964560975.1 uncultured Treponema sp. | reverse complement strand
TGTTAAAATTTCTGTATGATCAGAAAAAACAGCAACCGTATGCTCCTCATGAGCAGAAATTTCTCTATCTGCCGTTACAATAGTCCACTGATCGCTTAAAAGTTCTACATCACCAGTTCCAAGATTTATCATAGGCTCAATTGCTAAAACCATTCCGCTTTGAATACGGGGATTAGCACCAGGATACGGCTTATTGGGAACTGATGGATCTTCATGTACATCTAATCCAACACCGTGACCGCAAAAATCTGTTACTATACCAAAACCTTCTCTCTCTGCAGCAGCAGCAACCGCAGCAGAAATATCGCGTATCCTATTTCCCGCAATACAGGCTTCAATTCCGGCCCTTAAACATTCCTTTGTAGTATCCATCAATCGAAGTGCATCCTTAGACATTCTGCCAACACCAATAGATCTTGTTGCATCACTTATGTATCCATCTAAGTTTATACCTATATCCAACGACACTATATCGCCTTCTCTCACTATTCTTTTCTTTGATGGAATACCATGAATAACTTCATCATTTATTGATATACAAGCGGCTCCAGGAAACCCTTCCTGATACCATGCAGGTTTTCCTCCGTACCGTTTAATAAACTCAACACAAATATCATCAATTTCCTTGGTAGACATACCCTCTTTAATCTTGGGCAGAAGCTCTTCGAATAACTGAGCAAGAAGTTTACAGGATCTTCTTATACCATCAATTTGCTTCTCATTTTTTATTCGTATCATACAGTAACCTTCTTATTTTATGCACTTTCTAAACATGATTTTATAAATTTAGGAATATGCAGTGTACTATCCATCTTTGTTGCTTCGGTTAGACAAATTTGAGCAGTATGTAAGTCTCCTAAACGAATATAACATTCAGCCATTTTTAGTAAAAAATAAGCATCATCTTTTTTCCCAAAACGCAGTTCCAATGCGCGTTCGAAAGCATCTATTGCAAGCTCATCGGGAACAAAGCCCGCTATTCTTCTTCGCAGAATATCCTTCGTAAAAAGAAGCACTTCAGGAAAAAAGTGTTTAAAATATGCGTAAGAATACTCCATGGTAATTATCTGCTCTAAAAGCATTACTGCATCGTAATATTCCTGACGAAGAACTAATTCTTCTGCGAGAATAAAACCGTAATCCATAAAGTCTTCTCTTGTAAACCATTTTGACAATGAAAAGGTAACCGATTCGGTATTTAATTTTTTAAACTCACTAACAGCATCATCTTCCCGGTGATGCATAAGATCAAAGATTACAAGCTTACACCGGCTTTCTTCATCAGTACGCTGAGCAAGCCATTCACGATAGTTAAAACTATGCCCGCTGTGCCGTGTTGTAGTATAACGATTATAAGCTGCATAAGAAGTATCAAAAATTGAACGCTGATGAACATCAGAAAGCAATTCATACGCTTTCATAAGCAGATTAAACTGCTCAGAATCGTGATGAACCGAGGAAAGATCAGGATGCAAGGTTTTTACCTTCGCTCGAAAAGCCCTTTTAATCTCTGAGGCGGAGGCCTTAGGAGAAACTCCAAGTATCTTATAATAGTCCTGCACTGGGGATTAGCCTATTTTTTTACCAACATAACCGGCATGGTCTACACTCAATACAACTTCGAAATAATCTATTACCATACCTTCATTTTCCATTGCTTTCATAAGCACATTACAGGTCTTATTTGATGAAAAACCGGACTTCAATACAAGAGCCGCACCCTTTTTCCCGGAAACTGATCCGCTCGAACCAAGAATTTCCCTAACTTTTGACGGAATCTTTGATCCAAACAGCGGAGACGAAGCCACTACAAACGTCACATACTCGTATCCGGTTAGACGTAAGGAATATGCATCCTTGTATCCTGAAAAAACATCGACTATATGACCTTGTGCCACAGCAGTCTGC
>CAZLNE010000208.1:0-1909 GCA_964560975.1 uncultured Treponema sp. | reverse complement strand
GAAACAGCGCCCTCTGAGGCAGACCAAGAAACATCAACTTCCTCAACATCAGCCACTGCTGTTAAGGAAGCAGGGGCAGCTGGAGGTTCAGCAGGAGGAGTTTTGGATCCTCCCCCAGTAAGCGGATCACAAGAAGTGAACACTACCATTAAACACAATACAAAAACAAAACCGAGACTAATAATTTTTTTCAATAGATAGCAAAACTACCTATTTAATGATTAAATGTATATAACATATACAGAATAACTATAGACCATGAATTGTATTTTGTCATCTATTTTTTTTGCAGGTTTTCGTACATCTTCATAAGGCCGTTGCGTATGATGCCCTGATCTCGACTCGATATTCCTGAAAGCAGATCAATCTCCATTCTGATTAGGACCTTAAACATCTGAGAGCAAAAATACTTACCTTCATCTGTAACGGATACACCCTTACCTTTTAAACCGGCATCCTTAGTACTTTGTGAGATTAAACCCTTACTTTCAAGCAGTTTAATAGATTTTGCAACAACGGGTACGCTAAGTTTCATGAATTCTGCAATTTCTTTTACAGTTGAATCACCTTCTGTCTCTAAGCTTTTTTCAGAAAGAAATTTAACAACTTGAAAATCTACCCAGGTAATTCCAAAGGATGCAAACTGTTCATCAGATCTTTGGTTCATCATAATACTGGTCTGGCGCAATATAAGACCCATCATCTTTGGAGAGCGGTTTTTTAAAAGCACTAAATATCTCCTAAGGGAATATGATATACAGATCCGCAGTTATGACAGATAATTTCTAGCGGGTCAGGCCCTTCTTTTTTTATATCTGTGAGTTCTGCAGAATCTAAATTTCTTATATAATCAATATATTTCTCTTTTGAACATGGACAATCAAAAACAATAGAACGTACTAAGGCGATGGTAGGCTCAAATTCACGAAAGAGACCAAAAATAATATCGTCATTATTGCCCTGTTCGCTATACCACTTACCAAGCGAAGGACAGGCAGAAAAAGCATGTTCAACCTTATCCATTAACTGTTCACTCGGCAAATACACGCCATTCTTTTTTTCAAAAAATACATCCGGAATCTGTTTACTGCGTCTGCCGCCGACAGAAGGCATAGTCTGTAAAAACATTCCGCCGGCCCCTGTTACTCTTCCTTTTTGATCAAACTGCACACTAATATTGAATGCTGTGTTGATCTGTTCAGACTGCAGAAAGTACCATGAAAGGTCTTTTGCGATGTTTTTATGCTTAATTTCTACAGAACCGCGCTGAGACTCTCTTGCCTGCGAATTCTGCCGCGATACAGTGAGGGTGCCGGGACCAAAGAAGGGTGCTAAATCCCATGTTTCTAAAGGAGCATCCAGAGGTATGCTGTCCTGCAGAAGATGTCCGCGTACGAAGCCTGTAGAATCAGCTTCCACAGAAAAACCCGCCGCAGGACCGTTGGTGTCATAACGGAATTGAAGCTGTTCTTTTCCTTTCATCGTCGGAATCATGAGTGCAGCGCCTATACAGCCTTGAGCTAAAACCATTGTTTCCAATATTCCAAGATTAAATTGTGCGCGCATTTGATTAACAAAACGGGTACCGTGAAAAAGAGCACCGCGGAATAAACCATCGGCCATTACAAAAACGCTCATTTCATCTGTATGAAGAGAATTCATATGCGATATTAGAGTAGTATCAAGAATTTGTGCTTTAATCATGATGAAATAGTAGCATAAAAGGTCAAATAAATCCAGTTTGACATAAAATATCAGTGTTTTTTCACTCATTACTAAAAAAAGTGCAAAAAAAAAGTTTTTATGCTTGACAGTTATTGTTTTACACTGTAGTCTTTAAGTAATCGTGCGTTCTCTTATAGAATCTAGAATCCGAATCGAGTGTCTGCAAGCAATCTTCCGAAAAGTG
>CAZLNE010000207.1:0-1947 GCA_964560975.1 uncultured Treponema sp. | reverse complement strand
TTTTAGACGGAACCTGGAACCACAGCATATTTTCCCTCCTCTGGGCGAGTGTTTTAATGTTCATAAGGTGCTTAACCCCCACATTTTCGCTGATAGCGTTACCGCCCCAGCTGCCGCAGCCGAGTGTTAAAGACGGCTCCAATCGGAAGTTGTAAATGTCGCCGATAGCACCTTGGGAAGAAGGCATGTTTACCAAGATACGGCCGGTGTTCATGAGTTCGCCGTAGTATTTTATGCGGTCTGTATTTCTCTGGTTTGTATAGAGAACAGCGGTGTGTCCTATTCCTTCCAGTTCAATCTGAGACTTGGCTTTTTCGCATGCATCTTTAAAATCTTTCGCCTTGAACATTCCCAATACAGGAGAAAGTTTTTCGTGTGCAAAGGGTTCATCTGCACTAATTTCATCGGCTTCGGCAATGAGAATTATTGCCTGTTCCGGTACAGTGATGCCTGCCATCTGTGCAATCTTTGCAGGACTCTGACCTACAATGGCAGCATTGAGCTTGCCCTTATTAAACATAAGTGCGCCGAGTTTTGCTTTTTCATCTTTTGTAACAATATATGCACCGCGTTTTTTGAACTCTTCTTTTACTGCGTCGTATACTTCTTCTGCGACGATGACAGTCTGTTCGCTCGCACAGATCATGCCGTTATCGAAAGACTTACTTAAAAGGATTGAGTTAACGGCCATCTTTATATGAGCGGTCTCGTCGATGACTGCAGGGGTATTTCCCGCTCCTACACCGATAGCAGGCGTTCCCGAAGAATAGGCAGCCTTTACCATTCCGGGGCCGCCGGTAGCAAGAATGAGCGATATATCTTTGTGCTGCATTAAAACCGATGTCATTTCGAGAGAAGGCTCATCGATCCAGCCTATAATATCCTCAGGCGCACCGCATTCAACTGCAATGTCGCGGATAATGCGTGCTGCTTCAATCGTACAATTTTTTGCCCGGGGGTGCGGCGAGAAAATTATGCCGTTACGTGTTTTAAGAGAAATAAGCGCCTTGAAAATAGCGGTTGAGGTTGGGTTTGTTGTAGGAATAACTCCCGCTATAACACCTATGGGTTCAGCTATTTTCACAATACCTGCCGAAGCATCCTCTTCTATAATTCCGCACGTTTTAGTGTTTGCGTATTTATTGTAGATAAACTCTGAAGCAAAGTGGTTTTTAATAACCTTGTCTTCTACAATACCCATGCCCGTTTCTTCAACGGCCATTTTAGCAAGCTTAATACGCTCTTCTGATGCTCTTTGAGCAGCGTGGCGGAAAATTAAATCCACCTGTTCTTGCGGAAACTCAGCAAACTTGCTTTGAGCTTGTCGAACCTTCTCAATGAGATCATTCAGCTGTTCAATCGTTGTAACTGTCATAGTAACCCCCTATGAAATTTAATATTTGCGAAATACAACAAGTAATTCACATAAACCGTTATCTTTTCGTCTACATTCAGATAATAACAAAGTGCAAAAAAAATGTCAATATTAGATAATTAAATATCGATATAAAAAGCATTAAAAATGTGAAAATTTTCACAGATATCAAAAAAGAAAATAGGATGTATTAATCGTGTTTATTCGCGTGCAATAGTTTGCTTGTTCGGCAGACAGGCGGTTAAAAAATAACCACAGAAGGATGTAGATAGATATAGTTAATTGGATCGAGGAAGAGAGGTATAAATAATATTTATTCTAAGTATTATACAGAGAAATTTTTCCAGATACTTGGTAAAAAAAGGAAGAAGATATGAAAAATATATTTAACGATAAACTAAAGGATAATCTTCAGGATTTTCAAGGCTCTCTAATTCGATATCAGCATCAAGTTCGTCCCAATGTAAATTGCCGGAACAATCTGTTGTAACATTAGCAATTTGTTTGATGCTTGCTGTTTCAAATACAGGGTAATCTTTGTAACTAATGAAATATTCTTTATTGTTAGTAAG
>CAZLNE010000206.1:0-1959 GCA_964560975.1 uncultured Treponema sp. | reverse complement strand
TTTACCGTGCTTTCGCAATGAAATGAGAAAGCACAATTAATTTGCAAGTTTGCAATGCAAACTTGTCGATGCGTTGCGAGGCGCTATTTTAGCCGAGCTGCGCATCACCTCTGCTCTGTATCACTGCTTCTGCAGTATGGCTAAAGTTATTATAGTATAGTTAAAGTTTTTATGCAAGTAATCACCTGCAGATTACAGTTTGCTTCTATAAATATGCTTTAAACCGTTTTTCAACATCCATTATCAGTTTATATTCAAAGGAATCGACAAGGGCTATCCATGAAGCCTCGATCAAGTCGCTCGAAACACCCACCGTTGTCCAGGAAGTTTCTCCATCTGTCGATTCTATAAGTACGCGGACTTTTGCGGCGGTGGCGCTTTTTGAATCAAGCACACGCACTTTAAAGTCTGTAAGGCGTATCTTTTTAACCTGCGGATAAAACTTTTCCAAGGCTCGCCTAAGGGCTCCGTCCAATGCATGCACAGGACCGTCTCCTTCTCCAGCCGTTATTGCCATCTCGCCTTCAACAGCAATTTTAACCTGTCCAAAAGCTGTACAGGGTATGCCGTCGATCGGCTGCTCAACAATAACCTTATAGTATTGAAGGTCGAAAAAGGGCTTGTATTTACCCATGTTTTTTCTCATGAGAAGCTCAAAACTGCCTTCCGCACCTTCAAACTGATACCCTTCATGCTCAAGTTCTTTTACTCGTGCAACAATTTGAGCTGCGACAGGGCTATCCTTTTGAATAGCAGGATCAAACTTTCGTATTTTTTCTATTACTAAGGAACGTCCTGCAACCTCGCTCATGAGGAAACGCCGCTCATTCCCGACAGTCTCAGGATTAACATGCTCATACGCTGCAGGGTTTTTCGTAACCGCATCTATGTGCATTCCGGCCTTATGTGAAAACGCATTGTAGCCGACAAAGGGCATACCGTTGTCGAGTGCAATATTGGCAACTTCTGCTACACGCCTGCACACTGATGTAAGGTTCTGAATGCAGCCTTCAGGCAGGCATTCATAGCCCATCTTCAATTGAAGGTTAGCTATAATAGAAGAAAGATTCGCATTTCCGGTTCTCTCGCCGAATCCTAGAAGCGTTCCCTGAACATGCTGAGCCCCGCCCTTTACCGAAAGCAAAGAACTTGCAACAGCCATGCCGGTGTCGTTATGACAGTGAATACCAATTTGAGCTCCGGTTTCCTTGAGAGCAGTACTGGTTATACTCATAATCTCGTCTGGAAGCTTCCCTCCGTTTGTGTCGCACAAAACAAGAGTTTTCGCCCCGGCTTTTTGTGCCGCCTTGAGTGTTTCAAGGGCGTACTCAGGGTTTGCACAGTAGCCGTCAAAATAGTGCTCTGCATCGTAAAAAACTTTCTTACCCTCGGACACAAAAAATGCAACGGTATCGCTAATCATGGCGAGGTTTTCTTCAAGCGTCGCCTTTAATATTTCTTTAACCTGAAAATCCCAGGTTTTTCCAAAAATACAAATATAGTCAGTATCAGCTGATAATAGACTCTGCACATTTGCATCTTCTTTTACTGATATTCCTTTTCGTCTTGTTGACCCGAATGCGACAAGGTGAGAGTTTTTCAATTTGAGTTTTTTTACCTCGTGGAAAAACTCCAGATCTTTCGGGTTTGAACCGGGATTCCCGGCCTCTACAAAGGGAACCCCCAGATCATCCAAGGCTTTCACAATATGAATTTTATCCTGGACAGAAAAACTGATTCCCTCCCCCTGAGCTCCATCGCGCAAGGTTGAATCAAACATGTCTATTCTCTTTCCAGTTTTTGTCATACAGCACTCCTTGTCTTTTCCTGCTCAAGCTCGAATGTCATCGTGTTCACCGCAGAAAGATATGCTTTTATAACCGATTCTACAATATCTGTCGAAACTCCGCTACCGTTCCATGTTCTGCCATCACGTGTAATGCGGACATGGCTTTCACC
>CAZLNE010000205.1:0-1977 GCA_964560975.1 uncultured Treponema sp. | reverse complement strand
AGCGCGTAAAAAAAGACTTTATGTCGAAGATGTTTGCAGCAATGATGCCCCGCGGTTCAAAAAAACTCGGTCTTTCAAAGATGAATATGGGAGGCATGGGTCCAAAAATGATCCGCATGGTCATGAAGAAAAAAAGGATTACAAGCCTTGAAGAACTTTTGAGTCAGGCTCAGCAAAGCGGAGTTGAACTTCTTGCCTGTTCCATGAGCATGGACGTTATGGGCATAAAAGAAGAAGAATTACTCTCAGGTGTAAAAATGGCAGGAGCGGCTGCAATGCTTGCGAATGCCGAAGAATCGGATATGTCTCTATTTATATAAGATTCCTTTTGTTTACCGTTTGCCCATGGAGAACCCCCACTAAGGTCCATGGGCTTTTTTTTGGAATACACTCCCGCGGTTAACGTATACTGTCGAAATCCTCTTTGTGTTATAATTACTATATCACAGGAGTTCCACCATGAAATATTTTATTGTCGATGTTTTCTGCCGCGAAAAATATGCTGGTAATCAGCTTGCTGTTGTCATTCAGGACAAACCCCTAACTAACGCACTCATGCAGAACATAGCATCTGAGTTTCATTTTTCAGAAACCACTTTTGTAAACCCGCTTAAAAATAATGACGGATCGTGGAATGTCCGCATCTTTACACCAAAAAACGAAGTTCCCTTTGCAGGGCACCCGACACTTGGGACTTCATGGGTTATACGGAACGAAATTGAAAAAACATCCCAAAAAGATCTTACACTTTCTGTAAAAGCAGGATTCATTCCTGTAACATTTAACGATGAATCTTCTACAATATGGATGAAACAGCTGGAGCCAGTCTTTGGTACTGTTCATGAAAGCGCACCAATCGCAAAATTTTTAAATATCAGTACAAGGGAAATTGACAGCTGCTTCCCGGTTCAGGAAGTAAGCACCGGTATTAATTTTCTTCTAGTTCCCCTTAAAAATCTTCAAGCGGTAAAAAAAGCCTCTCTTAATTTTCCGTTGTACTGCCGCTATTTTGCAGGCTCAGAACCCTTACCCATTTTTCTTTTTTGCCCGGAAACGTATGAAAAAGAAAACAGCATTAACTGCAGAATGTTCGCTGAATTTTTTGACATCCCCGAAGATCCTGCAACAGGGAGCGCAAACGGCTGCCTTGCCTCATACATAGTAAAACACAAATACTTTGCCTCACATAAGACTGATATTACTGTTGAGCAGGGTTACGAAATTGACCGTAAATCTATTCTTCACCTCAAGACGAATTTTGAAAACGGCTTATACAATATAGAAGTGGGCGGTTCAGTCATAAAGACAGCTCAAGGAGAACTCTGCTTATGAGCTATACCATTCGAACCCTTTCAAAAGATGACCTGCCCCTCCTAAAACCGCTGTGGAAAAAGCTGAATGAGATTCACCTTCACGATTCTCCGCACTTCAAAGACTTTTATGAAACCTTTACCTTTGAATAAAGGATAGTATCATTTGATACTATCAAAGCTGATAATCTGCTGATTCAAGCGGTAGTACATGAGGGTGAAATGTGCGGTTACTGTATATCAGCTATTACTAATGAAACAGGCGAAATAGAATCTTTATACCTCACGGAAGACGTGCGCGGAAAAGGACTCGGCGAGACACTGTGCAGCTGTGCCGTTGAGTGGATGAAAAAGAGAAACTGTAAAAAAATTCAAGTGTCGGTCTCCTACGGACACGAAGAAGTCTTCGGCTTTTACCAAAAGCTGGGGTTTTATCCGCGCATGACAATGCTCCAGCTCAAATAGAAAAGGCTTGACTACACAAATTCCTCTTCCGAATTATCTAAAGGTAATCCAGCAGGATCGGGGGAATACTCTAAGATATCGCCCGGCTGGCATTTTAAGTATTTACAAATTTCGTTCAGCGTAGAAAACCGTATTGCCTTAACCTTGCCTGTTTTTAAGTTAGACATATTTGCAAGGCTTATTCCCACCTTATCTGCAATCT
>CAZLNE010000204.1:0-2023 GCA_964560975.1 uncultured Treponema sp. | reverse complement strand
AAATGTTTGCAAAGGCTGTTAAAGGCGGATACGCTATTCCTGCCTACAATTTTAATAATATGGAACAGATGCAGGCAATTATTCAGGCATGCGTTGAAACAAAATCACCTGTTATTTTACAAGTTTCTGCTGGAGCACGCAAATATGCAAACCAGACATTGCTCCGCTTCATGGCACAGGGTGCAGTGGAATACGCAAAAGAACTAGGTGCAAAAAAACCGGAAATTGTACTCCACCTTGACCACGGTGATTCTTTTGAACTATGCAAATCATGTATTGATTCAGGATTTTCATCAGTAATGATTGACGGCTCACACCTTCCCTACGAAGAAAACGTTGCTCTCACAAAGAAAGTTGTTGAGTATGCACATGCACATGGTGTATCTGTCGAAGGAGAACTTGGAGTTCTCGCCGGTGTAGAGGATGATGTATCTTCAGAAGAAAGCCACTACACAAAACCTGAAGAAGTACAAGACTTCGTTTCAAAAACAGGTTGCGATTCATTGGCAATATCAATTGGAACAAGCCACGGCCGCCAGAAATTCAAGCCTGAGCAGTGCACAAAAACAGCCGACGGCGTTCTTATTCCGCCTCCTTTAGCCTTTGAAATTCTTGCAGAAATCGAGAAGAAACTTCCAGGATTCCCCATTGTTCTTCACGGTTCATCATCTGTACCAATCGAGTATGTTAAAATGATCGAAAAATTCGGCGGTAAACTATCAGACTCTGTTGGTATTCCAGAAGAACAACTGCGCAAAGCTGCAAAATCTGCAGTTTGCAAGATCAATATTGACTCTGATGGACGATTGGCAATGACTGCAGCTGTCCGCAAGGTTTTTGCAGAACAACCGGAAGAATTTGATCCTCGAAAATACTTAGGTCCGGCACGCGATGAATTAAAGAAACTTTATATGCACAAAAATATTAATGTTTTAGGTTCTGCAGGACACATGGAATAATAGGATCTTTAAGACCCTATAACAGAAAAAGACTGAACATGTTATGAAGTGCACTTAACACTCCATGTATGGTTCAGTCTTTTTTTTAAGCAGCGCCAATTAGCAGCACTAATTAAACTCTCTGTATCAGTAAACGGCACAAAAAGGTAATAAGTGCAAAACCGCAAAATACTAAAAGCATATAGAGCCATGAAAAACCCAAAACATAAAAGGTATTCATTAAGGGTGGAAAAATAAGCGAAAGAAGCACCAGCAGAGCATTCAATACATAAAAAAGCGGATGCATTTTTTTTGCTGAGCCTGCAATAAATAGACTTATGGCAATTTTTATAGCAGTAATCATTAGTAAAAACACTATAGGTTCTGCAAATAAAGGATAAAAAGAATACACCTTATTATATGATAAAATAGTAAACGGCACGTATACAGAGTAAAAACCATATAAGAGACTTGGAAATAGAAGAACCTTATTTGAAAAAGAATTCTTTGAAAAAACAATCAAGAGTAAAAACAGTATACTACAGGGCGGAACCGTTAAAAATAAAATATTTTTGGCAAAAGTAATCAGTACATTATACTGAATGTAGGGATTTACAGTAAAAATGAGCATTGCCGCTACACAGTAAAAAGCTCCTAAAACAATACCAAGAACAAAAGAAAAAGCAGAGCCTGTATGAGGATAAGCATCAGAGTTTGAACTTAGAATTCTAGATAGTAAAAAACATATTGGTAAAAGAGATATACAAAATAACCACATATATAAAAAATACCACAAAAAACGATATCAGTACAAGAGCAAAAAAGAATTTTGGACTGATAATATGTTGTTTTAATCATATATATAAAGAGTTTTTTCTTTTTTTGTACTAGACACTCGATTATCTTTTCTGGTAAAATATTAAAAATGCTTTACTAGAAAAGTTATTTTATCAGTTGTTATAATATTATAACACGAGGAGGATCGTTGGCGGAAAATAAAGGTTTACGGATTAATGAACAAATCCGTGTGCGAGAAGTCAGACTTATAGACGATGAGGGCGAACAAAAAGGTATTGTCCCTACCA
>CAZLNE010000203.1:0-2025 GCA_964560975.1 uncultured Treponema sp. | reverse complement strand
AAGTAAAAATGCTGATAGATTTAGGAAGTGATGACTGGCTCGATAAATACCAGCTGATAAGAGTTACAAGAATTGCAGGAATTCTAACAAGAACCTTATTTAAAGTGGTCACTGCTGTTCTTCTGCCTTCTCAATTTTAACAACTTCTTTAACAAGTTCGCTTTTACCTTTTTTTAGGACCAGGACCTTATTGTTTTTTACTACTACTATAAGATCCTCAACTCCGCAAAGAGCAACAGGAAGATCGGAGTAGACAAAATTATTTGAAGATTGAATTTCTATAGTTGAACCATGATGCGATGAAAATAAGTTTTCAAAAGAATCCCAGCTTCCTACATCGTCCCATGAGAAGGAAGCTTTTACCACAGATGCAAATTGAGTTTTTTCGGCCAGTGCAATATCAATAGAAAGAGACGGGGTTAATACATACGACTGATTCAGTTCCGGCCATGATGACATATAATGTATGCCGTCTTGTTGTGCAAGCGTAAACATTGGAGAAGAGGGAAGGTTACTAAAGGCATCAAATAAGGCAGGCTCATGTTTTTTAATATCTGAAAGAATAAAGTCTGTTTTAAAAGCAAACATTCCGCTATTCCACCAGTAATCACCGCTTTCTAAATAATTTTTTGCTGTTTCAAAATCCGGCTTTTCCTTAAATTGACTTATAACAAAGGTGTCGCTAAGTTCCTTAGATTGAGCAAAAAACGGGGCTCCTCTTTTAATGTAGCCGTAACCGGTTGCGGGTTCGGTGGGCGGAATACCAAAACAAACAAGCTGATTTTCTTTACAAGCAAGCCATGCCTTTTGTGCATCATCAAGAAAGTTTTCATTTGGACCTATAATGTGATCGCTTGTAAGAAGCAGTACAGTATGCTCAGTGAGCGATAATCGTTCAAGAAAATGGGCAGCGAGCATAACAGGAGCAGCAGTCCCTTTGGGATTAGGCTCAGCAATAATATAAAGACGGTTAAAAAGCATATCCATTTGAAGGCGAGAGACCATGGTTGATAATGCAGAAGCTTGCTGAATGCAGCCTTCTAGAAGATCCTTTCGAGTTACAATAACAATTGAACCTGAAACATTAAGGTTAAGAGCTCTTAACATTGCAGATTGTAAAAAGGTAACTCCGCCCTCGAGCGATAAAAACTGTTTGGGAACAGTGGCAGTCGATGCCGGCCATAATCTTTCGCCAAAACCGCCTGCTAAGATAACTACATCTGTAAACATGAAAAACTCCAGTGTATAGTAAGTTTATGATTTAATAATAACTTCATAAAGATGAATGAAATTAATTGAGGGAGGAAGTACTTCTTTAGATATTTGAAGTGAATCAGAAATAAGTACAAGAGAATTGCTGGATTCTAACGAAGAAAGGTCGCTTATAGTATTAACAAAAATAAGAGCTATCTTGTTGTGTGTACAGGCATATTCAACAATGAATTGCAAGTCTGTTTTACCAACAAGAAAGACCCTATCTACACCCTTTGTCTTTTCGTTCAGAATGACAGAGGTAATTATATCTTTATAATCCAAAACAGACTTAAGCGTTCTTTTTATATAATGATAACTTCTATGAGCAAGCTCGTTCATGCCATCCGGTGTTAATACATACTGAATATTTCTAGAAGAAATTTTATTCATGTATAACCAGCCTTTTTCTGCAAATCGTTTTAAAACACTGTTCGTCATGCCAAGCGACATGTTTACAGCCTTTGCTATGTCCCTTTGACTGGCCTTAGGAGATTGTTTTAATGTTTCTTGTACTTGCGAGAGAAGTACTAATTCTGGTTCTTTCATAGTTTTCAATAAATATTTATATTGCAGCAGAAAAAAAGGGTGTCTTGCGCTAAGCGTAGTTTGGGATTAATTCTGCTGAATACAGGCTGCGCCTGGATTAGTCCCGCTACGAGACGCGCAAGGTCTCCCTTTTTTTCTGCTGCATTACTACATTTCTTTGGGTGCGTGGGGCTAAGCGTAGTTTGGGATTAATTCTACGAAATACAGGCTGCGCCTGGCTTTAGC
>CAZLNE010000202.1:0-2040 GCA_964560975.1 uncultured Treponema sp. | reverse complement strand
CCCTCTAAAAACTGTTCAAAAGAGCTGCTTTTAAAGCGTATAGATACTCATGTTACTACAATTGTTTCCCGCTATAAGGGAAAGATTAACAGCTGGGATGTTGTTAACGAAGTTATCGGCGACAATGGAAAGATGCGGGATTCGAAGTATTATCAGATTGTAGGAAGCGATGAGTATATTGCAGCCGCTTTCCGTGCAGCCCGTAAGGCAGACCCTGATGCAGTCCTAATAATCAACGATTACGGCATCGATGCAGCCGGCGGTAAGCAGGATATTATGTATAATCTTGTAAAAAAACTCCGTGCAGAAGGCGTGCCGATTGACGGTGTTGGTTTACAGGGACATATCAGTGTGGATTACCCGGATGTTAAAGATATAAAGGCAACTATTGAGCGTTTTGCGGCTCTTGGACTTAGAGTTCAGGTAACCGAGCTTGATATGTCGATTTATAAGACCGATACTGAACCAAAAAAGATTCCGACAAACGAAGATTTGCTTGATCAGGCTTATAAATACCGCGACCTTTTTGCTATGTTCCAGGATCAGGCTCGGAAGGGCAACTTGGATATGGCAGTTCTTTGGGGCTTGTCAGATGATGAAACCTGGCTCAATGATTTTCCGGTTGCCGGACGGGGAAATTATCCGCTTTTCTTCGGCAAGAATCTTGAAGCAAAACCTGCCTACTGGGCAATCGTAGACCCGTCAAAACTGCCGATTTATCTCAAAAAGACTGAAGCCTTTGGTGTTGATTCTGCTCCGGCTCTGAATTCTCCCGAGTGGAAGTACGCTGTACAAAAGGACATCCTGGATAAAGACGGAAATAGCTACGGCAGCTTTAAACAGCTTTGGGTCAGCGATGGTATCTACACTCTTGTTACTGTAAAAGATTCGACCAAAAAAGCGAACGATGCTGTAGTATTTTATTTTGATCCTACAAATACAAAGGCAGCAACAAGAAGCGGTACGGTGCAGGAGATTACCGTTAATCGAAAGGATGCACTATCAGATGATGGTAAAACCTATACAATCCTTACAAAACTCTCAACTCCTTGCGAGGCTGGTACCGAAATCGGCTTTGATCTGAAGATTATTAATGATACTAATGAATACAGCTGGAATGATTTAACCAACTCGCAGAATAAGAAAACTGAGTACTTTGGAACAATCGTATGTAAGCTGCTTCCTGTACAGATAAGCGCCCGTCAGGGAACTCCTGTTATTGACGGAAAAGCTGATGCGCTCTGGGCCGGTGCACAAGATATTGCGATCACTTTGAAGTCTGAAGGTAAAACCAAAGACGGCTCAACTTTTAAAGTATTGTATGATACAAAGTACATCTATGTCCTCGTTAATGTTCTAGATGATGTTCTTAATAAGGCTAATGCAAATGCATGGGAACAGGATTCAATAGAAGTATTTATTGACCAGAATAATGCAAAAACGAAGGCATACGAGAGCGATGACTGTCAGTACCGTGTAAGCTATGTTAACGAAGCCAGCTTTAACGGAGGCTGTGATCCTGTTCTGTTCAAATCTGCTGTTTCACTAACTGATACCGGCTATATGGTGGAAGCTGCTGTTCCTCTAACTCAGGTTATCGGAAAAGCTGGAGTTTCTTTGGGTTTCGATGTGCAAATTAACGAAGCCGATGCAAGCGGCAAGCGTGTTGGCGTTACAAACTGGGCTTGTGACACTAATCAGGGTTATCAAAACACAAGCGGTTTTGGTGTTCTTGTATTAGAGTAAACGGAGATTCATAAGAAAGAGTATCAGCCCGGAGAGATTTTCTTTCCGGGCTTTTTTTGTCCGCTGAACACACGAATAAAACGAAACACGGATAACACAGACTGCTACGCAGACGCGGAACACGCGGTATTTAGGGTAGATGAGCCGCAAGCTGGCGTCGCGGCGATACTAATCTATTTGCCCCATATTTTTCAGAAAAGGCTCACGCAAAAGCGCGAAGATGCGAAGAGGGGAGAAGAAAATTACCACAGATGAACAGGATGGACACAGATAGTAAGGTAGAGCTGAAGAAGT
>CAZLNE010000201.1:0-2073 GCA_964560975.1 uncultured Treponema sp. | reverse complement strand
CTACAACCGCCAATGTGCAATTACCGGAGAACATACCCTTCCTGTTCTTGAAGCTGCACATATAAAACCTTTCAGTGAAAACGGGCCTCACTCAGTTTCAAACGGAATTCTGCTCAGATCAGATCTTCATAAATTATATGATTCTGGATATATCACAATAACCACTGATTATACTCTTGAGGTAAGCCGTTCCCTAAAAGAGGAATACAACAACGGTAAAATCTATTATGCAATGCATGGAAAAAAACTTCAGGTTCTGCCGGATAAAACTGAATGCCATCCGGACAAAGCACTCCTCTCGTGGCATAATGAAAATATTTACCGAGCAGGGTAAAAATCTAAAAACCATCTAGGGAATAAGGTGATAAAGGGGTACAAAGTATAGGAGGAGATATTGGCAATTACCGTAGATATTCAAATCTGTAAGAAAGATACTCTTGTTTCAACATTGACACAGATTCTTCAAAATCCGGATTATTGTGGTAATCAAAAAATTAATACACGCCTTATATCAAACTTAATCAGTGTTTTTATTGATACTATTGTTTTTGTCATTGAATACCCATACGTTGATAAACACTACCGGGACAGCTATTATACATACCATTCCGCCAAACTAGAGCATTTAGGAAGAGATTGTCTACGAGTACATTTATTTGAAAGCGAAATTTCACGTGAACAATTCTTTTCGAACACCTTTTCCGACAAACTAAAAGAAACCTACTTGGGTTTCTTTATTATTCGTCCCTTAGTCCGTTTTCCTATGGGGCGCTCCATTATTTCCCCAAAAGCATTAAATAAACAGAATTTTGTATGCTGTTTAACACAAATAAACGTTAGTCTCTGCGGGCAAAAATTACAAGCAATGGGATTTCCCCATACCGCACAGGACACAGAAACACATTCCTGCGCAGAAAGCTCTCTATGGAGTATGCTTGAATATTACGGAACAAAATACCCGCATTATAAACCGTTATTACCTTCGGAAATTCTTCATAGTCTTTCGTCCATAATGTCCCATAGACAAATGCCTTCTCAGGGTCTTACAGTGCAGGAATTAGCAAACGGATTAAACGCTAATGGGCATCCTTGCCTCATGTATGCAGATTTAAACCCTTCCACAAATGAACTAAATGATAAGGATTTAATGCTACTAAGTATTTACATAGAATCGGGCATACCAGTAATTATTGCATTGCAAAACAACAGTGCAGGACATGCAGTAATTGCAATAGGACATGAAGAAATGGATTATGATGTTATACGGGGAGAGACCTCTCAGAAAACATGGATCGATGTATCGATGTTTAGACATTCATTGGTACTAATAGACGATAACTTGCCTCCCTATAGTATTGCCGACATTCATAATCCCGCATCAAATTATTCTGATTCAAGTTTTAAAGATATGAAAATTACTTCTTTTATTGTACCCCTCCAGAGACATATGCATCTGGATGCAGCTCACTGCTATGATTTAGTCTCGGATATTCTCAATAATTCACAGGTTGGACTAGAACTATTCAGCTCAGAATGGATTACTCGCCTTTTCTTGACTGGAGGTCACTCATTTAAGGAGTTCATATTGCAAGAATCCGGACTGAGTGATAGACTTAAGTCTTACCTGCTACATATAGCTCTTCCTAAATTCATCTGGTGCTGTGAAATTTACGAAAAAACAGCATATAATGAGGATTCAGTGAGTGGGCTAATCTTAATCGATGCCACTGGCGGTAACTCTCTAGCTTCTGTGTTGTTATATTGGTTAAAAGAGGCAAGCTTTTATCATGATGGTTTTGCATGGGTAAAGCGGGAACCCATAATAAACTTTAAAATGAAGGCATAATCTAAAAGGAGTGTGGAATAAATGGCACAACAGCTGAAAAACAGACTGACTGATGAACTCGAAAACTCAATTCGGGGAATCGGAGAAGGGAAAACCTTTCCTAAGGAAGCTGTAGAAAAAGACCGAATTAGGCATATTGCTGCGTGTGAAAAAAGTTTACGAGCAGAACGTGTACGTCAGGCAAAATCAGCAGAAGCAGCTTCAAAAATCTTCATAAATCTTTAACC
>CAZLNE010000200.1:0-2073 GCA_964560975.1 uncultured Treponema sp. | reverse complement strand
GTAGTAGCAGATGAAATACGGAAACTAGCCGAGCAGACTGCAACAAATGCAAAAAATATAGAATCAACCATCAAGAATGTAGTTTCGGTTATTGGTAATGCAGCATCATCGGCAAAAAGCTCAAGTTCAACCTTGGGCGAAGTAATTACGGGAATATCGTCAGTAGCACAAACCATGAACGATGCTATTTCAGGATTACAGGAAATATCGACAGGTAATAAACAAATAATCAGCTCGCTCTCATCTTTGAACACCATAACGGAATCTGTTAAATCTGCAAGTTCAGGTATGAAAAGCGGTACTCAGGAAATCAGTATGTATATGAAAAATATAATCGACACATCTGAAATGAATAAGAAAGGTATTCAGGATATGTCGGAACGCGTATTTTTAATATCAAATTCCATGAAAAGTTTATCTGATCTTTCTGAACGCAATTCACAGAACATAGAAACACTTGACGGTGAAATACGAAAATTTAAAGCACAATAAATTGAATAGTTACTATTATGGAGGAATTTTAGTATGAAAAGATGTTGTATTGCAGTTGTTCTCTTGGTATTAAGCACATTCCTTTGGGCTCAACAGATCCGCTTGGGAACTATTAAAGGAATGCACATGTATAATGCACTAGTAACAACGGTTATTAAAGAAGCCGGATTTGATACAACCATTACCGTGTACGAACAGCAGCCTATGCTGATGGAAGCGTTTTCGAAAGGAGAAATTGACGGAGCTTTTTTTATTGCCCAGCCGCTAATTCAGCAGGTTAAGGGCGCTTTTATGATTTCTGCAAGACTTGCAAACAGCGATTTTTGCGCAGTCACAATTGATCCCGATATAAAAATTGCAAATCCTGGAGATCTTCGAAAGTATAGTGTCGGTATTGTAAAAGGACACCCTGGTCATACTGCAGTTACACGGGGAATGAAAGTTATAGAAGCTGCAAATGAAGTAGAACAGTTTAAAATGCTTGCTGAAGGTAAATTTCAAGCAGCCGTTTCTGTTATTGATCTCATTGTTCCTATGACAAAGGCAGCAGGAATTACAACGTATGTAACCCAAATGCCTCCTTTACTTCGTACCCCAACTTTTATAGCACTTTCAGCTTCTCAGACATCAAAAAAAGATGCACTAGAAGCTGCTTTTAAGAAATGGATAGATAACGGAAAATGGGAAGCAGAAACTACAAAGCTTAAGCAGTAGCATCTTATTTGACGTAGGCAAAGCGTTTTAGAAGCCACTCTTCTACTAGACCAGTCCACTTCTTAGCGTCTTTATCCATGAGGCTTGCATCAGCTGAGCTTGTCTGATCGGCTAAGCTTAAACCGTGCGGGCCCTCTTCAAACACATGGAGCTCGAAGGGAATTCCGTTTTGAGCAAGAGAGGTTGCCATCCTTGTTGTCTGTTCGATCGGAATAAGATTATCTGCTGCAGTCGACCATAAAAACATCGGAGGTGTATCTTTACTTACAAGTAAGGCAGGACTTATACTGGTGAGAATCTCATCATTTGGATCCGGGTCGCCGAG
This sequence comes from uncultured Treponema sp., assembly GCA_964560975.1. GTDB lineage: Bacteria > Spirochaetota > Spirochaetia > Treponematales > Treponemataceae > JAAZLA01. The sequence continues at coordinate 542 of CAZLNE010000200.1, read as the reverse complement.
TAAGGCAAGATTAGACACTGCTAAGAATTCCTTTGACTCTTCATCAGTTGAACAGCTCTTTTTCATAGCATGATAATCGCTCAGCATGTAGCCGAGAATGGTGAGAGCCGGTTTAAAAAAATCAGGAGTTTTACCGAATTTTTCAAAGACAAGTGGTTTATTGTAGTATACAGAGAACATGGCGCAGTTATGAGCTCCGGCAGAAAACCCGCAAAGAGCAATTTTATCAGCATCTACGTGCCACTCTTGTGCATGTTCCTTAATTATCATTATTGCTTGTGCTATTTCGAGGACAGGATTAGGATGTATACAGTGAGGCTTAACGACACGTGTTTCAGCTTCTGAAAAATCCGGCTCCTTCCTCTCGTAATACACTGAATACCGTAAGACAAAAGCATGATAGCCCATTGCATTAAAGCGCAGTGCAACCGGTTCCCCTTCTCGATCGGAGCAAAAAAGATAGGCTCCACCCGGACAAATAAGTATGGCAGGACGGTTTCGCCCCTTCATCATTTCCTGGGAATCGTCAAGTATATAGGTTG
>CAZLNE010000199.1:0-2073 GCA_964560975.1 uncultured Treponema sp. | reverse complement strand
AAAAAGTTTGGAGATACATATGATTCACACGCCAAAATCAAAAGAACTGATAGAACAAGAAATTAGAAATTTATTGATGGATAAAGGTGCAGCAAACTGCGGCTTTTCAAAATCTTACTCAAATGATGCTTACTTACGCCGGCTTCCCACCGCTATTTCCCTTGCAATACAAGTATCTGATGAAATTGTTAATGAAATTAAAGATGCACCTACGATGAGCTACTTTCATCACTACAGAACCTTAAATTACTTCATTGACCAGATTCAGCTTTCAGTGGGATTATATTTACAAAAGGAAGGTTATTCATTCTTTCCTATTCCAGCCTCTCAATCTATTCCAACGAATGAGGCACCATTTAGTGCTAAATTTTCCCATAAAGAAGCGGCAGTTCAGGCTGGAATGGGTAACATTGGGCGAAATTGCCTGTTTTTAGAAAATACTTTTGGTCCAAGGGTTAGACTAGGTACAGTATTTACTAACTTTGTTCCGCTTTCACTTTCAAAAATGGCAGACGAAGCGGAAGAAAGCAAATTTGCGTTATCTGAGCACTGTAATGCCTGCAATCTTTGCATAGATGCCTGTCCGGCTCATGCCTTATTCGGCAGAAAAACTAATTCAACTAAGAGAAGCGATCTATTAAATCCTGAAACATGCAGTCTTTTTATGAAAAAAGAGTTTCAAGATATTGGACGGGGAGCTGTTTGCGGTATCTGTATGAGTATTTGTCCTGCAGGAAAAATACACTGTATAGAAAAAAATGTTGTTTTAAAATAGAATATCAATATGAAATTACTTGATATAACAAAAGAGAAACAAGATAAAAGCATGGCGCTTATAAAAAAAACATCAGAAAAAGCCTTTTCTACTGATAATAACTATATCGTTGTATACGGTTTTTTATTGAAAGGCTTATTTTTAAACAGTAAAACCTATAATTTTTTACTCGGGTTTAATGCTGATAAACGAGAGCTTTGCCTTTCACAATTTACGGCAGAAGGCAATATAATTGGAGAAAACATAATTCTTAACCAAGACCATATAGTATCAATTAAAACTTACAAGAGCGGTGCTATAAAAATTACTAATACAGAAACTGATAAACCTATAAAAATAACCGTACCTGCGATCCTTCCCGATATTGTAGAAATGTACAAACAACTTCCAATCTATCAAAAAGACGAAGCACGGTTATTTTATACCTTTATTAAAACTTTAAAAGAATCTATAAAGCAAGACGGTAAATAGATTCAACAGCTTTTTTATCAAGCTGTACAAAACCGCCTGTTTTTCCGTCGCCTATACCGAATTTCTCTACAAGAAGCGGAATATCTTCTTCTTTTGCTCCAATTTCACTCAATGTTATGGGCATACCGATTGACTGTAGAAATTGTTCGTATTTTGCAATTCCTTCTAAAGCAGTTTTATGAGGGTTTTGAAAATCCATATGACAGCCCCATATACGTACGGCAATTTGAGCAAACCTCATGACATCGTGGGTATACACAAACTTCATCCATGCAGGAAAAATGACTGCAAGCCCTGCACCGTGGGCTACGTCGTAGAGGGCAGAAAGCTCATGTTCAATACCATGACTGTTCCAGTCCTGCTCGCGTCCAACACCAACAATGTTATTATGAGCAACCATTCCAGCCCACATAATATTTGCTCTAGCTTCGTAGTCTTTGGGGTTTTTGACAGCTTTTGGAACTTCGTTTACCATAGTCAAAAGCACTGCCTCGCATAAGCGGTCCGTAACTTCTACGTCTTTCGTATTGGTAAAATACCGCTCGAACACGTGAGCCATTATATCTGAAGCCCCGCATGCACTCTGATAAGGGGGAAGCGTCATTGTTAATTCGGGATTAAGTATCGAAAATTTTGGTCTCAGGCAGTCGCCGTGAGCGCCTCTTTTGTACATGCCTTTTTCTTGAGTTATTACAGTATCGCCTGAACCTTCGCTGCCTGCTGCTGCTATCGTTAAGATGGTTCCTACCGGGATACTTGTTTCAATGGTTATACCCTTTGAATAAAAGTCCCAAAAATCGCCGCTGTAGGGAACTCCCGCGGCGATG
>CAZLNE010000198.1:0-2091 GCA_964560975.1 uncultured Treponema sp. | reverse complement strand
GCGGGGGAATTTTTACTGTTTGGATGTGCCTCCTTGCAGATGAAACAATCCGTGCTATAATAAATATTTGGAGATGGAGAAGCGGACGCTGGATAGGCAGACGGGTAATAGATGAAAAGAAAGAGGAGAATTAGCATGGGTTTTTTAAGAGCAGTATTGTGTATACTTCTTCCGCCTCTTGCCGTTCTGGACAAGGGATGCGGTTCAATACTGATAGTATCATTATTGACCATAGCCGGCTGGGTTCCAGGCGTCATTGCTGCACTCATAATAAATAACAGGAGATACTAATGGTAAAACATATTGTTGCTTGGCGGTTAAAAGAGGAAGCTCTGGGAAACACTAAAGAACAGAATGCCGCTCTTATAAAAGAAAAACTGGAAAACCTTGTTGGTAAAATTCCGGGGCTGTTAAAAGCAGAGGTCGGCATTAATTTTACACAGGATGACAGTGCAAGCGATGTTGTGCTTTATTCTGAGTTTGAGTCAAAAGAAGCGCTTGCAGCGTATCAGATACATCCAATACATAAAGAGGCGGCAAGCTTTGTTCTTGCGTGTAGAACTGAAAGGCGCGTTGCAGACTACGAAATTTAGTTTTTTTTGTAGGAGGATATATGAAAAAATTGCAATTATTCTGGCTTATTCCGGTACTGCTGGTACTTACAGGCTGTATGACAGGCGATGTTTCAAGCGACGGAGCAATGCTCAAGGCTTATCTAGATCCTGCCGCGCTCAAAGAACTTACAGAAAATCCGAGAAGCGATATTTGGATAATTGATGTAAGACCTTTATCAGCCTATAACGCAGGACATATACCTACAGCAAAGAGTTATCCTTCGAGCGAAGTGATGAGTAGAATTAATGAACTTCCAAAATCACAATACTTAATTGTGTACTGCGAAACAGGCGGTAGAGCCGGAGCTGTAATATCGAAATTGGAAAAAGAAGGGTACACCAGAATGATGAACTGGGGCGGTTTTAGCCGCTGGCCGTATGAGGCAGAGAAATCCAATTAGGTAAATAGTTAAGGAGCGGAGATTTATTATGAAAAAGTATTTTGTGCAAATTTTGTTGTGTATACTAGCTCTCTGTTGTACAGGCTGCGTATCGTATTTAACAACACCATTAACATCGAACTCTATAAAAGGAACGGCGGATCTAAACGGACCGGCAATAGTTGATCCTGATGCAGGCTGGCATCCTTATGCAAGTGCAGTGTATTTTGACAAACAACTATTAAGTGATCTTTATTCGTCTGCGGATACATTAATAGGAGGCTCATTAACAGCCGGATTCAATCTTCATAAAGGTTTTGATGCAGATAATGCGATCAGTCCTTATTTAGGTGCTGCAATATCTGCATCTGTATTACACTACACGCCGTATTTTACCGAGCAGCAGTATGCTGCATTTGAGACACGGGGTATTAATGTTACACGGCCTGTTCTGGATTATTCTGCAGAGGTCAGCATAAAACCCGGTATTACTTTTTTTATGAATAATCTTCTTAATTCATATTATCTGATAGGGTTAATTGAATATGAAAACGGCGATTATGCGGCACTGCGTAAAAGAGCGGACGGCGTAGAAAATGCTTATAATCTTGTTGACAACGCTTTTTCTTTTGGATTTGGAGTCGGCGGCGACATTCAGGTAGGAAAGATGAAAGAGGCGGATATAGGATTTAACATTGAATACTGCTCCGTTTTCAATAAAACACAATCTGTTCCCTTTGCTTTTATAGAAAGCAATATTATGGACAGGCCTTCTTTGGGTGGAGAACTGCACCGTTACTCATCTATTAGATACGGACCATATATTGACTATGAAAGTTTGAGAGTGGCTCTTTTATTTACAGACAAGGATACTTTTTCTTTTCAGTTATCATATAGATTCTAATAAAAGATGAAAAAATTAAGAATCTGGAATTATTCTATAAGGATTTATGCTTTTTTACTGATATTCTCTATCTTTGCATTGACACCTTTTAATTTAGGTGCTACTATACTTGAACAATACGACGCAGGATAGAGCAGCTGGCAGCTCGTCGGGCTCATAACCCGGAGGTCGTAGGTTCAAGTCCTACTCCTGC
>CAZLNE010000197.1:0-2105 GCA_964560975.1 uncultured Treponema sp. | reverse complement strand
TTTTTTGTAGTGCTTTTTATTATAGTAATCATGATTACGAAGTCCGCCATTACTATTTTGTAACGTGTATTTTTTATCTGCATGCATGTACTCTATTAATTTTGATTCAATATCAAGTGTTGCAGATTTATTGAATTCTGGATCTTCAATTACATATAATCGTGAAAATCTATTTCTTATTGGATTTACAAGATGATCGTGTATTCTGCGTAAGGCGCTTGTGGTTTCTCCCACATATGCTTCCCTTTCATTTTCAAGAATATAAACTATAGGCCAATTAGTTCCGTATGTACGGGAAGAAAGAGTTTGTTCTGTTTTTTTTGTAAAGGCAAATTCTGATATTTGCGTATTCATATTATTCAACTTATTCTCTATACTCCCATAATGCATTTACTATTGACCATTTATTATTCAAATTTACAAGATGCAGATAATCAATGAAATTATTAGAGACTAATTTAACCGTTGCGATTTTATCGGTGTTATCTAGAATTGTAATTTCTTTAATTGAGGCTTTTACTATATCTATCTTTCCTTTACCGTCTTTTGTTGCCTGTATCATCCATTCCTTGGTAACTTCCCATATTTCATTTTCTGAGACTACTCTTCTTTTAACTAAATAGTTTGATAAGGCTTGGTTCATTTTGTTCTCGTCTGCCTCATACCAGCCTTCTACATAGTTTAATACACATTGAGTAATGTTACCCGTTTGATTCATAAGTAGTCTCCTATTTTTGATTACATCATTCCGTGCATGGTGAGCCAGCTTATAAAGGCATTGAACCAGCCGGTGCTTGTCGTTGTCTTGGGATACATGCCGAAGCCGTGTCCGCCCTGCTCATACATGTGCAGTTCGACCGGTCTCTTTGCTGCTCTCCAGCTGTCAATAAGGCCGAATCCGCTATTGGCTATTAAGACATCATCTGCAGCATACGCGTCAAACAAAGGCGGTGCATCGGACGGGACGTTTAAGGCAAACTGCGGACCGTAAATGGTACCGATGAATGCCGGTTTGGCTGCTCCTTGGATTGCCGTCGCAAGAGTGAGTCCTGCACCGGCTGAGAACCCGACCATACCGACGCGGTTTGGATCAATTTTATATTCTGCTGCATGCTTCCGGATAAACTCGAAGGCGGCCTTTGCATCCTCCATCTGCGGTGCGAAGCTTTCTTTTATGTACTCAGGATCCCGTCGAGGAGGGTTTCCGTTGAGTGACGACAACATCTCTCCCAGGTATACTTCAAAATCAGGCAAGGCGGCCGGTGTCTGGGTTAGCCGGTATTTTAGAACGAATGCTGCGATGCCGTGATTATCGGCCAGAGCGCGGGCGACATCCCAGCCTTCATTTTCCATCGATAACGACATAAAACCGCCGCCCGGTGCAACGACAATAGCGGTACCTGTCGCTTTAGATGGATCCGGCAGAAAGGGTGTAATAGAAGCAACAGTGACGTTGCGGGCGAAAAGGCTCCCGTATTGCGTATGCCATACCTCCTGGTTTACTGCTCCCGGCAACGGGGGTGTACCGAGCTTGATTGCATTCGGCATATCCGGGGCGGCTATTTCTCTCATTTTATCATCCATAAAAAACACTCCTTATTATATTTCTATCGCGCTTAATAGACACTATCTTTTTATTATACCTCCATCTGGAGTGCCGTCAAGCAGTAATTTAGAAGAATCAACATGAACGTTAACCTTGACAGTAGAAGTAGACTTAATTAAACTCTTGTAGGATTAGGAGAAATTAGAGAAATGAAAAAACTTACAAAGCTTATTCTCATTAGTGCGGTTTTACTAGTAACGGCGGCTTGTTACTCTGCTAAGAATGAGAGCAATACTCAAAACACAGAAAAATTTGCGCAAAAGGCAATGCCCGTTATTTCCATAGAAACGGTGAGCACAGAAGAAAATGTAATGGATTTTGTGATAAAACCGGTAGCTTCTCACGTTTCAGAGCAGATTGCTACATGGACGCCTGATTACAGAATGCCTCCTGCCCCTTATTATGAAGAATGTATCATAACTGTAAAGGATGATAAGGGAAATGTTCTTTTGGAGGAAGTAAAGGCAGAGGTTAAGGTACGGGGCAACTGGACTACTAA
>CAZLNE010000196.1:0-2111 GCA_964560975.1 uncultured Treponema sp. | reverse complement strand
CGTCAGAACGTTTCTGCCCGTATGTTCGATGCCTACACTTACACAGTAAATAAAGAAACAGGCCTTTTTGACTACGATGCAATCGAAAAACAGGCTATGGAAATTAAACCTCTTATTCTGTTAACAGGCTACTCAGCATACCCCAGAGCAATCAATTTCAAAAGATTCAGACAGATAGCAGACAAATGCGGTGCTGTCCTCATGGTCGATATGGCTCACTTTGCAGGTCTTGTTGCAGGTAAGGTATTTACCGGAGAAGAAAATCCAGTAGAATGGGCAGACATCGTTACCTCGACTACTCATAAAACACTTCGCGGCCCTCGCGGCGCCCTGGTTCTTTGTAAAGAAGCCTTTGCAGATTCCGTAAACAAGGGATGCCCCTTAGTATTGGGCGGTCCACTTCCTCACATAATGGCAGCAAAAGCAATTGCCTTTAAAGAGGCCCGGACAAAGGCTTATGAAACCTATGCTCACTCAGTGCGCGACAATGCCCGCACCCTTGCAGCAGAATGCCAGAGCCTCGGTATGAAGCTCCAGACAGGCGGAACCGATAACCACTTGATGCTCATCGATGTAACTACCTTTGGTTTAACCGGACGTCAGGCGGAGAATGCTCTTTTTGAATGCGGAGTTACCGTTAACCGAAACACACTTCCCTTTGATCCTCAGGGACCCTGGTGGACAAGCGGTATTCGTGTAGGTACTCCTGCTGTTACAACGCTCGGTATGGGAACTGCCGAGATGAAAGAGATTGCTCAAATTCTTAAACTCATTATTGGCGGAACAAAACCTGCTCTGACAGAAAAGGGAACGCCTGCAAAAGGTAAAATTGTTATAGATCCCAAGGTGCAGGATGAAGCAAAAAAGCGTGTACATGCTCTTCTCAGTAAATTTGTACTCTATCCGGAACTGGATTTTGACTTTTTACAGAAACACTTTGTGAAATAGGCTAGTCTGCCGGATGATAATAGTCTTACTTTGTTTTGTTGTCATATTTATTACTGCAGGTATTGTACTTGTTTGTATGTATATACGCACAAGAAAACAGAGAGACTCCTATTATCGTCTGGCTTATCACGATCCTATTACAGGTTATCCAAACTGGAACTGGATGATTGAGTACATAACTCACCATGATAGTCCTCAAGGATATGACTTTGTACACTTTGATGTAAAAAGCTTTAAGATGATTAATGAACTGTATGGTCATCAGACAGCAAACAACTTTTTACGTGTTATCTGTGATGAGATGCAGAAAATTCCTTGGAAAAAATGTGCTGTCCGATGCGACAACGACCGTTTTGCCATAATAACAGAGCGGATGAAAGAAGAAGAACTTCGAATTCGTCTTTTAGCTTTTTTTGCCGAACTTAACCACCTTCCTGCTGATACATCCTATCCAATTTATTTCCGCTGCGGTGTTGTCCAGTATGAAAACATGGGCTCTATTAAGACCATCATTGCAGATTATGCAAAGATGGCTCAGAGGCTTGGCATAAAGCAAAATGTAACCGAGATACATTTTTATACCGAGAAGATGAAACACAATGTGCTCCGTTCCGAAACACTAAAACGAGAGCTCCCGCTTGCAATAAAAAACGGCGAGGTGCTTGTATATTTACAGCCTAAGTATCATGCAGATACAGATACTTTGTATGGAGCAGAGGCCTTAGTCCGCTGGAATTATAAAAAAGAACAGTTTTTAAGTCCCTCTGAATTTATTCCCCTGCTCGAAAAAAACGGTGCAATAGAAATTATTGACCGGTTTGTTTTAAATACTGTCTGTAAGAAACTTGTCGAGTGGAAAGATAAAAAACTTCCTCTTTTTCCGGTTTCTGTGAACTTGTCCCGATCCCAATTTAATAATGTACGCATGATAGAAGTAATACAAAAGATTGTTTCAAAGTATGATATTGACCGCTCTCTCATTGAGTTTGAGCTTACAGAAAGCGCAGCCTATAATGATCAAGAGTATCTTTTGAATACGATGATGCGTATACGAGATTTAGGTTTTAATCTTTCCATGGACGATTTTGGTACTGGTTTTTCTTCTCTTAGTCTTTTAAAAGATATGCCCCTGACTGCATTAAAAATTGATAAAAGTTTTATTG
>CAZLNE010000195.1:0-2113 GCA_964560975.1 uncultured Treponema sp. | reverse complement strand
ATCGAGAATTAAACGTTCGCATTCGCATGAAATACCGCCGCATATTAATGCGTCTATTCCCTGTTCCATTAAAAAAACTGCTTTAGAAATATAGTCTTCCGGCAATGAAACAATGACTGATGCCTCGTTATCTTCCCCGAGAATTAAACATTTTCCTGCCTCATCAAATACAGGAGCTATTCTATTATTCCACACAGTAATTGCTGTTTTCATACTGATACTACTGCAAATAGCATGCCAATATCAGATTTTACTGAAAGGGTCCTACAGACGGCGGATGTCCTGCATACGCCCCATAACAGGACTTGAACCAGAGTATTCAGGTCATAACCGGTCTGGAATGATTGGTATATAGAAATATATAAATATAACAATATATCAATGTGATAGAGAAATTGCATAATAGCAATACTAAAATTGCAAAAACGCAATATTGTGCTACTCTGTACTACTTGAAGTAAAAGAACTTCATATTGTATTATCAACAATACTAAGAGGTTTTACATGGAAGATTTTGGAGAAAGGGCGGTGGAGTTTTTTTCCCGGGGATACAACTGCTCTCAGTCGACTGCAGCTGCCTTTGCTCAAGTTCTCGGTTTAGATGAGAAAGAAGTGCTTAGCGGTATGGCAGGTTTTGGAGGCGGAGTAGGCGGTCAGCGGGAAATGTGCGGTGCATTGACCGGCATGATCTATGTTTTGGGTCATATATACGGAGACTATGATCCGCATGACATCGAAGCTAAGACGGCTTTATATAGAGCGGTAAGAGAATTATCAGAAGAGTTTAAAGCAGAATTTGGCACGACAAACTGTCGCGAACTTCTAGTAAAAGCATCTGTCATACCAAAGCCCGATCCTTCTGAGAGGAATGCTGAATATTATAAAAAGAGACCATGCGCTCATTTTGTGCGTAAGGCTGCAGAGCTTGCATCATTGAAGCTTCCTGCAGAAATGCAGAATAAGTTGGCATAAAAAATGCATTGTTATTAGTATCTAACTTTTTAGGAGGTACGACAATGCCCAGAGGTGATAGAACAGGTCCTGCAGGTATGGGACCAATGACTGGAAGAGGCGCCGGGTTCTGTGCAGGCTATGGAACTGCAGGATATATGAATAATGCAGGAACTTACGGCGGCGGACGCGGATTCGGCGGCAGGCGGGGTTTAGGTGGAGGTTTAAGCTTCTGCTTAAGCAGAAGCTTTGGCGGTTTTTTTCAGGGCGCCCGGGTAAATCAGGGAGTTCAGCGAACCGAGGAAGATGAAAAGTACGAGCTTAATGCACGTTCTCATTCTCTTTCCATAGAACTTGAGTTAATTCAAAAACGCCTTGCCGAACTTAAGGGCGAAGAGAAGTAAGTTTGAAGGCTGCATGTCAGCCTTATTGTGAGGAGTCGTATGAAGAAGGTCTTTACATGTCTGATTTTCTAACAATAGGGACTAAAGTTGTCCCTGAGAACTTCGGTCCGCTTCGCGCTTCAAACGGCAATGCACGGCTTACAGGCCCCTGCGGCGACACCATGGAGTTTTGGATTAAGGTACAGAACGGCATTATTGAGGACGTACATTATACAACCGACGGCTGTTATTTTTCGAATAAGTGCGGAATTACCGCCGCTCTCATGTCATGTTCGGCTCCTCTGTCAATTGTGGAGCAGTTTACTCAGGCTGATATCCTCTCTGTTGCAGGCGATATTCCGCCTGAAGATACACACTGCGCCTTACTTGCTGTTAATACTTTAAAACTGGCAATTGAAGATTATAGAAAAAAGGAAGGAAAAAATGGCTGAAGAAAAAAAAGAAGCAGGTATAAGATCTGTATTGAATAGAAAGCCTGCACTGCTGGTGTCCTGTACGGGAAAAGATGGAAAAGATAACGCACTCGTTGTTGTCTACGGCTGCAACTGCAGCTACGATCCTCCAATGGTAATGATCGGCATTGTGCCCTCACGCTACTCACATAAGATCGTAAAAGAGACTGGATGCTTTGTTGTTAATCTTGTAACAGAAAAGCAAAAAGAACTGTATGATTATATGGGCTCACACTCAGGCCGGGACGAAGACAAATTTAAATCCCTTAATGTAAAGACAAAGAGGGGTGTAAAAGTTAATGCTCC
>CAZLNE010000194.1:0-2139 GCA_964560975.1 uncultured Treponema sp. | reverse complement strand
GCATCCATTCCATCTTTGAGAAGTCCCTTATTCAGTCCTAAGCGGCGTGCAGGCTCAGCGCTCATAAGCGTGCTCAATCTTTTTAAATCAAAGCATTTCTTTAAAACCAATGAGCTGTAACAAAGCGAAAAAGCTGTTTCAATTCCGGAAAAACCGCAGGCACCTTTTTTCTTATCATCTAGCGTATGCGGAGCATGGTCTGTCCCTATCATTATATTATTTTTCTTGGCTAGCGCCTTTACCAATAATTTACGGTCCTTCCTGCTTCTTAAAGGCGGATTCACAAGTTCAGAGTCCAAACCATCCATTTCAAAATCCAAACATGCATGATGCGGAGTTACTTCACAGCTTACTTGAGCTTTAAATCGCTCCTTTTTTTGTGCCTTAAACACATAATTCAGGGAGCCCTTTGTACTACAGTGCGCTATATGAATAGGACAAGCGGTTTCCAGAGCAATACTTAGATTTCTTTTTGTTGCTTCATCCTCCGCCTTTCTAAGAACCTTTTCTGCAGCCACAAAATCACCCTCATCACGATACTTTTTCGCAAGAGGAACATACTCATTTTTCTCGCAATGACAAGAAACAATTATACCCTTTTGAGCACATATCTTCATAGCTTCTTTCATAACCTCATCAGAAGCTACATCCTTGCCGTCCTCTGTTACTACAGGTACACTATTTTTATCCAGCGCTCTAAGATGTTCGATTGTCTGCCCGTCAAAACGGTCTGTTATACTTACAGTCTGATACACTTTTGCACTTTCAAAAGATTCAGCTTTCTGCATAATTGCAATTGCTTCTTCCTGAGAAGATACAGTAGGGTTTGTATTCGGCATGAGAACTACTGTCGTATATCCGCCGGCAGCAGCAGCCCGAAGCCCTGATTCAAGATCTTCCTTATCGCTCTGACCTGGATACCTAAAATGAGCATGAGTGTCAATAAATGCAGGAAGAAGAGCCTTGCCTTCAGCATCAATCTTAAAATCACAAGAGGCAATATCAGCATTAAGTGCATTTATAAGCTCAAGGTTTTGGCCATCACAGTAAAAAACCTGCTCAATTTTTCCATCATGGATGAGTACACTGCCGCGAGTATTAGTTCTTTCGTCTACAAGATGTGCGTTAAAAATAAAAATTCTCATTACATTACTTCGCCTATTCCAGCCCTGTAAAGTTCATCACAATACTCACAGCAGTACTCTGCCCTGCGTTTATCAACAAGCCTGAACACCTGGGGGATGTACTTTTCAGTGCTGGTAATACACCGCGGATTTTTACAGCTGATAATATTTTCTACCCGTTCCGGAAGTGTTAAGTTAATCTTTTTTGTGATGCGTTCTTCTACAACGACATTAACAGTTATATTTGGATCTATAAAACCGAGAACAGAATAATCAATATTAATAATACTATCAATTTTAATAATATCTTTTCGTCCATGCGTTTTTGAGGCAACATTCATAATAAGGGCAACACAGTAATCAGCTTTATCTAGGCCGAGCCAGGAAAAAATACGAGGGCCGGAGCCGGAACGAATATGGTCTATAACTATGCCGTTTTTTATCGTATCAACATTTAACATAAAAGCCTCCTATATAGAGCCGGTTAACTTTGCAATAAGCGCCATTCGTGCATACATGCCGAATTTTACCTGTTTGAAATAAGCAGACCTCGGGTCATTGTCCACTTCAGGTGCTATTTCATTAACACGAGGAAGAGGATGAAGTACAATAAGCGACTTTTTAGCGAGTCTCATTTTTTCATTATCAAGAATGTAGCTGTCTTTTAGCCTGATATAATCCTGTTCGTTAAAAAAACGTTCTTTTTGGACCCTAGTCATATAGAGCACATCCAAATCTCCTATGACATCTTCAAGTCTTTCTTCAGTAGTATACTCAATTCCAAATCTTTTAAAAACCTGACTTGTTATGTATTCAGGAATCTGAAGTTCAGTAGGACTTACCAGTACAAATTTTACACGCTGATACCGGCTCATCGCCTTTGCGAGGCTATGTACGGTGCGGCCGAACTTCAAATCGCCGCATAAGCCAACGGTTAAGTCATTAAAACCGCCCTTAATTGATCTAATAGTTAAAAGATCGGTGAGTGTTTGTGTCGGATGCTGGTGCCCGCCAT
>CAZLNE010000193.1:0-2170 GCA_964560975.1 uncultured Treponema sp. | reverse complement strand
CGCCACTTGCCTTCCTGCTGAACCAGCTGATTTACTCGTATCTCGAGAAGGCGTCCGTCTTCACCAAGAATCTTAATATATTCTGCAAGCGGATTAACCTCTGTTACCCTGAAAGATGTGCCCTCATAAAAAAGCCTTACACCCTCCTGCGGGAGTTTTTTTCGTGCCTCTGTATAACAATCGAATTCGTATGAAAGACAGCAAAGAAGCCGTCCGCACTGCCCCGAAATCTTCATTGAATTCAACGATAAATTCTGGTCTTTTGCCATTCTAATTGATACAGGTCTTAACCGGTCGGACACAGCATGACAACAATAAGATCTGCCGCAAACACCAAGCCCTCCGGTTATTCGAGACTCATCCCGTACACCAATTTGCCTAAGTTCAATACGCATTTTAAAAACTGATACAAGATCCTTTACAAGCTCTCTAAAATCTACCCTGTTTTCTGAACTGAAAAAGAACAAGACCTTTTGTTCTTCAAGAAGGTAATGGGTAGCAATAAGCTTCATATCAAGTTTATGATACTGAACTTTTTCTCTAAATATTTTAAAAGCAGCAGCTTCTTTCTCTTTTAATTGTTCCGCTCTTTCTATATCTGACGGCTCGGCTTTTCGGTCAATAACAAGAACGTCAGACGGCTTTATTCCGATTGGTTTTGCAGATTTTCCCATTACGAGCGCTATATCCTTACCGTATCTAGTCGGGATAATTGCATAGTCACCTGCGTTAATCTCCATTTGATGGGGCGTTGTTGCATACACGCCTTCACTTGAATACTCAAGTTTCAAACGATAAAGGGGGTCGGGAAATACATAACCAGAGGAATCTTCTTGAGATCCATCATCTATAATTTCATCCTCTAAGTTATACAAGCTGTCAGAATCCTGCAGATTGTCTATATCATTTTCAAATACTTCGCTCATACATTCCTCTTAAGAAAAAAAGTCTACGATTAACCCGGTAATTTCATCAACTTTTGCCGCCAGACGTATTTGATCCGCCTGATTGAACAAAATGTCAGAAGCCAGCCGGTCCAGCTCCTGATTTACGACCTGTACTATGGAGAACTTTTTCTTTGTGTAAGTTCCCGCTCGTGTTTTTTTGCGAATGCCTTCCTGCTCTTCAATCTCATACGACTGATTAACTACAAAACGCAGGAAATTCCCTACTGCTTTTTTATATATAACAAAGGAATCAGCAAAGGGCTTTTGTTTTAAGATATCACCCGCAGAATACACTGAATCTATTAATACTTGAACAGCTTCATCAAAAGGAAGTCCGGAAATCTCATCCGGCAGCTCCTTCTTCTGAACTTCTTCACTTTCTTTTTCTTCTAAAAGAGCTGAAAATATGCTTTTTTTAACAGTTCCCTTATCTTTTAAATCCTCTTTTTTTTTGGCATTAGCAGTTCCGCTTAAAGCCGGAGAGACAAAACCTGCATGTAAAGCAGATTGCAGAGGATCTACACTGCTCATACTATTGTCCGGAAGAGGATGAAAAAACCCGCTTTTGTATTGATGTCATAGTAAGCCAGCTGTTTTTTGCTTCCTCAAATTCTTTTTCACTGGAAATCGATACACACATACCGTGCAGTATCACCCCTTCTTCAACTTTTACCTTTTTGGAAACAACATCGCCTATGATTGCTGCAGTTGAAAATAAGGTAATACTTTCCTGTGCAACAACATTACCCACAACAATACCGCCAATAATCACTGCAGAAGCAAGTATATTGCCCCTGATTCTGGCATGCTCTCCAATTATTACCCTGCCTGTCGTTTCAAGATCGCCGTCAATATCACCATCAATTCTTACAAAACCGGCAACACGCAAATTACCTGCAACTGCAGAACCAGCTCCTATGAGAGTATTTATATTAATGTCATCGGAAGAAAGAGCCATTATTCCACCATTATTTGGCAAGCTTTACATAAACGTACTTAGCAGGATCTACTACACCATCACCAATGTGTACCTCATAATGTAAATGTGCAGCTGTTGATTTTCCTGTGTTTCCAACGTTTCCAATTACATCACCTTGAGTTACAAACTGACCCTTGCTCACGCGAGTAGTACTCATGTGGGCATATCGTGTATAAAACCCGTGCTTATGCTTAATTACTACATAATTTCCAAAATCTGTACTATACGCAACAGTTACTACCTG
>CAZLNE010000192.1:0-2171 GCA_964560975.1 uncultured Treponema sp. | reverse complement strand
TGTCGAAGGGTTTCCATTGAATTAATAAGCATCTGAGGTGTTTCACCGAAAAAACCGTAGATCATATAGGCATGTACAAGGATTCCAGCTTCCTTAAAAGCGGCACAGACTTTCACAAGAGAGGCAATATCGGTCCCCTTATTAACTGCATCCAATCCATCTTCTGCAGCAATTTCAATACCGCCCGAGACTGCTGTAAGTCCGCCGCGTGAAAGAAGAAGTGTAAGATCGCTCGTAAAAGTCTTTTCAAACCGGATATTTCCCCAAAAACTAAGCCGCTGTGTTCCTGGTGAAATAGAAAGATTTTCAAGGGCAAACTCTTTTAAAGAAAGCGGCGGCGAAGCTTCGTCGACAAAATGAACACCATATACTCCTTTTTTTTTCGCCTGAGTCATAAGATGTTTATGCAGGGCCGGCACCTGAACTCTTTTATAAGACTTAACGTAATCGAGATTTACATCGCAAAAAGCACAGCGATGCCAGTAACAGCCGTGCGCTAAATATGATTTGAGCCAAGAACCGTCGGACCAGATGCGGTGCATGGGATTTTTATCATCCGCCAGACGCGGGTAGCACGAAAAGTCGATTCCATCATAATCGGGGAAAATACTCAGGGTCATTTCGTCTTCAAAATCACGGATTTCCCTATATACAAGGCTAGTTTCACAAAGTTCATCGTCTTGTTCTACAATCACCGCTTTATCAGTATTTTTTTTGCTTTCAGTTGATGTCCTTTCTTCAGTAAATCTATAGCGAATTTTATAGAGCTTTTGTCCGTCAAGTACACAACCTTTTTTAAAAAAATCATAGTAAGAACCATAACCGCGGTCATAACTTAGAAAATCGCAAAAGTTGAACAGCGATGGTTCTGTAACCTCTCGAAGTTCTGTGTTGATATACCCCCCGCCGAATGCAATTATTGCACGTGATCCAAACTCCTCTTTGATTACTTTTGCGAAGGAGAGAGCTCCGGTGAAGGTACCCGCAAAAGGCACAGATATGCAAAAGAGAAAAGAAGCATCAAAACTGCTGCTTTCTTTACGTTCGTTACAGTATTCCTTTACAAGAGGCATAAAAAACTGCTGCATTACCGGGGCTTCTATTTTTTGTGTTAAGACAGAAAAATCCTTCTCACTTGCTGCTAAACTTTCAGCGTATCTCACCAATGAAAAATGCGGATCAAAGACTGCGGTAATATAGTCCGCTATATCGGCAAGGGCAAGCGAGCAAAGGAAAAAGGCATCATCAACACCGGCTTCTTTTTCTAGCCCCGCAAGATAATCATCCATCCGCTTACCTCTTGGTGCAAAGGGAGAAAAAACAAATTCATGAGCTAACTCACGCGAAGAAAAAGAAGAACAGCACAAGGCAGACTTGATGGCTTCTATCCATGAAATCCACAAGGAGGCTGAAGAAATGTACCGGTATAAATTAAAGGCAGTTTGTTCATCACCGTCGTTATCAGCTTTTTGGGCAAGGAAAAGAGCCTTTTGTTCAGTCGTTGTAAATATCAGCTCCAGACCCTTAGGAGAAAAAATACGGTGAAAAAGTTCTATAGAAAAATCCTTCCATTGAACAGATTCGATACTCTTACCTTCCGGCAGTTTTGAGAAGGATCTGAAAAAGGAAGCTAAATATGCACCAGATGGATACGGCGAATTTAACTGAACAAGGGGACTCTGGATAATTACTACATGCATACTGTAAGTATGACAGAATTAATTTGAGTACGCAAGATTCTTTTTTTATTACAGAAGAAAGTACACGCGAAAAACTAAAACAAAAGCATTTGGTCTTTTTCGTTCTGTTCCTGTAGTACGTGAGGAAGAATTTTTCGCCGCCAGAAGCCGATGCCTGCAGCCTGTGTAAATGAAAGTCCTATACCCGCCTTCCTCGCCTGAGCATGATGGAGTTTTCTGGGAATGTTATAAAGGACGCCGTCTTTTATAAAGTGTGCACCGGTCTGCCTGAAGGTAAAGTTTATACCAGCTTCCCCGCACTGATCGCGAAGCGATAGTATCCAGTCATAATCGCAATCTCTCGCTTCTAAGCCGGACTCGCCGCCAACTACAAGCTGAGCTATGTTCCCGGGAATAAGGTACTGCGACAATTTAATATTTTCCAAAAGAGGTTCAAATGCATTTCGGATTAAATGGATATTTCCCAATTTG
>CAZLNE010000191.1:0-2241 GCA_964560975.1 uncultured Treponema sp. | reverse complement strand
TCCATTAAGAAACCATTAATATTTACACCGAATCAATATTACGACTTAATTAAAAAAGAAGACACTTGAGTTTATGTATGGAGAGGACAAAGCAATCAATTAATTGCGGCACTCACCATGGGTATTCTCCGGATAATAGTTGAAAGCGCCATAATCTTTCTCTGCTTTCTATGTGCTGAGATATTAGTCTGGTTTTCCGGGCTCTAATCTGGGTCCGCCTAAGGCTGGCTTAATGGGGGGGGGTATCAAACTATCTGCTTAAAAGAAGAGTCGTCTCAGAGAAATATGGGATGTTACTAAGGAATGGATGATACAGGCAACAAGAGAAAGTAAAGATTGATATATCAAAGTCCTCTATTAAAGAATTAACAATTCTTGATAATACCGATAAAATCGCAACGGTTAAACTTGTCTCGAATGATTTTATTGATTATCTTCATCTTGTGAATTTAAATAACAAATGGTCAATCGTAAATGCCTTATGGGAGTATAAAGAATAGCTTTTTTTGCTGACAGATTCTTTCAGTTTACTGCTTGACGCCTGATATACCAGTGTTATAATAAAACACATGAATACTGCGAAAACTAATATCTGGAACACATGCCTTGATCTAGCAATTGAATCATTTAATGCAAAATCCCTCGCCATTGCTGCTGTAATAACCAATGCAGATAATAAAATCCTCGCCATCGGCAGCAATCAATTACGCGACAATAGAAATTCTCACAATCAGATTTTTCTAAGCAGTATAGCTCACGCAGAAATGAATGCTATACATAATCTCGGTATTACCGGCATGGACGGAAAAGATTTTACCCTTTACACAACGGTGGAACCCTGCCCCATGTGCATGGGTGCTATAGCAATGTCCAGAATTAGAAAGGTAGTTACAGCATCAAAGGATCCTTATGCAGGAAGTACCAAATGGGCCGAGGCTAACGAGTATATCAAAGGTAAAAATATACATATCAGCTTTGAGGAAGGATATTACGATAAGCTGTTTTTTGCACTTCACTATCTTTCAATAAAACGTGAATTGCAGGACCGTCCGAACCACAAAATTTATGAAGTATTTAGAACACACTATGAAAAAGAAATGTTCGAAATAGATACTTTATTAAAAGAATCTGATATCAACCAAATTGTGTTAAGCAGAAAATGGGTGGAAGAAAATATTAGTAACCCGAACTAATATTCAGGAGGATTCATGAAAAGCAGATTCACCCCTTGTTTGTGGTTTAATAATTGTGCACAAGAAGCCGTAGATTATTATCTTTCTATTTTTAAAAACGGCAAAATTCTTTCAATTGATTATTACACCGATGTCGGCGAAGAAATCACCGGTCACAATAAGGGCGATATTGTGACAATCGAGTTTAAAATTAACGGGATGAAATTCCTTGCTCTAAACGGCGGACCGGAATTTCCCTTTAACCCCTCTGTTTCCTTTACCATTGAATGCAGGAATCAAAAAGAGATCGACTATTACTGGGAAAAACTGTCGAGTAATCCTAGTGCAGAGCAATGCGGCTGGCTGCAGGATAAGTACGGTCTTTCATGGCAGGTTGTACCTAAGGTATTGTCAAAGATGCTATTGAGGGGAACAGAAGAGCAGAGGAAACGGTTGACTGAAGCATACATGGATATGAAGAAGTTCGAGATTGAGAAGATAGAAAGGGCGTGGAGGGGGTAATAAATCTTGCCCCTTGTCAAGAAGAATTCAGTGCTTTAGTTTGACTACAGTCCTACTCCTCCCCCTCCCTTGACTCTACCCCGTAACGGGTTATAATTAACTGTTGCGTCTGTAAACACTTGCGATGTATCATGAGGTCAAGAGAAACCAGGAGAGAATCTATACATGAGCTTCAATGAGAATACACGGGTAAAAATACCGGCAATTTTACACTTATGCAGGCTGGGTTACACGTATGTACCGCTTACGGGTGCAAAACGAAACGAAGACACCAATATATTCACCAATATTTTTCATGAAAGTGTAACGCGGATAAACTCAGACATACCTAATTTAGATACGAAACGTCTTTTAGCTGATATTTCACTCTGTCTCGAAAATGATGACCTTGGGAAAGCCTTTTACAAGATGCTTACGTCAGCTTCCGGTACAAAACTCATAGATTTTAAGAATTTTTCCAACAATTCCTTTCATGTTGTTACTGAACTTACTTATAAAAACGGCGAAGATGAGTTCCGGCCGGATATTACGCTGCTTATAAATGGAA
>CAZLNE010000190.1:0-2354 GCA_964560975.1 uncultured Treponema sp. | reverse complement strand
CTTAGCACCATTGTTCGCCCGTATCCTACTAAGTTTGCTTCTTCGGTGCGATTCGGCGAAACCGGAGTGGATTATTATAATTCTTTGAGTTTAACCTTTACTATTGCCGGATCTGCTGTTATAGCCCACCTTTCAAGCGGCATCGATGTAAAGTGCGGCGAATTGATGCGAAGCGCCTGGTTTATGGGCAGCGAAGGCACTATTCACATGGACGATTTTTTTATGGCTCAAAGTGTTGAACTCTATGACGCACAAAATAAAAAGATAGAGGATATATCGTATCCGTTTGATGTAAATGGATACGAATACGAGGTTCGTGAGGTAAATGCCTGTGTTGCACGAAACAAGGTTAGCGATAAACCTTGCTGCATAGAAAGCGGTGTGCATACCCATGAGGATACTCTTAATGTTCTTACTATCCTCGATACGCTTAGAAAGGACTGGGGTTTGGAATATCCCTTTGAAAATACGGAGTGTTGTGCAGATATGTCAAACGAAGACGTGATAATTTATACGGACGGGTCTTGTTCCGGAAATCCGGGTAAGGGCGGCTGGGGTGCTGTGCTTCTAATTCAAGGAAAGGAAATACGGCTTTCCGGCGGTGAGGCAAAAACAACAAACAACCGCATGGAATTGAGTGCCGCAATATCTGCAATTAAAAAACTTGATGAGATTTCTGTTAAACCTGAGCAGCCGGTTATTCTTTATATTGACAGTCAGTATGTTAAAAACGGAATAACTTCCTGGATAGAGTCGTGGAAGAAAAACGGCTGGAAAACCGCAAGTAAAGAGCCTGTGAAAAATCAGGACTTGTGGATGCAGCTCGACGAGTTGAACAAGAAATATACGATTCAGTGGAAGTGGGTTAAGGGACATGCGGGAAATAAATACAACGAAATATGCGATGAATTAGCCCGCAACGCTCAACTGTAAGAAGATATTAGGGTGTGATTGTATAATCATGTTCATCTTCCGAAGCTAAGGCAAGGGATGCAAGAGTTTTTGCCGTAATGTTCTCCTCTGCCTCTCCTTCTTTCTTTTTTGCATAAGCGTGTGATGATTTTTTGCTGATATTTTCTTTGCGCTTTTGGTAGAGAACCCTTACTGCACTTATAATATCTGCAGTGTTTTGTTCGCTCAATGATAACAGTTTTCGCAGGTTTTCAGTTTCTTCAGTCTCATTTTTTTCAATGGCAAACATAAAATTCTCGAGGCTCGTGTATGTCTGCATGAGGGTTTGCGCTCTTTTTTCTCCTACATGGGGCAATTCAGTGAAAATAATAGTGGTGTTTTCTTTGGTTCGAAGCTGCTGGTTGCGTGTAGTAGCAAAGCGGTGGGTTTCATCGCGGATTCTCTGCAAAAGTCTAAGGGCGTCGCTTCGTTTGGGAAGCTGTATTGGTTTTGAGGTGTGAGGAAGATAGATTTCTTCGTCTTTTTTTGCAAGACCGATGATGGGAATATTCAGCTTAAGAGATGAGAGAACTTCCTGGACTGCGTTTACTTGTCCAATGCCTCCGTCAATTAAGATAAGGTTGGGAAGTTCTTCTTTTGAGTTTACAAGTTTTGTGTAGCGCCGTGCAGAAGCTTCTTTCATCGATGCAAAGTCGTCAATAATACCGTCTGTTGTTTTAAGCCTGTAATAGCGGTAATTTTTTTTATCGGGGTTGCCGTTAAAAAAGCGGATAAGGCTTGCGACCGGCAAATTTCCGCCTATATGAGCTATGTCGAAGCCTTCGATGCGTACGGGAAGGGTATCCATGCCGAGAAGGTTTTTTAATTCTTCGAGGGCAGGCAGATCTCCCCGTTCACGAATGCGCCTTCTAATGTCTTCCTGTGCATTTTGATTTGCCATGGAAATGATAGCCTTGTGGCGGGACCCCAAAAGTCCGCAGATGTCCATAGTGCTGTCCATTTCTTCGGTAACTGGAATAATCTGAGATTCTTTTTCCTCATTACTTATAAGCCATCGTGAAAACAGGGATGTATCAGCTGGGAGGGGTATAAAAATATATGACGGCGCCATACCCTTTTCATAGTAGGCCATTAAAAACTCAAGAATCAGGTCTTCTTCGCGGTTTAAGCTCTTGGTGCGGTACACATCCTTCATGACTAGGTTTCCGCCTCTCATTTTAAGAACGGTAAAACTTACCAAGGGACCTTCATATGCAAAACCAATATAATCCCGCTCTTCTTCATTAAAATCTATCACAGAATTGGTGCTTGTTAGTTGTTTTAGAGCTTCGATTCCGTCTCTAAGCCGCGCTGCCTTTTCAAACTGAAGGCTTTTTGCAGCTTCTTTCATCTCGTTTTGGAGTTTTTCGAGTCTTATTTCAGGATTTTCTTCAAGAAACTTT
>CAZLNE010000189.1:0-2356 GCA_964560975.1 uncultured Treponema sp. | reverse complement strand
AGTTGGAAATCGTGAAAATTCTGAAGACCGAAGGTTATATCAAAAATTTTAAGAAAGTTAACCAGGATGGTGTTAATGTTATTCGTATTTTCTTAAAGTACGATGAAGAAAATACCCCTGTAATACATGGTTTACAAAAGATTTCTACACCAGGTCGCCGTGTATATTCCGGTTATAAGGATCTGCCCCGTGTTTATAATGGATACGGAACAGTCATCGTTTCAACATCTTTAGGCGTTACTACTGGTAAAAAAGCCAGTGAAAAGATGGTTGGCGGCGAATTAATTTGCACCGTTTGGTAGAAGGAGAGTCTTATGTCTAGAATAGGCAAGCTTCCCGTAACAATACCAACGGGAGTAAAAATTACAGTTGCAGCCGGCTTAATTACTGTAGAAGGCCCAAAGGGTAAACTTACTCAGGATTACAACGACCTTGTAGAAATTAAGGTTGAAGGCAATCATGTAATTGTGACGAGAGTAAATGAAACAAAACCAGCGTGTTCAGCACATGGTTTGTATAGAAGTTTGATCAATAATATGGTTACTGGTGTTACAACCGGTTTTACCAAAACATTGATTATTAATGGTGTTGGTTTCCGTGCTGAAGTTCAGGGAAAACTACTTGTAATGAATCTTGGTTATTCTAATGATTTTATTGCAGGTATTCCCGAAAACCTTACAGTTACTGCAGATAACCAGGGAAAAATAACAATTTCCGGTATAGATAAGCAGGCTGTTGGCGAATATGCAGCAGAAATTCGTAAGTTAAGAAAACCTGAACCATACAAAGGTAAGGGTATTCGTTACGATAATGAAACCATCAGAAGGAAAGTCGGTAAATCCGGCGTCAAATAAGGGTGAAGAAATATGTTCAAAAAACTTAATGACAAAGACAGAAAACGTCTTAAGAGAAAGATTCACATCCGCAAGCGCTTGCATGGTACTGCAGAACGTCCCCGCATGACGGTTACGCGCAGTAACTGTAACTTATACGTGCAGGTTATAGATGACGATGCCGGAAAAACACTTGCTGCAATTTCCACTCTAGAAAAGGAATTTGCTTCAATAAAACCGAATGCTGCAGGTGCTGAGAAAATAGGTGAAGAAATGGGCAAGCGCCTTGTTGAGAAAAAGATTACAACTGTAGTCTTTGATCGAAATGGTTATCTCTACCATGGTGTAGTGAAGGCACTTGCAGACGGCACTCGTAAAGCCGGAATCGTATTCTAGGAGTAGCTATGTATCACCAGAGAAATAATGACAAAGACCAGCCTAAAGAATTTGTTGAAAAATTAATTAAGTTAAACCGTACTGCTAAGGTAGTTAAGGGTGGACGCAGATTTTCTTTTTCAGCACTTACTGTAGTTGGTGATAAAAAGGGCAGAGTTGGATTTGGTTTTGGCAAAGCCAACGATGTTACAGAAGCAATCCGAAAGAGCATTGATAAGGCTAAAAGAAATCTAGTGACAGTACCATTAAAAAATGGAACAATACCTCACGAAATTCAAGCTGATTACAAGAGCTCTTCTGTACTTCTTCTTCCTGCATGTTCCGGTACTGGAATTATCGCAGGAGGAGCTGTACGAGCCATTCTTGAAGCTGCAGGTGCAACCGATGTTATGTCAAAATCTTTAGGATCAAGCGCACCAGTAAACGTTGTTCGTGCAACTTTTTCTGCTGTTAAGAACCTTATGGATATTCGCACTGTGGCTAAAAACAGAGGTAAAGCTCTGAAAGACATATGGGGTTAACCATGGCAAAGAGTAAAAAGATTAAAGTAACTTTAGTTAAAAGTACAATCGGA
This sequence comes from uncultured Treponema sp., assembly GCA_964560975.1. Lineage (GTDB taxonomy): Bacteria > Spirochaetota > Spirochaetia > Treponematales > Treponemataceae > JAAZLA01. Next base: position 553 of record CAZLNE010000189.1, on the reverse strand, counting down.
CAGAAGCCTGCAAAATGTGCAACTGTTCGTTGTCTTGGCCTAAGAAAGATTAACTCAAGTGTAGAACATGAAATTAATCCATGTATTATGGGAATGATTGCATCTGTTTCTCACTTGGTTAAGTCTGAGGAGATGAACTGATGTCAGATTTTGTTCTCAGTGCACCAGAAGGTGCTAATAAGAAGAAACGGATTGTTGGACGCGGTTCATCATCCGGACTCGGTACTACTGCCGGCCGCGGAAACAAGGGACAACAGTCCCGTTCCGGCGGAAAGGTATATGTAGGATTCGAAGGCGGTCAGATGCCTTTGTATCGTCGTATTGCTCATAGAGGTTTTTCCAATTATCCGTTTAAAGAAGAATATGCTGTTTTAAATCTTAAAGATATTGAAACAAAGTATGAAAACGGCGAAACAGTTGATAAAGAATCCCTGATAAAAAAGGGTCTTGTTAAGAAAGCTAGATCATTGGTTAAAATCCTTGGTGATGGTAATGTAACAAAAAAACTTACCATTAATGTCGACAAGATTTCTGCTTCTGCGAAGGAGAAAAT
>CAZLNE010000188.1:0-2359 GCA_964560975.1 uncultured Treponema sp. | reverse complement strand
GCAGATTCGCGTCCTACACCAGGGCCCTTAACATACACATGAACTTCACGCAAGCCGTAGCTTACTGCTTTTTGAACTGCAGTTTCTGCCACCGACTGTGCTGCAAACGGAGTTGATTTTTTAGCTCCGCGGAAGCCTAATCCGCCTGAAGATGCCCATGATAAAGCATTACCCTTCAGATCGGTTATTGTTACAATTGTATTATTGAACGTTGCCTGAATGTAAACATTACCTTCATATACGCTCTTTTTCTCTTTCCGTTTTTTTACGGTAGCCACGTTACTTTACCTCCACCTTACAGATTACTTCTTCTTACCAGCAACGGTCTTTTTCTTACCTTTGCGAGTACGAGAATTAGTACGAGTGCGCTGTCCGCGAACAGGCAGACCCTTTCTGTGCCGGAGACCCCGGTAACAGCCAATATCCATAAGGCGTTTAATATTAAGACCAATTTCTGTTCTTAGTCTTCCTTCAACCTTATATTCCGCATCAATAAGAGCACGAAGTTCACCAACTTCATCTTGGGAAAGATCATTCATCATACGGTTTGGATCAATTTTTGCCTTTTTACAGATATCATCTGCAGAAGTACGTCCAATTCCGTAAATATAAGTCAATGAAATATTGACATGCTTGTTAGGGAGGTCGACTCCCGCAATTCGAGCCATCTGATTCTCCTTAAGCTCTGTTTAGCCCTGGCGCTGTTTGTGCTTTGGGTTAGTGCAAACAATTCGAACAATGCCGAAGCGTTTAATCACCTTACACTTATCGCAAATGGGCTTTACACTAGTTCTAACTTTCATCATATCCCCCTGGATAATTCATAGTGTCCAGATACCGAATCCTAGCAAATCGCAATGATTACAATTCAGTATCTTTCAATTAAACACTATTTCACAAACTTAATCTACAGGTTTCCTCAAAAAACTAGAGGTTTCTTGAGCGAAGCTTGCCTTTTTTAACAAGACCATCATGATGATGCATTTTTAGCAAGGCTTCAACCTGACTCATTGTGTCCAAATCGACACCAACCAAAATCAATAAAGAAGTTCCACCCATCAAAAATGAAATTGACTGAGGAAATCCAAAAAGATTCTGAATGATTGTCGGAATAACCGCAATTAAGGCAAGATATAAAGAACCAGGCAACATTAACCTGTTCAATACTTTCTGCATATATTCTTCCATCTTGTCTGTTCGTATACCGGGAATTGAGCCGCCATTTTCCCGAATATTTTTTGCAATTTCTGTGGGGTTCAGTGTTACCTGTGTATAGAAATATGCAAAGAAAACAATCAACAATACTTGGAAAATATTATACCAAAGTCCGGATGGAGTTAGGAATGCAGCAAGTTTACTAAGCCAGCGGGCATTACCAGCAAAACTGGTTGCAAGCTGAAGTGGAAACTGCAAAAATGACGAAGCAAAGATAACAGGAATAACCCCGGACGGATTGATCTTAAATGGTATGTAAGTACTTTGACCACCGTACATCTTTCTTCCAATAACACGCTTTGCATAGTGGACTGGAATCTTTCTCTGACCCTGCTGTTCATACACAACAAGAGCAATAATTCCAACAAACATAATAAGAACAACAATAACAAAAACTACGTTAATTTCATCATTTCTTACCATGCGTCCAAGTTCCCATACTGCAGAAGGCAAACGCGCAACAATACCAGCAAATATCAGCATGGATATACCATTACCAATTCCGCGGGCAGTAATTTGTTCACCTAACCATATAGTAATCATGGTACCAGTTGTAACGGTTACCATAATAATAGCTCTAAAAAGCCAAACATTACTTATAATTATTGCATTAGGAATACTTTGTGCATATGCAACAACAGCTAGTGACTGAATTAAACAGACAAAAACCGTTCCAATACGTGTCCATGATTGAACTTTTTTCTGGCCGCCATCTTCCTGTGCTATTTTTTTCAAAGACGGAAAGATAATTAATGCCAGCTGCATAATAATCTGTGTTGAAATGTAAGGCATAACACCCAACATAAACACAGAAAAATTAGAGAAAGCACCACCGGCGAAAAAGTCCATGTAATCTACGAAAGCATTACCTTTTGTCAGTGATTCAAAGTAAGCTGTCAAAGCCTGTGCATTAATACCAGGAATCGTCAACACACTACCAAAGCGGTATACTGCGAGAACAATGAAGGTAAAAAGAATTCTTTCGCGTAATTCTTTAACCTTAAACATATTTACAATAGGATTATTTGCCATGTCGTATTCTCGCTCCGCTACTCGTTAGAAACAGTAACTGTTCCGCCGGCTTTTTCGATTTTCTCCTTCGCAGAAGCAGAAATCTTGTCGACATTAATGGTAAGTTTTTTTG
>CAZLNE010000187.1:0-2387 GCA_964560975.1 uncultured Treponema sp. | reverse complement strand
TCATGCTCAACATCAATCAAATGACTAATAATATCTATTTCATCCATTTTGCACCCCCGTCAGACAAATAACTTACAGACCGGTAGTATGCATAACCTCATATTTATACAAGGTATCATACACCCCTTGTGATGTTTGTTGTGAAAGAAGACTCGTAAAAAAGGCGGGGTCTTCCAATACTAAGGCAAGGCGTTTTAAGGCCTGTAGATGACACTCGCTATCTTCTGGAGAAGATACGAGTAAAAAAATTATATGAACAGGAGCTTTATCCAGCGAGTCGTAATCTATTCCTGTACGGGATATACCAATAGCACCAATTACTCCAGACACGGAATCAGTCTTTCCGTGAGGAATGGCTATACCGTGCATTATTCCGGTACTCATGAGCGACTCGCGCGATCGAATAGCACCTAGAACCTTTCGGCGATCTATTCCGCTTTGAACAGCACACAGCTCTTCTACGAGCTCCTCAAAAGCCTCATCTTTACTTTCACTTTCAAGATTTACCTTGATTGCTTTAGGGCTAAATACATCGCCAAGGATCATATGTACCTTCTTGATTACTCCGCCGCGGCATCTGACGGCTGCAAAATTGCAGGAGCAGCAGTATCTGTCACAGTTTCATCAATCCAATATTCACTTGTTCCAGTTGAACCTTGTATCTGCTGGGCAGCAGCATCAAGATTTGAAACAGAGGGAGCCTTATTAATAAGAGCTAATCCGAAAGATGCGAGAAAAAACAAAGCTACAAGTATATAGGTTGTACGTGTTAATACATTTCCTGATCGGGATCCAAAAGCTGCATTTCCAGCTCCGCCCAGTAATCCGCCTAAACCGCCGCCTTCGTCATTTTGCAAAAGTACAATGGCAATAAGCAAAACACAAATAATTACAAAAGCAACAAGCAGAATGATTCCAATAACACCCATTTTATTTTCTCCAAACTAAAAAAAATTCAATTAAAAATAGTAACTGCATGATGATACCTTAAATAGTTTTTTTATGCAATAGGTATTTGATATCTCAAGCATTATGGAACGTACTTTATAATCCCGTATAAAAGACCGCCAATCCAGTTTTTATCCCAATCTGCAGGAATTTTCCGATATTTTCTAAGAACTATCTCCTGCAGCGAAGTACATCCTTTAAAGGCTTCCTTTCCAACAAAACTAACAGAGCCGGCAATTTCTATAGATTGTAAGCCGGAGCAATACGCAAAAGCCTCATCACCAATCTGTTTAATATTGTCAGGAATAATTAAAGAATATAAAAAGGGGTTGTTGTAAAAGGCCCGTTCATAAATTGAAACAACATCTGGAGGTATAAGAGGTACACTGCCAGTCTGAATATAACTATGTATAGCCTTTACCCCGCCAATTTGTTCGTACAAAATACCGGAAACATAGGTATATTTACGCGATTTTGAAGTTATACCTATATTTTCCAGTGACGTACATCCTCCAAAGGCACCAGTCCCTATTCCGCTTACCTTTTCAGGAATCACAATCTCCTTGAGTGCAGCACAGTTTAAAAAGGCATTTTTTCCGATTGCTGTTACTTTTGGAGGCAGCTGTATAGTAGAAAGCTTACTACATCCGCTAAAGGCAGAAGAAAAAACTATTTCCAGAGATTGAGGAAGCTTTACTTGCTCCAGATTAGTACAACCCATAAAAACCTCATCACCTGAATAAAGGATTCCTTCAGGAATGATAATGGATAGTAAACATACACAGTCTTTAAAGGTTCCGCCCAAACTAACTGTTTCTTTAGCAAGGGTACAGCCTGACATATTCAGATGTATGAATGCTTTAATCTGAGAAAAAATAACTTTTAATTGACGAAAAGTATTAGTTTCAAGGTGTAATAAAAGGTTTACAGTATGAGTACTGCCCGGCACAAGCTGGAGAAGTAGAGGAAGCTGTTCCAATTGAGTTATTGTTATTACATCTTGTGAAATATCAATGTTATTTTGCGTTTCAAGTTCAACGAGTTCACGCTGCTCAGTTATACTCTCTATCTCAGCTGCATTTTCTTGATCTGTTACTTGAACATTTTGCGCAGACAAAGGAAAAAATACGGCAAAACAAAGTAATAATACTATTAATACAGCATGATTCCTTGAAAAACTCCAGCATATACCAGCAGGCTTTTTATCCATAATCTCCACTCCATACTTTTTATACATTTTAACACGGAGTTGGTGGTTTGTACAGGAAAAAAAACATCCGCTCTCCAGGGAAAACGGATGTTGTCGTAATTCGAATGCAAAGTTATTGCAGCATTAAAACGCTGTTGTCTTAGTATGTTTTGCAGATTGGCTCAAAAGTGTCTACTTTAAGTGCAGCACCGCCGATTAATCCGCCGTCAATATCTTTCTGGTTAAGAAG
>CAZLNE010000186.1:0-2396 GCA_964560975.1 uncultured Treponema sp. | reverse complement strand
CTCCGCTACCGTTCCATGTTCTGCCATCACGTGTAATGCGGACATGGCTTTCACCTTGAGCATCAGCACCGGTGTCTATGGCATCAACAATCTGGAGCGAAAAGTCTTCAAGCTTAATCTCAGAACCGCCAATAATCTTATCGACAGCATTAAGAGATGCATCTACTGGACCGTCTCCTATGGCAACCCTCTCAACCCTTTCTCCATCCTTATTAATAAGACGGACAACCGACGTTGCTGTAATTGACGAACCCGAATTAATAACGAAACGGTCGAGCCTAAAGGTTTCAGGTACTCCTGAACCGAATCCTGAGACTAAAGCCTCAATGTCGCGGTCAGATACAGTCTTCTTTTTATCAGCCAGAATCTTGAACTCAGCAAAGACCTTTTCAGTTTCCTCTTCCGAGATGGTATAACCCAGGTAGGCTAAGCGCTCTTCGAAGGCATGCCGTCCTGAATGCTTGCCCAAAACCATCTTGTTATGAGGCAGCCCAATGGATTCCGGCGTCATAATTTCGTATGTGGCGCGGTTTGCAAGTACACCATGCTGATGTATTCCCGCCTCGTGAGCAAAGGCGTTTTCACCGACAATCGCCTTATTGGGCTGACAACGTACACCAGTGGCCTTTGTAACCTTTTTTGATGCCTGATACAATTGAGTCGTATCGATTCGTGTTGCCATGTCATAATACTCTTTGCGGGTATACATATTCATGATAATTTCTTCCAGAGCAGCATTTCCGGCTCTTTCGCCTATACCGTTAATAGTACATTCAATTTGTCCTGCTCCGGCCTTAGCGGCTGCAAGACTATTCGCCACTCCTAAACCCAAGTCATTGTGACAGTGTACAGAAATTATTGCCTTATCAATATTGGGAACATTTTCCCGTATATTTTTTATGAGCATAGAAAATTCTTCCGGTACAGCATAACCTACTGTATCTGGAATGTTTACCGTTGAAGCGCCTGCATTAATAACGCCTTCGATTACCTTGTACATAAAAGCAGGATCGGAGCGTGAAGCATCCTCAAGAGAAAACTCAACATCGCCGCAGAGGTTTCTTGCATACTTAACCATTTTTACAGCCTGTTCATACACCTGATCGGGAGTCTTTTTTAACTTGTACTCCATGTGTAAGGGACTTGTAGCTAAGAAAGTATGAATGCGCGGATTTTCTGCATCCTTAATTGCATCCCATGCGGTATCTATATCTTTTTCCAGAGCGCGGCATAATGATGCAACTGATACCCCGCGGATAGTGCGTGCAATAGCCTGAACCGACTGAAAATCGCCGGGGCTTGCAATAGCAAAACCTGCTTCTATAACGTCTACACCAAGGCGGGCTAAGCTTTCGGCAACATCGAGTTTATCTTTGAGGTTCATACTGCAGCCCGGTGACTGTTCACCGTCCCGTAATGTTGTGTCGAAAATTTTAATTTGTCTTGGCATAGTTATTCTCCTTAAAACTAAAAACTTAATACCTTACACGGTGAGTAAGGTTCGTTTGCCCGCTTACTCGCGGAACATGCTTTGACTATACTTCCAAGACTGCATCAGAGCAATCCAAATTTAGCTATTATCTTTATATTTTTATCTTATATACTAGATTATTTATTGTAAAAACTTATATTATCAAGTATAATAGACAATATGTATATTTCAAGGGAAAAATACCTTATTAAAGCGCTTGAAAGCGGAAAAACACACGAAATAGTGCTTTTAAGCGGTTTACGAGGAAGCGGAAAAACAAGCCTTCTCACCGAAATTGCCCGCAGTCTGCGCCGGGACAGGCCGCCCGTCCGCGTCGTAGAAGTAAAAGGAGGAGAAACTGTTACATCTGATAGTGAACTTCTCGAGGCCGCTCACGCCCTTGGTGCTGGTGTTTCAGCCCTCATCATAGACAACGCAGAAAACATCGATAATCTGCTATCAGCCGTGAGAGAAATACACAAAAAGTATAAGACTACAGTGTTCCTTAGCGGTGAAAAAACAATACAGCTCGAAATAATCCTCAAGCAAAGTTCAACTATACGTTATGAGATAATCAAGATTCAGCCTTTTTCGTATAATGAGTTTCTACAGCATCAGTCGCTCAAGGAAAATCATGCATCCTTTATGCACTATCTCTTGTCAGGCGGCATAGCGCAGTCGCTCCTTCTCCCCTGCACTTCCGAATATTCATCAGCCCTAAGAAAGCTCTATGCAAACTCCTTTATTCTTGAGAATATTGTTGAACGTTTTTCGGTCCGTAATTCCCTTCTTCTCCGTCTGATATTGGAAAAGATTGCAAAAACTCAGGGCGGGCAAATATCAACAAGAACTATCTGCGAATCGCTTTCCGCAAGCAGATTAAGTGTGTCCAATCAGACCGTCATCGAATACCTCGAATACTCAA
>CAZLNE010000185.1:0-2399 GCA_964560975.1 uncultured Treponema sp. | reverse complement strand
CGGAAATATAATGCGCGATAAGGAATAAGACATCTAACAACGAGTTCGACCTGACAATCTTCGATTGCAGGTCAACTCAATGTTATACGGACGGCCAAAGGCATAAGCCAAATGCGCTTATGCCTACAAGCCGCAAAGGAGAAAGATATGTTGATTCACAGATTGCAAAATAGTCCGCTAACTTCTTGGGTTTGGAAGTTTTGGCAACATGAAGAAACAGGGTACTTGGTAATGCTTCCATTTTGGAAGAAGCCCGGAAGACGATACCATAAAGTAAAAATGAAAGAATAAGACGTATAACAACTGGATCAACTTGACAACGCTTGCGCGTTGCAAGTTATCCAAATGTTCGGTGGACGCTTTAACCGTCTAACCGCTTCGCTTATTAGACGGATATGCGCCAAGTTTTTGACGGAGGATTTTATGAACGCAAGCGCAATACAAGCCAAATATACCAAGGTTGTAAAAATTGCAGGAAAATGGAATTGCTACTTACAGATAGATCAACAAGGATTTTGCGTCGCCGATAACAGGACAAAAAAAGAGGCCGTCTGGTATGCAAAAATGCTTGGAATTGCGCTTGAAAGGCTTGTAGAGTCCGTCAAAAACGCATAACAAGGTAATAATGAACCACAACGAATTATGTATGAAAACAGCAGAACGATTTAATACTCACGTTTCACTTGTTGAGTATAAAAGCTATGCATACAATGAGGAGCCGGATGTTATAGTATATGATTACGGTAAGACAACCTTGTATGAAATTAAAGTAAGTAGATCCGATTTTCTTGCAGACAAAAAGAAAGATTGCCGTAAAAAATACAAGATCGATTATTCAATGAGAATGTTTGCCGTATCAGAAAAACCAGAAATAAAAAGAGCTTATATAAGATTCCAAAAACATAATCCTGAACTTTTTTACATAGAAAAGCCGCATTTAGGGAATTACAGATACTTTGTTTGTGAGAAGGAGCTAATTCTTCCTGAAGAAGTACCTGAAGGATGGGGTCTGTATTGGTATTCTGGCGGAAAGTATTACATGAAAAAAAGAAGCGGTAAATTCCGCACAAACATAAGAGCGGAAAGAGATCTATTAATGCATGCACTTCAGCGGTATGCCAACAATGAAGGCGATGACAGAAGTATAATGATAAAGAAATACCAGTAGAAAGGAAATTATGAATAAAATAAAAAGCGTGCAGAAAACAGGTAGTGGATATATCGTAACAGAGAGAGATGGAACAGAAAGGCATATATGCAATCTTCACTTCGGGCAGATGATAGGATTTTATAACGGGTACCATTACTATAAAAAAGAAGTGCCGGAAAATTATTTTGAAAAAGCAGAGTTACTAAAATTGAACGGATGGAATACTGGGTATCATTATGAAGACTGGTATAAGGGAGAGTGGACAGAATACGGAGGAGTGGATACAGAAACGGCACTAAGAGAATTAAAGGAGATAAAAGAATGACCGGAATAAAAAAGCGAACCATGCAGGAGTTTTGTGACTTTTTTAATATTTACCTTTGCAAAAACGCCGAGGGGGCTGTTCAAATATTCACGGCAAAGCCTGCTGTATGCAATGGGTATTTCACTGGATGCCGGTTTTATAGTTCAACAAGAATTATAGATTTCATAAGTGACATCGAAAACTTAAAAGAGATGGAGAAAATAGAACCATGCCATACTCAGGAAAAAGTTTTACAGAAAAAAAATAAGGAGTAACATAATGCTTGAAATAAAAAACACAGAAGTAAAAGGAACATGGCGAGAAGTTGCTGATTCTGCAAGAACAACAATAGGGTTAGATGTTGGAGAAAAAGAACCATCAACTAAATGGAAAAAACAAATTCTTTTGGCTGAACATTCACCAATAAGACAACTACAGTTTAAGTGGAAGTGGAACAACTTACCTTTTTGGGTTTCAGTTCATTTTGTTAGACATTGTTTGGGAATTTTACATTTTGTTAAAACATCAAGGTCTGATAGAACAGGTATTAACAGAGATGAGTTGCCACAAAATAATCCGGTTGATCATGAGTGCGAAGCTAACGTGCAGGCTTTAATAAACATATCAAGAAAAAGACTGTGCTCTCAAGCGTCGAGAGAAACGAGAGAGGCGTGGGAATTAGTTCTGGAAAAAGTAAAAGAAAAAGATCCAACATTAGCTTCTGTTTGTGTTCCTGAATGTATATACAGAGGATTTTGTCCTGAGTTTAAATGTTGTGGATTTATCAACACAATAGAATATAAAAACAAACTAGAAGAGTATAGAAGTGTGAAATAAAGGGATGGCTGGCTACTAACCAGTTGCCAACATTATTGATAATATTGGCAACCTTTAACTATTTTAAGTCATTTATCAATAAACCTGCAAAAACAAGAAAGCTAAAAA
>CAZLNE010000184.1:741-2437 GCA_964560975.1 uncultured Treponema sp. | reverse complement strand
AATCACTTCTGAAGATGGAAGGCTACAGGCCGGATAAGATTATTGTTGCACTTGGGACAAATCAGTATGGAACCGAGAGCATGAAAGATATAGAAGAGTTTTATGAAGTGCTTACTAAAATATATAACGATATTCCTGTTTTGTGTATTACACCTCTTTGGAGAGGAGATAATGTAGAAGGTATTCCGACGCTTATTAGTTTTTGCAAAAAATTAAAGAGTATTGTTAAGAAATACGAATCAGTGACTATGGTTGACGGATTTACGCTGGTGCCGCATTTACCTGAATACTTTCTTGATAATCTTCATCCGAATCAATTAGGAGCAGAAGTATACGGGCGAAATCTTGTTAGGGCTATTGAAGAGCTGGGATTCTAATGGTAAGAGCTAAAGTAGAATAGGAGGAGGAGATTTACCACAGATAAACACGGCCGCTTCGCGGACACAGATACTAGGGTAGAGCAAGGAAGCCGGAAGAGGGAAACTGATAATTTAGGAAATAAAGAAAAAGAAGAAAAAAGAGAACATTATCTATGTGAATCTGAGCTCATTCTTCTTCTTTTATTATCTGTGAGTTTTCGCTTCGTGTACTCCGTGTCTGCGCCAGCAGTCCTGTCATCTGCGTCATCTGTGGATTACTTATTGATTATTGAAAAAAGTATGATATAAGTAATACGGTGAACGACATCTATATCCTTTTTGGTGACGTTAGGCGATAGTGTGGGCCTTATTCAGTGATTGCTTCAATTTTATAATGTAATTCTTGGCACCTTTTTAAAAATAATTCAATATTACCAATACCCCATTCCGTAGTTACTGCAATTTTTGTACCTTCAATTTCCAATAATTCATCGATAGCTATGAAATGCCTTTTATGGCCAGTTCTATCTACTATTTCTTTAGCTGTTTCAAATTTGGTAAAAACATTACGTGACCCATTTAATTTTTTTGGAAAATCTTTTTCTAGCTTTTGATATGAGTAATTCTCATTGATTGAAATATGATGTTTTAAAACTGCAAGAACAAGACGGCCTTTGCCATAAGTATTCCCATTAAATAAATATTTTGTATTATCAAACTTTCTGCTTATATTTTTAAAATAAGTATTTGTTACTACATACACATTGTTATCATTACCTCTGAATCGCTTTATCGTCAAGGCTGCAACAGGAATGGAATCATCAATTAAGTATCCATTTGATATTTTTTTTTCTAATTCATTTGTAATAGCATCACCGGCTAAAATTCCAATCCATTTTAGTTCTTTGTAGTCTTTATATTTCTGATGTACTTCTAATATTTCTGACTTCGACTTAAAATAATCTTCAAGTTGATCAAGATGAGTTTGATTAAGTTCACCTAATTTAAGTTCAATTATTCCAAGGGTTTCTTGATTATATGAAGCCAATAAATCAATACGACCATCGGAATCTTTTGATTTTCTTCCTTTTTTAATACTTACTTCGGAATCAATTATTTCTACATCCGATAAATTTTCATCATCAAGAGATAGTACATCCTCATTTTCAATTAAGTATGCTTCCATAGAAAGTTCCCGGATAAAAGGCATTTCTTTTAAAGTAATATTGTTTGCAGTAACATGAGTAAAAAGTTTCATCGTATCTCCTGATAGAAACTAAAAAAATATGGAAGGTCAGTAAAAAGCATACTAACGTAGCTCTCCACGATAAAACCAA
>CAZLNE010000184.1:0-728 GCA_964560975.1 uncultured Treponema sp. | reverse complement strand
CATATCTGCTTCAAAAAAGTATACAGATATTCCAATGTCAAGTAAATATTCTTCATTGACAATTGCTTGAGAACTACCGGCTTCTAGTGAAATAACGCTTGCTTTATCTTTCGGCAAACCGATATGTATTAAAATTTGCTTTAGTTTTTCTCTTTCATCAATAATTTCGGTTTGTATAATTTTTTCGATTTCAGAATTGATGGTCACAGGAATAATAGACGTGTCAGAATGGTCGGCTGCATCTAGCACAATTTTTTCTTTATTGTATAAATTACTTGCTATGAGTATTGCATCATTTAGATTATTAGCATCAATATCTACAACTCTTGACAGGGTTTCTTTGATTTCTATTTTAAATGTTCTCATATTTAATTTTCCTATACCATGCGCGTCCTGTAAATTCAATTAACCCTTTATTCCTTAAAATTTGAAGTTGCTGTCTGATTTTATCTTTTATGAAATTATTATTTGGATACTTCAGTTTTAACTTTTCCTCAAACTGATACATTTCATTTTATACAGCTAATTGCGGTATGGATTGTAGAGGTAATACTTTTTGGAAGTAGGGAATAAAGAGATTGAAAAGAAAAGTCAGAACCGATAGGGTAACTCCCAAATTTAGTATAATACAAAATAAGACCGCACCTCCTATAATACGTAATTATACACCTAATTCATTATAGATCAAATACCTTTTTCAGAAAGTTAGAATGGTTCTAATTCTATAG
>CAZLNE010000183.1:0-2447 GCA_964560975.1 uncultured Treponema sp. | reverse complement strand
TGCTTCAACTAACACTGCGCTCACTCCTTCTTTTGTCCGTGCCTGAAGTTCAATAAGTTTTCCCTGAGCGGATGCAATTGCAGAACCGCTTTCACGCAATCCCTGAGAGGTTTCATTGAGAGCAGTAATAACTTCAAGTATCTGGTTCCCGCCGGTAGAAAGTTCCTCTGTTGCTTGTGCAATTTCTGTAAACGAGTCCATGGCTTTTTCTATTTCCCGTTTAATTCCCTCAAAGGAGTCCTTTGAACGGCTTCCCCCCTGCGAAACTTCATTTATGATCGAAAGCACTTCTTTAAGTTTAATTCCAATATCCTTTGCATTTTTTGAAGAACTTTCTGCAAGGGTACGTATTTCATCTGCAACAACAGAAAACCCCCGTCCGGCATCTCCTGCGTGTGCGGCTTCTATAGAAGCATTCATGGCAAGAAGGTTTGTAGAACTGGCAATTTTATTAATAACACTGATCATGTCGCGGATTGCTCCCACACTTCCGCCCATCCTGCCTATGGCTTCAATAAGTAATGACAGCTGCTGTTCTCCTTCTCCTGCAGTATTTCTTAATGAGGCAAGACTTTCTCTTCTTCCCTTTGCCGAATCTGCTACAGTTGCAACTGACATAACCATGTTGTTTATAGCGGCTGCAGACTCCTCCTGTGCAGAAACTTCTGTTTGAATATGCTTATTCAGATCCTCAACCCTGTCTCCAATCTGCCGTGCTTCATTTGCAGCTGCATCAGCATCGCGGTCCAAACCTGCAAGATTTCCCTCAATTTTCGAGACAGATTCTTGTAATGCCTCTGAAGTTGAAAGAATCTCAAAAACCCTCTCAGAAAGAACACCATTCGAGCGAAGGTTTACCTCGCTTCTGCCTGCTGCCGCACGTAATATGGAAGCCTTTTCTTCTGCTTCACGTCCGGCCTTTTCCAATTGAGCAGATATTCCCCGCCCCATGCGTACAGAAATAATAATAAAAAAGTTAACAAGGCTGGAAAAAAGTGCAGCAGTTGCAATTTCTGCAATAAGCTCTCCTGTTGGTATTTTTCCGGCAAAACTTACTATCAGATAGACAATCGCCCCGGCTCCATTGAATCCGGCTACTGCCAGGGGCCAGGTATTTTCTAGAAGGAAAAAAGTAGTAAAGCCCAAGGCCGCAGAAGAGTATGCTATGAGGCGGAAGACCTCTCCTGTTGTTACCGGCGGATGAGTAAGAGCTATAAAGACCGATGCACCATAGAAAATAACTGATGCAATACGGGAAGCAGCTGTATAATACCCTTTTTGCAGAAGAAAAATTGAGAAAGCAACAATTACAATAACCAGAGCTTCCCCCGCAAAGACTTCGTAATCGCCTGATATGAGATCTGTTATGGTAACAAACGGTAAAACTGCTAAAAGAACAATAAGGAAAACCCTTAAAATTGGAGTCTTGCTTTTTCTTTCTATGAAATACACATCCGCTTCGTTTAATTTTTTACCGGCAGAAAAATCTTCTCCTTCACTCATGTTGAGATCTCCTTACAATATACCATCCTATTTTTTACAATGTAATGTACCATTATATGACCGGTTTTCGTGATCCGTCAATTATTTTTCCTTCTCTCCTATCCAAATACAAAAAAGCCCTCTCAACAGCTACGCTGGAAAGAGGGCTCCCGCCCGGCAAGCCGGACGTTGGAGAGAGTTTATCAGCTTATTTACAAGCTGATATAATGTTACTACTCATTCTTGCCTATTGTCAAGGTTTTTTATGTTAAAATTCTTATAAACATTACTTATTCACGTTTAATCTTTCCGGTAATGACAGCCGACTGATATTTCATTGTGAATAGCATGTGAGACTACAATACGGGCTGTTTCTACTGCATTCCTAAGCTCAATAATATCTCTTGTGGGTACAGCCTCCCGGTAGAAATTTGTTATACGGTGTGCGTGGTAGTTCAAATCTGATTGCGCGCGCTCCAGCCCCTTTTTGGTTCTTACAATGCCTGCATGATTCCACATTGTTAATTTAATGTACTTCCAATCCTGATAGATAAGCGACGGTTCAAATGTTTCTGCTCCGGCTGGAATTTTCCAATCCGGAATAAAGGAGCATCTGGTACGAAAATCTTTGTCCCGCTCCAGATGTTCTGCAAGAAAAGAAGCAGTTGTCAGACCTCCGTATAAACCCTCTAGAAGACTTGTGGAAGCAAGACGGTTTGCACCATGAAGGCCGGTACAGGCAGTTTCGCCCACAGCATAGAGCCTCTTTATTGATGTTTGCCCCTGTGCATTTACTCTGATTCCTCCGCAAAAATAGTGGGCTGCAGGAACAATGGGAATAGGATTTTTTGTTATATCTATGCCGCCTTTTTTACAGGTTTCATAAATTCTCGAAAACCTTTTTTCAAGCGGTTCGCTTCCCTTGTAATGATTGGCTATATCTAAAAGAAGATATTCACAGCCCA
>CAZLNE010000182.1:0-2510 GCA_964560975.1 uncultured Treponema sp. | reverse complement strand
CGCGCGGAAAGATAAATTAAGAGTATGCTGTTTTGTCAGGAAGAGAAGAGTTGGTGTCAACATCGGTGAAAAGTTTCCGCTTTTCATCGGTCAGTTGTTTCCGCTTTTTTTAGTAAAAGATATAGGACTTAAAGCCCTAAAGAGTCAACGACTCCTGTTTTAATACGATCTTTCATTCTATAAGAATCTCCTTTGAGGGAGATGACATGGGCATGATGGAGAAGTCGGTCCAAGGTCGCGGTAGCAATTGCATCATCACTCATAATTTCTGACCATTTCCCAAAGGGCTTGTTTGTGGTAATCATTATTGAACCATGTTCATACCGTGCATTTACCAGTTGAAAAAAAAGATTAGCCTGCTCCGGTGAAAAGTTTTCATAACCGACTTCGTCAATAACAAGCACATGAGGCTTCTTCAACCATGTAAGTTTTCTTTGGAGTTTGTTCTGCATTCGAGCATGACTTAGACTTTCAATAAGATTAGTTGAAGATACAAAATATGCTGTATAGCCTTTAACGCATGCTTCATACGCAAGGGCTGACATGAGATGCGTTTTACCGAGCCCTGAAGCTCCCAGCAACATCACATTTTCTTTTCGTTCAATGAATGATAAAGTTTTCAGTTCGTTTAATTTCGAAGCAGTAAGACCTCCTTTAATCCATGATAAATCAAAATCCTCAATCTTCTTCTTTGACGGTATGGCAGAAAGTTTCAACCGGCTTTTAATTGCTCGTTCCTTTCGAGGCAGGTATTCTGTTTCAATCAAGGCTGATATCATTTCGAGAACAGTACAGTCTTTAATTGACTGGTCACACAAAAAGGATTCAAGGTTTGCAGCCATAAAAGATAATCCCATTTCTTCAAGACGGGACGAAACAGTTTCTAACTGAATATTCATACTGCTTCCTCTGTCATAAGACTTTCATACCAGGAAGGATTGCGGATATCAACAAGTATTTCTCTGTGTTTCGATGAAAAATCTTTTTGTTCCTGCATTCTGTTTTGATAAGTCCACAGAGCAATAAGATCATCTCGATCCTGTTTTCTTATATCAGTTTTGCGAGAACCTTTAGGAAGTAAAGGAAACGATCGGATGACAACATCGTCACAAAGAAGATCAGCATTTCTCGTAAGCGGATGAAATCTAAGTGTTAATGTCTTTGCTATATAACGAGATGGCACTGAATAAGTATTTGTTTCAAACCGTACAGTTCCTTCTCTTGAAACAATAAGCTCTTCGAATGATTGTATTGAAGGAGCTGCAGTTTCGACGAAGGGAATTAGCGATGAAGACTCTTGTTCAAAACGCTTATTCCTTGATTCACAAAAATCACGTATAGGATTTTCATTAATCTCTTCAAGCCATGTATTAACCGCTGCATTTAATTCGTCTAATGACTGAAGATTATTGTTTCTTGCCATTGGTAAAAAATTATTTCCGAGGTATCCAATAAATCTTTCTACTTTCCCTTTTGTCTGTGGTCTTCTCACCTTGCATCTTTTTGGTTCAAATCCGCATTGGGAAGCGAACTCAAGAAGTGCAGGATTTACATGCCATACACCGCCCCGGTTAATCCATGCCGTTTTCATATTATCATACAGTATTTCACGAGTAAGACCTTTAAAATATTTAAAGGCTTCTATATGGCAGGCAAGCAGTGTTGGAGTTTTCATATCAAGTGTAAAATGAACATATGCTCTGCGTGAATAACCGAGGAGTAATACAAATGCATATACCTTTTTGGGTATGCCTTCTATATCCCATATTCCGGCTTCTTTCCAGTCAACCTGTGACTGGAGTGCCGGCATTGTTTCAAAACGAATGACAGCTTTCTTCTCCATGCCTTCTCGAATCGTTTTTGCATATACCCGTAGAATTGTCATCTTGCCTGTATAGCCTAAAGCTACAAGTTCTTTTCTCATTAGTATTAAATTGTAATGGGGTTTTTCATCGAGCTTTGCTATGATATACTCTTTGTATGGATCAAGCAGACTTTGTGTTTCTTTCTTTTCTTTTTCTGGTTTTGGATTCAGGTAGTATCTGACCATCCGGTCGCTTACTCCGATTTGTTCTGCAATTTCCTTTTGCGTGTATCCTGCCTTTTTTAGAATTTCTGCTTGGTACATATTCACCTTCCTGGTTTTCATGGGCGGGCTCCTTTTATTGATTTGTTCTTAACCAACATTAGGATGTCCCGCTCTTTTTGTCACCTAGAAAAGCGGAAATGACCTACCGATTATTTTAGGAAATATATCACCGATGCTGACAGATCGCTCTTCAAATTATTATAGTGCGATGAAATATGATTTGCAGAAAATAATATGCTCGAATGCTAGCTTACAAGTAATGATTTTTAAATTAAAAAACACTTGTGATCTTATACAAATTGATGAACATATGATGAAAATACTAAACATATTTGAGAATCGAACCAAAACATCTATCATACTTTTAGTAGGTGTAAATCAGAACGAAAGTAAAATACTTTATCGAGAAATAAAGTCGTTA
>CAZLNE010000181.1:0-2533 GCA_964560975.1 uncultured Treponema sp. | reverse complement strand
GAGATGAACGGAGGTTTTTCTCGTCGCCGCCTGTTATATAGTAAATAGCTTTTTGATCAGGTTTCATGCGCTGAACATAATCTGCAAAACTTACCCAGGAATCGCTGCCGGTTCCTTCTATAGCAGTACTTTTAAATCTAATAATTTCAGAGATATCTTCGCGGTTTGCAAAGTCTGAGTATAATCCTTCTTTAAGCGGTCTATTATACTGACTAATAAACGTATTCCAAGTATCTATTTTTTCTTTGTTTTCTAAACTCGGCTCGACACCTTCGCCTGCTTCTGCAAGTGTCTTTTTCGCCTTATCTGCAGTATCTGCCATCTTCTTAAACTCGCTTAAAAGTTTTTTAACAGATGATGTTTTAATAGTAGAAAGAATTCTGTTTTGCTGCAGAATTTCTCGGCTTACGTTGAGCGGAAGATCTTCTGAGTCTATAATACCCCGTACAAAGCGGAGATAGGAGGGAAGAAGTTCGCGGTCGTCGTCGGTAATGAAAACACGCTTAACATAGAGTTTTACACCGCTTTTGTAATCTGCCTGATACATGTCAAAGGGTGCAGTTTTTGGAACATAAAAGAGTGTGGTATATTCCTGAGTTCCTTCTGCATTGGTATGCACGTACATAAGAGGATCTTCTGTATCATGTGAAATGGTTTTGTAAAAATCGTTGTAATCTTCTTTTTTAAGATCGCTTTTTGCTCTTTTCCACAGGGCGCTTGCACTGTTAATCTGATCAATTTTATCTTCTTTTCCGGTTTCTTTTCCCTTGTCGTCAAACTTTTTCTGCTCATAGTGAAGGAAGATAGGAAATGCAATGTGATCGCTGTAGCGTTTTACGAGGTCTTCTATCTTCCATCGTGTTGCGTATCCTTTATCTTCTTCGGTAAGGTGCATAATAATTGCAGAACCGTGGGATGCAGAAAGCCCATATTTGATTGTTTCTGCATGGTCAAGGCTGAGTTCTTCAATTTCGTATGATTCTGTGCCGTCGCTGCTCCATTTGAAAATCTTTGATGTTCCAGCTTTGCGTGTAATAACTTCGATTTTAGAAGAAGACATAAAGGCTGAGTAAAAACCTACACCAAACTGACCGATGAGGGCTGAATCTTTTTTTGCTTCTTTTTCAAGTTTTTCAAGAAAGGCTTTAGTTCCCGAGCGGGCTATGGTTCCGAGGTTGGATGTTAAGTCTTCTTCATCCATACCTATACCGCTGTCCTGCACGATTAGAGTTTTAGTGTCTTCATCAAAGGAAATATCAATACGCGGATCGAAAACAACAGACTTATAAGCCTCATCTGAGAGGGTTAAGTACTTTAGTTTGTCGAGAGCATCCGATGCATTAGAAACAATTTCCCTAAGAAAAATATCTTTGTTTGAATAAAGAGAGTGAATAATTAATTTTAGAAGCTGTGAAACTTCTGTTTGAAACTGATACTTTGCCATTTTTTTCCTCTATACATAGTAATGTGTTTGATTGTGAATACTTAAAATATAAGTAAAAAAAAAAGAACCGGCAAGTTTTTTTACGCTGATAGTACACTTAGTTTAATTGTTTAAGGTCCATTCCTATAGTTTTTGCAGCGATTGCTCCGTCTGATGCAGCTTTAATAATCTGTAAAAATCCGCCTGCAGCATCACCTGCTGCGTACACACCGGCGACATTTGTTCTCATATCTTTATTGGTAACAAGTGTACTGCTATCTGATCCTGTTCCTGTTTGGAGTCCAAGTTTTGCAGCAAAATCTGATGCGCCTGCCGTGCCGAGAGCGGCGAAAATACCTTTGAGCGGATGGTGTTCCGAAGCAGAATCGTTTTCTTTTAGGGTTTCTATACCTGTAACTACAGTATCGCCGGTAATTTTGATTATTTTTTCTTTTACAATCTTAACTCCCTCGGGAACATCTCCTTCTAGAGTCAGATTATTAGTAAAAAGAGTTATATCCTTTGTAAGGTTTAAGAGGTGTTCAATCTCGGAAATTGCATAAGCGCCGTTTCCAATAACCGCAATAGGTTTGTTTTTATAGAAGAAACCGTCGCAAACAGCACAAAAACTTATGCCTTTTCCCTTAAATTCCTCAAAACCGGGAACTTTGAGGCCGGTTCTCTGCTTGCCGGTAGCAATAAGTACCGATTTAGCTAAAAAATCAGTTCGCGTTGTTTTTTCCTTTGCGGTTACGATAAATCTATAGGGATTTTCATAGGTAAGATTTAAAGATGTAACTTCTGCAGTTAGTACGGTAATACCAAGCTCTTCAGCCTGATTAATTCCTCGTTTTGCAAGTTCTTCGCCATGTATGGGTTTCTCAAGGCCGTAGTAGTTTTCAATTTTTTCAGCCTTACCCAGAGCTCCATAATCCTTGCCTATAACTATCACTGAGTGTTTAGCTCTTTGTAAATACAGTGCAGCGCTTATTCCTGCAGGTCCTTTTCCTATAATAACTGCATCATATTGTTTTGTCATAATACACTCCGTCTAAGTTATATAGTATTATTATATAGTATAAAAAAACATTTTTGTGTAACACACTCACA
>CAZLNE010000180.1:0-2537 GCA_964560975.1 uncultured Treponema sp. | reverse complement strand
TTTTTACAACCATAAAAGGTTTTTCTTCAATGTGTTCATAGCTGGTAAAGCGGTATCCGCAGCTTACGCATTCTCTGCGCCGTCTTATGCTTTCACCGTTTGCCATGGTGCGGGATTCCAGTACCTTATCATCGAAGCTTCCACAATAGGGACATCTCATACTTTTTTAGTACTCCCAATATACACAATGTATATAGTGCTTTTTCTGCGCTTATTTAATAATATAACACTATATACATAAAAGCAAGCAAATAAATGAAAAAATGTTATCTTTTTTCTGAAGCTTGGAAAAAAGAGCGGCCAATGAGCGGGCGGAGGTAATAACCTAGGAAGACCGTTAGTACAAGTTTTATTGCATCGAACGGCAGGTATGGAAGAATGAGCATAGTAAAAACGAGTTTTATATTTTGAACTGTAAGAGTAAAGCCTTTCTGGGAAAGAAACTGCGAAATTCCAAATAAGTAGATGAGGCCGTATCCTATAGCAGAGGCTTTAATAAGTTTTTTTATAGAAGGCTTTTCTATAGACGGGTTTTTCATGATGAAGCCTGAAACACCTGATGCAAAAAAATAACCCAAAATGTAGCCGCCGCTTTGCTCTGTTAAGCGGGCAAAGCCTTGTACGGTAGAAAAATAATTTGAACTGAATACTGGAATTCCAAGAGCTCCAAGCATTAAATACAAACCTACAGATGCAAGTCCTTGAGGTGATCCTAAGAGAATGCCGGCACAGACGGCAGTCATGTTTTGAAGCACAATGGGGAAGAGTGCACTAGTTGTAATACCAAGACTTGACGGCTGTATTGAAACGAACCCCGAGATATACATTAGTAATGTAAAAAACAGTACTGTAAGAGAGGTACTATTGACTGTAACAACCTTTTTATTCATGTTCTTCTTTATATCTTACCATTACTGATGCTATAAAACAAGAAAATAAAAATAGACCGCATATAAAAGGAATCCAATTACCAAGCAGTACATATGGTGTAATTATTCTTTCGTACACAGGAACCTTGGCATACATAGAATCTGCAGTAAAGAGGGGCATATCGTAAAGAATGATGCCGGCTGGGTTTACTACCGTTGAATAGCCGGAATTTGTGCTTCGTACCAGTGTTGTCCTCATCTCTATTGCCCTAAACGAAGCAACAACAAAGTGCTGTAATTCTGCAGACTTAGTCTTTGACCACGAATCATTTGTTAGATTTATTAAAACTTCACATCCTAATTTGAAATAGCTGCGGCAAAGGTCAGAAAAGGCATCTTCAAAACAAACGAGGTTTGCAATTTTTACCTGTTCCCCTGTTTTTAGCGGGACGGAAAAGAGTGTAAGTTCTTTTCCCGGTGTCCAGCTGCTGGAAAAACCAACAAGTTTCTGCATGAACTTCTGCATCCAGGGCTTATCGGCATAGGGAATGAGTTCTGCAAAGGGGACTAGTCTTGTTTTTGCAGAAAACCCAACATATTCTGCATCCTTATTAAAATAAATCGCTGAATTTCCATATTCTCTTGGTTTACCTGGTTCAGTCGGGAAGCGGACGTATCCGCCAATTATAAATGGAACTCCTGTCTCTTTTATGAAAGGAAGGAGAGGGCTTGCTTCGGGGTACTCAAAATACTCTGTATAAAAATTCGGAAAATAAGTATAGGTAAGAACCGATTCGCTCCATACTGCAAGATCCGGTGTATTTGCGGCATTTGATATTGCCCTGGTAGTAAGTTTCTGCGAAGTAAGAATACCATTTGAATCGGAACCATCAACCCAGTCATCGGTGTTTTGCTGGACAATCACTGTATCCATGTATTTTACTGGTTCCCTGGTTTTTGTAAACTGATACACACCATAGACTGTGCTAAGCGCGAACATGCAGATGCAAAAGGCTGCAGTCACGGCGTATGAACGATTAGCATTATTAGATGTTCTTTGTATTGACCTCTCGAGAGCAAGATACCCTTCTGCAACGACTGCCGTAAAAAGTATGAATAAGGCAGAAATTCCTGCAGTTCCTGTAATTGCTGCAATTTGGGTTATCGTTTTCCATGAATAGGCGCTCATATATACCGTTCCCCAAGGATAGGCGAGAAAGCCTGTAGATTTATTCCATTCATACATAACCATGAGGGCTGTAAAGGAGAGTATGCGTCGGGGAATGAACCATGAATCTTTTCCAGATGCATAATATAGAGTTTTATGTTTTGGAACATAAAATACTGCAAAAAAGAGCTGCCCTATAAAGTATCCGCTTACTGCATACCATAAGGCTGTGCCTCCGATGGTAAAAAGTGCATATTCTTTGAAATAGCCAAGCCAAAAACTTGATGCAAGGTGTGTCACAGTTATTTGAATAGAAAAAAGCACACCTGCAAACCTTGCTTTCTTTACTGAAGAAAGTGCAATATAGAGCGGAATAAGGGCTACGAGTCCTAAGAAAGGACTGCCAAAGGGCATAAATTCGTTCTGAATAGCCAGAGCTAAAATAATTCCCGAAAAAAATGCATAAAAAACTTGTAAATTTCTCTTCATTATATTATTAT
>CAZLNE010000179.1:0-2603 GCA_964560975.1 uncultured Treponema sp. | reverse complement strand
TCTCTTTCTTCGCGCAGTCCCTCTCCTAACGAAACAGAACCGTCGCAGCCGATTCCGTAGGTGTCATTATAGTCCATTTTTATATAATCAAAATTGTTTTCTTTAATTTGGTTAATTACTTTTTCGGTTAAGTACGTTTGAACTTCCGGTTTTCTCATATCTAAAAAGCGGCGGTTTTGTGTAGTGAGAATTATATTGTCGCGTTTTAAAAGAAACTCCTCTTTGTTATAGACAGAGGCATTATTGCCGACATTATCAATTTCAAACCAGATGCCGGCTTTCATGTTTTTATCGTGTATGAGTTTTGAAATATTTTTTAGTCCGTTCGGAAATAATGTTGTTGAAGGAATATAGTCGCCCATTGAGCTGCCCCAGTCTTTACCGTCTTCCTTGAACCACCCGCAGTCTACCACAAAGTATTCCATTCCGTGGCCGTCAATTGCATCGAGAATATCTTTAATATTTTCCTCAGAAGGATTTCCCCAGGTTGTGCAGTATTCATTGAAAATTATAGGCAGATGTTCTTCGCTTTTGGGATTATCAGTTAAGAATTTCTGATTGTATTGGGTTAATCTTTGACAGGCATTGTCTATGCTGCCGGTTGTGACGGTGAGGATTGCTGTCGGTGTCGTAAAACTTTTACCGCTCTCAATATCCTTAATCCAGTGTCCGAATTCTCTGTCTGCAAGTCCTCCCGAAAAAGCAAGTCCGTCATCTCTCCTGTAAAACTCCATCTGCCATGATGACTCTATTGCAAGAGAGGCTGCCCATAGGACGCCAGATGTTGTATCTTCAACTGCACCGAATGGTGCATAGTGTTTAACAGGCATTGAACCCAGCTGCCCGTAGCGGACTGAGTTCGGCGGCCAGGCAGCCCAGGAGGGTTCGAGCTGAAGTTCTTCGGCTGTCTCTTTTACAAGCCATGCTTCGTCGCTCCATTTACTGCGGATTCTATAGATGCTAAGACAGTTGGGAGCAAGTCCTTGTTCAAAGGGAGTTATTTCGCTTAGAGAAAAACTGGAAAGCATTTCTAAAGAGGCTTTAGCAGAATTATTATTTATAAAAGTTGTCTTTGAATCTACAGATAAATCTCCATCGGTGTATCCTAATGTATGTATGTAAAGGTGTTTTTGAGCATCTTCAAAACTTGTAATGACCTCGGTGCGGATTTTATTACCGGGTGATGTTTGCGGACAACTGTATGTTTCCTGCTTAACAAACTTCAATCCTTCTACGGTGCCGCTATTACGCATGGTTAATCCGCCTGCATATGCTCCTGCATACTTGTCTCCTATCAGTTTTGCCTGAATAAGACTGTCGCCCCGGCCTTCTTTGAACCCGGCAATATCAGCTGTCTTGGAAACGGGAACAAGAAGTAAATTCATCCGTCCTGTTTCTTCTAAAATGTACCGTATGTTCATGTCGCCGAATGTAAATTGACTATAGAGATTCATAAAGTTTTGTCCTTTTGAGCAATGATTATAATATCTTTTGTTATGCTTCCGTCTGCTTCTGTATAGGGTATTTCATATTCTTTAATTATACTTGCTTTAGTATTTTTTAATGTTTTCTTTATTAATTCTGCATCATGATAATACAAAAGAAATTCATTGTCACCGCCAAAAGAAGTCTTTTCAACCCGATGCCCTGTTCCTTGCATAAAACTGATATAGAGATATTTATGGTCATGAATAAGTTTTATGGCATTTTGCAGGCATTGTACTGTCTGCTCCTGATTCAAATACGGAAGACCAAAACCAATAATGACTGCGTGGTACTTTTCTTCTTTTTGAAAGTCGATGATTGAGCTCTTGTAAAATATTCCATCAGGCAGTTTCATTCGTGCAATCTCCAGCATTTCATCTGACAAATCTACACCGGTAACTTGCAGGTTCTTTTTTGCTGCTATATAACGGCTTATTTTTGCAGAACCGCAGGCTAAGTCAAGGACGAGATTTCCATTGTTCAGTAAATCTGCAAGATAGTCATAGGTGTGATCATAATTTGATAATTGAGCAATGGTTAATTCATAATTCTGTGCAGTTTTATTGTATGATTCTATTGTTTTCAATTGAAGATCTGTCATGTTTAAAAAGTCTCTACTGTTTTGTCTTTTCCAAACTGATAAAATGATGCAGCAGCTTTTTCTAAGTACAATACTTCAAAAATGCCGTCGTTCAAGGAATAGAGACCGTTTAGCACCGGGTTTTCGCTAAGCATTGCTTTCTTTGCTTCTACGGATGGATCCTCAACAACCTTTGCTGAAACTCTAATCCATTCGGCTCCAACCATGGCTGAAATTTCTACTCTTCCGTTTTGCATCATTTGCTTAAAACAGTCTTTTTTATTACTTGTGCAGATATATAGTTTGTTATTGTACATACTCACCGCTCCGAACGGTCTTACTCTTGGTTCATTGTTTTCAATCGTTGCAAGATAAAAGGTTCCGGCTTTTTTAAGAAAATCATAGGTCTTACGCATTGTTTCTCCTGGTAAAAATGTATTATTAGTTACTAAAACAAGTATAATGCTGTTTATTATAAAAGCATAGATTTTTTTGCACTATAAGCTTTGTTTCATACAATACAAGCTTGCTAAAAAAG
>CAZLNE010000178.1:0-2604 GCA_964560975.1 uncultured Treponema sp. | reverse complement strand
TGAATCGGGCGGTCTCGAAAACCGTTATACCGCAAGGTATCGGGGGTTCGAATCCCCCTCTCTCCGCTAAAGAGAGACGTGTTAAAAACTAGAATTCGTTTAAAACGAATATGGGATTCGAACATGGAGCTGCGCCGAGTGAATACGAGGGAAAGCGCACACGATGTGCGCGGCAGCAGCGTAGGGCGGACTGGAAGCGAAGCACAGGAAGTGCAGAGCTGTAAGTCGAATCCCCCTCTCTCCGTTTTTGCATTTTTGAATCCAGTAATCTATAATCGTGTAATCAAAGCCCTTTTATTTTTTTGGAGAGATGTCCGAGTGGTCGATGGTGCACGCTTGGAAAGCGTGTGTGCTCTAACCAGTACCGGGGGTTCAAATCCCCCTCTCTCCGTTTGACTGCTTTAGGCTCTTTAGATGAGTCCAGGTACTATGCAAAGAATAACTATCAAACCCCGTCAGGTTCGGAAGAAAGCAGCGGTAGATGGATTATTTTTGTGCCGTAGACCACCTGGGCTCTTCTATAGAGCCTTTTTTATTGATGCAATAAGTATCGAGGCATCATCATGTTGAATTGTTTTTTTCTTGAATGAAAAATAACTTTCAAAGAAATCTATTTTTGCTTTTTTTATGTTTCCCTTATTTTTATTCATGATTGATACTATTTCCTTGATCGAAAAGAGTGTCGAATTTTCATCTCGTTGTTCGGTGATGCCGTCTGATACAATCATATATGATGAACTTTGTTTTATTTGTATTTTTTTTGTGATGATTTCATCAAGATTCATTACTCCAATTGGAATATTGCCTGATGATTCAGGAATCTGAATTATTTCTTTGTCGGTAATTTCATAAAATAATCCGTGACCCATATCGCAATACTCAATCGTTTCATCAGCTTTATTGTATATACAGAAAATACCAGTAGCATATTTTTCCAGAGAACATAATTTAAGAATAACTGTATTCATCTTTTGTATTAGTAAACTTAAACTTGAAATATAGGTTACACTTTCCATAAATCCTGCTAATACTGTTGTGATTAAGGCGGCACTTAGACCCTTGCCCGAAATATCGCATAGACAAAAAAATGTCCGTTGCTCATCTAAATCTTTAATAAAGTAATAGTCTCCTCCAATTCTTTGAGACATGATTGAAGCGGCCGCTATCTGGATGAAATTTGTTTCGTATAATAAAAAGGGAGATATCATTTTTTTTTGAATTTCTTCTGTCATTATTGTTTCCTGATGTTGTACTGAGGCAATATGAAGAAGAAGATCTTTAGAAGAAAATATTCCTTTGAAATTTTTCTTTTCGTCAATCAGTACATAATGCTGAATTTCATCAAGCAAAAAATCTTCTTTAACATGTTCATGAATCTCATTGATATATTCATTATAAAGGAAGGTTCTTGGCTTTATCATGACTTCCTCGGCGGTTTTTCTATAAAGCAGATCTCTGCCAAAAGGTTTTGCTAAAAGCTGAAATAAGGTTCGGCTTACTATGATGCCGCGAATTTTTCCTTTTTCATCCAATATTCTGCTGCTGAAAATAACGCCGTTCCGCCTGAATAATTAGGATTATAGGATCCCCGGTTCTGATAAGCCGCAAATAATCTAAATTCTTCAATTTTACCCTCTGTTTCTAATTCTGTTCGTTTATATTTCCATATTTTCCAGTGTTCAAGTTCGCTGAACCCGTTTCCTTCATCCTTTACGAGAATAGTAAAAACGCCCCCTTTAAAAGAGTAATGAATGCTTACGTTTAATTCTTCCCGGTGACGGTCCTTTTAGTAGTCAAAAACTTCCGAAGTGAATCAAATTTTCTTGCTTCTATATCATTTTCGAAATGCAGAAACTGTTTTTTTGTCTGCTTCAGGTGTGAAAAATGATTTTTAAGAAAATGAAAAAGTTCTTTCGCTTTATCTTTGTATTCCTTGAGGTATTTATTTTTTACGATTATTACTGCGCTTAAAACAGGCTTTTTCTTTGAAAAAAAAGGAAAAAGAAACAGCCATTCATTCTTTTTATTTTCATATTCAATAATAGAGAAATCTCGGTTATTGGAGACGGCAGAAATTATAACATCAGATGATATGGGATATTCCTTGTCTGTAATAATAAAAGGAGTCTCCAAATACTGCCTGTAAAAGATACAGGCGCTTGTTTTAGGAAAGAAACGGGGTATAAATTCCTTCATAATTACTGCGATTTGTTCTACTGTCCATGTTTCTGCATTTAGTGAGCATAATTCATTGTTTAAAGTAATGAGGTTCTTCATGAACAAAAGGCAGCAATGAAGTATTATGTAAATATCAGTCTTTGGTAAAATGTACGTAAACAAAATAATTATGTACATTTATCCTAAACATAGGACTTTTAGCCTATACCTCAACATATATAGCTAGGGTACTATAAATATACTATAAAAAATATAAAAAAAGAATTGTTTTATTATTTTATTAGGTATACAATAAGAAACAAACAAAAACCTAGTTAAATCTTGGTGTTTGTTTGTTTGTTATTTATCAAAGGAGGATTTGATGAAAAAAATTTTAAGTGTACTTCTTGTACTCGCACTGGTTGCTTCTGTAACATTAGTAAGTTG
>CAZLNE010000177.1:0-2664 GCA_964560975.1 uncultured Treponema sp. | reverse complement strand
AGCGCGCTTGGTTCGGGACCAAGAGGTCGGGGGTTCAATTCCCCCCTGCCCGAAATAAAAAACCGCTTACGAGCGGTTTTTTTATTTTAAATAGGGGCAGGGGGGAACTCTCAGCGTAGCTTCGAGAGATTGAAGATGAGCTAAGCACATAAACCGTCCTGTTTTATGTGCTTGTCGAGTTTGCGAACAAACTCGAGTCCCGAAACATCATGAGGTGCCATCCCTGGCCCATCATATATAAGCGAATGCGAGGAAGAGCGCACAGGACGTGCGCGGCAGTTAGCGAGGGCGGGCTGGAAAGAGCAAACAGGAAGTTTGCGAATGTAAGCCAATTCCCCCCTGAGCGAAAAAAGCAACCGGCAAAAGCCGGTTGTTTTTTTATGATATCAGTATGGCATATATTGTTGATACTAGATTGAGTAATAAAATAAGAAGAAGTAAGAAAAAAGGTGCTTTCTTTTTAGTATATGTTATAGTATTGCCGGAAATAAATGTTATTGTATGTGCTTGGATAGCTGCTCTTTTTATAATAACATAGGGTATGGTAAGGCAAATAGAAAATAGATGAATGGTTTGTCCAAAGTTTTCAAAAAAAGTTCTTTTCTGTAGAACTACTTCCATAACAGGAATTCCTATTAAATCAAAGATAAGAAGACAAAGCCCTATCCAAAAGAAAATTTCTTTAAATAACCTTCTTTTTATCTGTTCATAGATAACAATTATTATAAAAAAGCTTGTGAGATGATAGCCCCAAAAAATTCCGGATGCTCCATGTGTAATACTTATTCCATGAAGCATATCTAGAAGACTTGTTCCTATGAGCGTAATTAATGAAAGAAAAGCGAAGCTGTTTGAGCCTATAATCTGTTCTGTTATTATTCCGAATAACAGTAGAATTGCAAGGTTTCCGGCTGTATGAGTAAGCAGCATTTGGGGAGCGTGAGAAAAGGCTGGCAGGGTAAATGCCCAATAAAGGTTCATTGATAAGGGTGAACCTGTTAACTGGTTATAAGTATCGCCCATGAACAGCTGTGGAATACTTGTTATAAGACAACTTAATGCAAGCAGGATTGTGACAACAGGTATTTGATATTTAAAGGTTTTTTTTAGATTAGATAAAATCATGTATAGTCCTTTCTTACTATAGTTACTTAGTTTATTTTACTTAGAAGTTTTTGTAGAAAAAACGCTCAGTCTCGAGTTCTGTAAAATTATTTTTTATATAAAAAGAATAAGCAGGTGTATTTAGATTGGTTGAAAGCAGTATAGTGTGAATATCAGCGGCTTTGAGATAGTCTTGAATAAGCGATAAAAAGATTGACCCAAAACCTTTTCCTTGTTCATCTGTTGATATGCAGAATTCCCTTATATAGTATTCACTTCCTTTATACCAGTGAATTATGTTTCCAATTGCAATTCCAATAAGCTTTCCTTCATCAAAAAAACCGAGTGCAATTGAATCTCTATTACCGATAATTCCTGTAATGTACTTCTCGAGTTGTTCAGTATTGCTCCAGTCGTCGTTCCAAGGATCCTTTGTAAAAACACTGGAAAAAAGAGTCTTAATTTCTTCCTTATTCTTGATAGATAATGCTTTAAGCTCAGTCATTGTTACCTCTATTGGTTATTCCTTATTTCTTTTTGACTTCAATATAATGAACAGGAGGTTTCATGTTATCACTTTTAACCGATACGATATTTTCCATTGAACTTACAAGATCAATGAGTTTTTTGTAACCGTAGGTTCTGGGGTCGAATGCAGGATCGAGCTTTTTAAGCATATTACCAAAGGCTGCAAGGGTAAAATACTCTTCGTCAATTTCACTGATTGCCTTAAGCATTATTGGCTCAGCATTTTCAATCTCTTTTTGAGCCTGATGAGGCGATTTTCCAAAGGTTTCTTCTGCTTTAATATTATCGAGGTAGATAAAACTGTTACAGGCATCAACAAACTTTTTTGAGGCTTTTTTTGTACCAATGCCTAAAAAGAACAAGCCTTTTTCGCGAACGCGCCGTGCAACACTGCCATAGATGTGATCGTTCCCGATTATACAAATACCTGTGATGTTTTTATTTGAGTATACGACTTCCATAATATCCATAATAATTGCCTTATCAGTTTCGTCTGAATCATAATGGAACTGCTGAAAAGGCCGTATTCCGTATCTATCTAAGACTTCAGGCCAGTTTTTGTATGCCGGGTTTGACCAGTCTGCGTAAGCCCTTTTACCTGATATTATTCCGTACTTTAGTATTTCATTAAAAACGGGTTCTATCAGATTAAAACTGATGTTTTCTGAATCTATAAAAAGATAAAATTGTGTTTCGTTATCCATGAAGAGTAGAATATCATATCTTTTTACTTTTGTCTGAGATTATTTACGATTCGTTACAACAGTTTTCATTATACCTAAAAACTGATATAACATTGTCCATGGATATGCTTCCTTTTACACTTACGCCTCAGTTAAAAAAAATACTGTCACGCCTTGAGAATGACACTGCTTCTTTGCGTTCGTTCAAGGCTCAGGTGTTTCCCTCCAATAACGAAAATACTGTTACACCAGAGGAGTTGTCTGATCCTTTAGGCGAGCACTGCCACCAAAAAACAAGCAGGCTTGTGCATCAGTATAAAAACAGGGCGCTTCTTTTGAGTACCGGAAC
>CAZLNE010000176.1:0-2684 GCA_964560975.1 uncultured Treponema sp. | reverse complement strand
GAGATGGACAGACTCCAGAAAATATCTCTAGACTTACAAGAAAGTTCATCTATCATGAAGGAAAATATTTTACAAATTAATACAACTTTGGACTCTGTAAGCAGTCTCTCAGATACTAATAAGGATCTTGGAACAAGCCTTTCAAAAATTACAAAGGGTTTTATTCTGTAATACTTTTGTTACACTAAACAGTAAATTTTTCCATCATGCTGTTCATCTTTGCTACAGCCTGCCCGTTTTGCTTAATAGCTAGATTGAATTTCTCTACAACTTCGGAGAGTTTTCCGCACGAAATTGATGCCTCTTTTATAACAGTCGAAATTTCCTGCGATGACTGTACAACATTATTCATTGCGTTATCGACACTCTTTGAATACTCTGTCTGTTGTTCCGACAAGCCTTTTATTTTATTGACTGATTCAACAAAGTAAGATGTTGTATCCATAGTTTCTTTAGCGCCGACACTTTGCTCTTCCATCGCATTTGCGATTGTTTGCACAAGACCGGATGTATTGTCTACATTAACCGCAATTTCTTTAAATGCGCTTCCTGCACTTTGTATTGCTTCCACCCCGGTATTAATTTTGCTCACCATATCTGTAATATGTGAATTTATTTCTTTAGCGCTCTTTGCAGAAGATGCCGCAAGAGAACGAACCTCATCGGCAACAACGGCAAATCCTTGGCCCGCACTTCCTGCGTGAGCAGCTTCAATAGCAGCATTCATAGAAAGCAGGTTTGTTTGCGAAGCAATTTTTTGAATAACACGAACTATATCCTGTACTTCTGTAGATGATGCTTTAATTTCTTTTATTGCATTGATCGCATCGTTTATGGCCTGTTTACCTTCGTTGCTTGTTACCGTTAATTCTTCTGAAATAGTTCCGGCTTTTTTTGACATCTCTGCAACGGAATTAATATTTGCAACCATTTCTGCAATTGATGCTGAACTTTGCTGAACAGCTGAACTTTGTGTATTAACCTCTTGTTCCACTGATACCGCAGATTCTGCCATTCCGGTAATATCTGTATGAACACTGATTATAAGATCGCTCTGTTTTTTTCCTTGCGCATTTATATTTGAGTATGAAGAAACCATTTGTGTAAGGGCTGCAGTAGCAGATTCTATTTCTTGAGTAAGATGAACAGCAGATTGTCCAACAACGTCCGCTTCGTTTCGCAGACTGGTAACTAAATATCCTAGTTTTACAATAAATGAATTGATAGAACTTGTTAGAATACCAAAATCATCCATTACGGTAATATCAAGACGTGCTGTCAAATTACCGTTCTCTGCAATTTCATACATAATGTTGGAAGTTTCTTTTATTCTGTTTTTAAGGTTTCGTAGAATGAACCACAAAATACCAAAGGCAGGAAGAAAGGAGACAACACAAACTAAAATTCCGCCTCTTATATAGACAGATAATGCATTGTCAACAGGATTTGTGAGCTGGCGGTTAATAATTTCAAAAGAAACAGAGAGTGTATTGCAGGCCATATATAACAGTGCTATAGCGGATATTATAAGAAGAGTTTTATTAAGAGTCATAGTTTGGTTTTTGCCGAAAATCTCTGATGAATGGATTTTAAACATTTTTCTAAAAGGCGCGAATAACTCATTTAGGATAAAGATCGTGTACGATGCAGAAAGGGCTCCAATGAGGGTTGCCTGAACAACAGAAAAAATAATTCTGCCAAGATGATATTCGGTAACCCCTAGATTTACCTCAATTATGACTACAACAATCTGACCGATAAAAAACCCAATAACATTCGCTCCAATGGTAAGTACGTTAATTTTGTGATAAATACCTAATGAGGTTTTAATTTCATCATCTGTCACTGGAATATTCTTAGCTGCTTTATGTATTACCTTATTAAAGGGCCGTGTCATTCTATAAACAATTATGAGTATGATTGACATAACGAGCAATGTCGCACCTATTGTTGTGGACATTCCGCTCCAGAATTTTTCCGGTGTACGGTACAAAAACTGCATAGCATACCAGCGAAGCAGAAAAATTGAAACCATGGTTACCGTAAAAAAAAGTATAGTAAAGCGTTTAAAAATAGACATAGACAACTCCGAATGTGTAGAATATGGACATTTATTGATACTATAATACCATATTTTGGAGAGAAAACAACTAAGATGGCTATATTTCGAGAAAAATTTATTGTATACTATCTGTTCCTTTATGATGCATCCATTAAAAACATGGGAGAAAAGTGAGAGATGACAAATAATAATACTCAAACTAACCGCTTACGATTGATTAAAAAAGCTGCGATTATTGCTTTTTGGGGAAATCTGCTGCTGTCTGGATTAAAACTGTTTGCAGGATTTAAAACCGGGAGCCTATCTGTTCTTGGAGATGGAATTGACTCGGCAACTGATGTTGTTGTCGCAGGAATTGCTTTATTTATCAGTTTTTTAATAAGCCGGCCATCAGATAAAACACATCCTTGGGGACACGGGAGGGCTGAAACAACGGCAACCATGGCTTTTTCCTTTATCATTCTTTTTGCAGGTTCGCAGCTGTCCCTTTCAGCAATAAAAAGTCTAATTACTCAGAGACATGCGCCGGAACCAGAACTTTTATCTGTAGTTATAATTCTAATATCTATTGCCGGAAAACTAGGGTTGGCCCTGAGTCAGTATTTTCTCGGGAAAAAGGCCG
>CAZLNE010000175.1:0-2729 GCA_964560975.1 uncultured Treponema sp. | reverse complement strand
TCATAATTATGACTTACCCCATATCCATGCTTCAAATAAAAAATATTTTCGTCGCTATAATCGTCTTCATCAACTAGATGGTAGTTACAGGTATGTGCTTTTTTAGGGGTGCCTTTATTCAGTGTTCCCCAAAACCCTCGTGTATCAGTAAAATCAATTTTTAATTCTGTCATCATGTCCTGCAAACTATCGCACAGAATATTTCTTTTTAAATCTAAAAGGGTAATTTCTTTGTTGTTTATTAGTTTAAAATATTTAGAAGTGGTTTTGATATACTCACCTGTAACCATATTTTTAAATAACTGCGTCAATACGCTAATTCGTTTGTCTTCATCAATAAGCGTTAACTGCTGAAATCCTTGATTATCTGGTTCACCTTCTGAAATAAGTGTGCCCATTGAAAGTGGTGTTCCATTGATATCATTTACTAATGTAATTTTTCCTTCCATAGAGTAAAAGCGTTTGGAATCCGAATACAAATCTTTTAAGATAGAATTTAATTCAATTACCTCATTCAGAATATAGCCTTTGTCATAGTTAATACTAAACACCGCAAAGGAAAGCCCTGTATTATATAAATACACTTTTATAGAGTGCAGCTTAAAACTTCTTTTTTTTATTTTATCATAAAAGGTTTTCAGATACTGCTTGCCTGCATTTTTTTCAACTTCAAATATCTTACATATACAGCTCGAAGCCATACTTTCTTCTTGCAGGAATCGTCTGGAAATATAAGCATGAATCTCGCTTTCTTTTGGCTGGCAGTATGCTTTCCATTTATTATTTCCCTTAAAGTTATCCCATACTTCTTCCATTTTGCTACTTATTAAAAATGGTATTATAAAAAGGTTATTATGCTGATATATCATCATTTCATCCTCATTATTCTTCTTTTTTTGCTAAAAATACTATCGAACCCATTCGATAATAAAACCCCTCCAATTGAAATAATTCTTCAAGCTCGTCATATGCGCTTTGAAACCAGATATAATCATCCTCAAATTCTTCTGGACTCTCTTTATATGCTAGCTCTAAATCCCCTTTTATATATGAAAAGTTGGTCACAAAAAGCATATTACGCTCGTCAAAATTCATATTGACGGTATCAATAATTTCTTCTACAATTTCAACTTCCCTAAATCCGCATTTTTTTAATATAGAATAAACCTGTCTTCCACAATGTCTATAACCTGTATAGGGTACTCTATTGCTGATATCAAGTGCCCTTGACACAAGATTTTTATCATCAGGGAACGCAACCGTCAGTCCATCATCCATATCACGAATATATAGACTCCCATCGGCCTTTAAAAGAGCACGTGCATTTTTTAATAATTTGAAAGGATTTTTTACATGAAGCAGTATCATTGATAATACAATCAGGTCAAATTTCTCGATCTTTTTTTCTTTCATCAAATCTTGAATATCATCCAAAAAATCATCCTTTTCACAATCACTGCAGATATAAAACACATTATTTTTATCACATCTGTTGATATTATTACTTATCATCTCTTCATTCGAATCCACACCTACAATAGCAGATATATTTGTCATGCCGTCAACTCTATCTAAGATAAGAGAGCCATCGTTGCAACCTATGTCCAAAATAGCAACACTTTCTTTTTTCTCGATAACGGAAGATATCGATTTTACATCGTGTTTTCGTGTAATCCTTCTTTGGAAGGCAATTCTTCGCTTTTCCTTTTTATCCATAACATCATATTTGTTACTTGTTCTTTCTACTTCCGTAGTATTGTTTTGTATATTATTTACAGTATTAGAATGAGAGATTCTTTTGCTAACCATTTCTCCAAGATATTTCTCAAATTCTGCATAACCAAGCGTCGCAAGGAAAATCTTCAGGCTAGAATAAACATACTCCGCATTTCCATAGATAATATCTATTTGCTTCACCATATGAGCACTTGCATTTCGCAAATCATTTATCAATTCAAAATTAATAGCACGAAGCATAGAATAGTCTCTGTTTGTGCTTCGCTCTAGAATGCTAAAGAAGTTGCTCTTTTTATATAACCCAATAACTTGTCCAAATGAAAATGTGTCAATACCAATTGACTTATCGTTAGAATATTCAATATTCATTAATTCTTTTCTACTTTTACTATCCAACTTTCCAAGTGCTTCTATATAAAGTTGCTTCATAATAACTTCAAATATTTTGCAGCTTTCTTGCACAACCGTATCGAAATTTTTACTTTGAAAGGCATCATTAATGATAATCAACTTGTCTTTATATCTTTTTTCCATCCTTTTATCCCTCCAATAAAAAAGCATTACTTAAATTAGGCTGCACCATATTCTGGGCCTATTCTACATTATAATATAATTATCTCGGTTATTCTATTAAATATTATTAAGAAAGATGGTACGTAAAGATTGCGTAAAGACGGTAGTCGATTCAAAGGGTGGATTCAAAGCGGGATTCATTAGGAATAAATAATAGATTGGAGTAAATTATAAAGGTGCTGATAATACACTAACCGACAACCTGATGTTTATTACCAATAAAAACCGCTATAAATCGCTATAGATTACATAAGACAATAACCGAGATAACTCAAAGCTACTGCCGATTACATCAAATTACATTGTATTACTAAAAGTTAAATTATAACTCATAACCTGAAGGTCGTGGTTCAAATCCGGCCTCCGCAACCAATAAAAAATAGAAAAAGAAAGCAAAAACTACATCAAACAAAATAGTA
>CAZLNE010000174.1:0-2765 GCA_964560975.1 uncultured Treponema sp. | reverse complement strand
TCTGGCCCGCACATCCGGACGGGAGTTCAATTCTCCCCACCTCCAAAAAACCTGCTGAAAAGCAGGTTTTTTTAATTTAACGGGTAATCAGGATTTTTGTCGGTAGCAGGTTCTGTCTTTTGTAAAAGAAGAGCAGCATGAATAGGCCAAAGGGCGAAAAACGACGGCCATGTATCACCACTGATAATATTCAAATGCTGTAAATTTCGTTCTTTTATTCTTTTTTCTATGAGAGAAACATTAACTGTAGTGCTGTCACTTCTGCTGCACAAAGCCCAGGACCAAAGCCCTCCATACATTCTCACATAACTTACTAGAGGCTGAACTTTGTGAAATACTGTGCGCAATGTAGCGTGAATTTTTGAAAAGGTAATCGGTCTCAAATCAGGAGACTCTGAATGCATTATAAAAAAAGATAGACTATCTTTTAATAGGCTTTCAACCATGGAAAAAAACTCTTGTGAATATAAAGCAAGTGAAGGCCCTGCAGGATCTGTCATGTCCATAAAGACAGCATCATAGGTTATCTCTTTTTTGCTTGCTCTTTCGACAAAACTTCTCCCATCTTCAATATGAAGAGAAACACGGCTATCAGAGAAAGAAGAAGCTCCTAATTCTGGAAAAAAATCTTTACAAAATTCGATGACTCCAGCGTCAAGCTCAACAAAATCAACCTGCTTGATTGAAGGATGAAGCAGAATTTCACGCAGTAGAGCTCCATCACCGCCGCCTATTACAAGAATATATTCCGGATTCGGGTGGCATAAAAGAGGTAGATGCGCCATGGGTTCGTGATACTGATACTCCTGCGCCTCTGTAAGCTGCGTTATGCCGTCTAAAAGAAGAGCCTTGCCGAATTCCTTGGTTTGGACTACACTAATATGTTGCCACTTAGTTTTTGATTTTTTTAAAACTTTTTTAACATCAAAAAACCATCCGCTGTGAGCGCTTGTATATTCAGAATGTACTTTAAAGTATTTATGAAAAACATTTAAAAGTTTTCGCATTCAAAAATCTCCTGAATTTCTTTTTCAAGAAGTTTTTTTACTTTTTTTCTTGCATTATCATCCAGCAGCTCAATTTCATCACCAAAGAGGTAATTATCGAGATCTAAATTCTTTTTTCTCATTTTTGTGTGAAAGATAGTATCAGATAAGATATTTATATCGTAAGCTAGGTAGTCTTCAAGCACGTCTTCTGCAATATAATCCTGAATAGAATTGATATCATGATCTATAAAAACCTTTTTTCCCCTCGTATCCCTTGTAAATCCTCTTACCCTATAATCCATTTGAAAAATATCGGAATCGAAGCTTCCAATCAGATAATGAAGAGCTCTTAACGGACTAATCATTCCGCAGGTTGAAACATCAATATCAACACGAAAACTTGCGAGCCCTGTTTTTGCATCATATTCGGGATAGGTGTGTGCAGTTATATGACTTTTATCAAGGTGACCGCATACGAAACTTTCAGATGGAATCATTTCAGAGTGGTCTTCATTAATAAGTGCTACTACGCTTGCTCCGCGCGGTTCATAATCCTGGGTTGAAATATTTACAAGTTTAGCATCAATTATTTTTGTTACGTCTTCAATAATTTTTCTAAGTCTGTCTGAGTCATACACTTCATCAATGTATTCAAGATACTCAATCTGTGATCTTTCTGAATGAGCGTAACACACATCATAAATATTAAAACTTAGGCTCTTGGTGAGGTTGTTAAAACCAGCCAGTCTTATTTTTTGACCTCGTACACGTTTAAGCAATTATGTCTGCCTCCATTATAAAGTAACTAAGTATACTAGGTAAAAAATAATGAGTAAAGGTTTATATCTTAAAACCGTTGTAGCAGATCGAGTGAAAGCAGTTTACCTTCAACAAAGTTCTGAAGAATAAAGTGTAAAAAATCCTGCAGTTCAACTATTGTATCGCGGTGAATTTTTATAGCCCTTACAAAGCCAGGCTTCTCTGTGGTAATTGCTTTTAAGTATGAAACGCTTTCTTTTCCAAGAAGAAACCCCGGGTTTTCTGAATTCTGCGTTGAACATTCGGTGCAGTAAAAAGCTGAATCAAAAAGACTGTAAAAAATTTTAACTGACGAACTGATAATGCACATATCTTCCCCGCATCTATCACAGTGGCAGGGATCCGGCTGAAATCCTAGAAGAGACAAGAATCGCCATATGAAACGAAGGAGCGCAACTCGTGCTTCCTGTTCGTCAACCATACATAAACCATCTAAAAAGCTTGTAATATAAAGCCATGTCTCAGAAAATTCTGTACCACAATGGGTTTTCACTGCTAGTTCAGCACAAAGACCGGCCGCACAGGTCTTAAATAAATTCTCCCGTATTTCATTGTGGTAGGAATGAACATCAAAGTCGGATATTTTTGTGAATTTACGAACTTCATCTGTGTACAACCATATAGTTCCGCTGTGATACGGTGCCACTAAGGAACGTAAACGGCTCTTCGGTCCACCGTACAGTACTGCATGAACCAGCCCTTTATCCTTTGTAAGCAAGGTTACACTTCGATTATCCTCTCCGGAATGCTTGACAGATAAAATTAGTGCTGTAGTTGACCAGTTTCTATTCATCTCACCCATTTTATCCTATAATTCTCTTTGAATCTAGGGAATTCCTTCGTATTTACTTTTATACAGATTTTTACTACAATCCAAAAAGAGTTTACAGTATTTTTTTTTCGCTTAAGGTTTATAGATTTATGAAGATAACTATCGCTCTTATTCCAGGTGATGGA
>CAZLNE010000173.1:0-2765 GCA_964560975.1 uncultured Treponema sp. | reverse complement strand
TGTACTGCGTCAACTTTGACGGCAAGCGCATTCACTTTTATGCTGATATTGACCGATTTACCGATGAACTTGAGCTTGTATTCCCTTCTGAAAAAGCTAATATCAAGCGGTTTTACCGCGATATGACAAAAATTTACAAGCATGTGCTTATTGAAAACCCGCTTTATGCTTCGGCGGACGAAATAAATCCAATTCAAGGTATAAACATAGTAGTCACCCATCCATTTTCATTTATCCGTTTTCTAAGCTTCTTGAACAGCAGTGCAGAAAAGCTCCTTAAAAAATATTTTACGGACGGCGAAATTTTCAATTTTTTTGATAAACTTACCTCTACTTACTGCTATGCAACCGTAAAAGAAGCCCCGGCCGTACTTGCGGCAATTATGTTTGTTGACAACCACGAGGGGGGAAGCTGGTATCCTGCAGGGTCTACTCTTTTTCTGCCGGGTAAACTTGAAAAGGTCATTGAAGAGCACGGCGGTGACATGATTCTCGATAATGAAGTTACGTCCATACTTTTTCACAAAAATAAACCTTATGGTGTAAAGCTTGCTGACGGCTCCGAGCTTTATGCAAAGGATATTATTTACTCAGGGACCGTCTGGAATCTATACAGTAAACTTATTCCGCCGTCAATTGCACCAAAAAAACGTATTGAATGGGCAAAAAATCAGGTACCTACGTATCCCAGTCTCGTAATGTATGCAGTAGTCGACCGAACCGCTATTCCTGAGAATACGTCTCCCATTGAAATGCTTGTAGGCAATCTGAATCAGATTGATGAAAGCGAAGTTACTGCATATATTCTGAGCATAGATGACAGAACTCTTTGTGCTGATGATGAACACACCTTAGTCGTTATTGGGCCGACCTTTGAAAAATGGAACGACCTCGAAGGAAAAGCATATATAGATGCAAAGAAAAAGGAAGAGGCTCGGCTTACCGGAGTACTCGAACGGCGTTTTCCCGGTATAAAAAAAGCTATCCGCTCGGCAGAAATTGCCACTCCAAAAACCATTGAGCGTTACACCATGAAAAACGGCGGAGCGGCGGCGGGACCAAAACAAATGCTCGGCCAGCATCTATTAAAACGGCTGCATATTCGAACTGAATGGAAAAATCTTTTATGCTGCGGCGAATCTGCGGTTATGGGAACAGGAACACCGACCGTGACAACCTCGGGATTATCGGCGGCAAATGTTATTCTTAAAAGATACGGAAAGAAACCCTTTGTCTACCGCAAAGGCATGAAAAACTTTGTGCGGACAGTGCCCAAGCCCTTCACGAGCAGTATGTTGTATGCAGATTACAGACCGGTACACCTGTTGCTCTCAAAAAGGTTCTATACTATTTACAAAACCTGAAAATATAAGATAAAGTAATAAAGAGAGGGATATATGGACAGCGCACTTTTTAGAGCTTATGTAAAAAATGTCGAACAAAGAATAGAGCCAAAAAAGGTGGCAGAGGCTTTTCAAGGGGCACAAATGCTCCGCAAACTGCCCTTTTTAATTCAAAAAATTATCATGAAAAATGTTACAAAAAAAGATCCGTATATGGGTTTTGTTGTCGAGCCGTGGAGTCTTTTCCTTTCGTATGAAATAACTCAAAAAGACGTAGAGCACTTTCTGCCCAAAAACTACGAGCTTCTTCCTTCATCGATATTTGAACACTCGCCAAAAAAGCACTGTGCAATTATAGGGCTTTTTAATATTCATACCGATGTTTTTTGGGGCAGCAGGTTTGAAATTTACGTTATTGCCCGGAACAAAGATACCAATTTAGCAACATGGATTATTTACGATTACGAATCAAATACTATAAATTTTGATCCTGGAGAAGGATTTATTGCGCCGACTCTTTCAAAGAGTGTTTTCACGACCTCTCATAAAGGAGAAATTATTACAGCCTTTGAAAACCAAAGTACTAATAACTGTATAACACTTTACGCTGATACTAAGAATACTAAGTATAAGTCTCTTAATCAGCAGCTTTGGATAGAGGGTAATTTATCTGTTGATTACTCAGGCGAATTGGGCGATCAATCGAGCGAGCCTTTTGGCTTAATTTTTGATCCTGAAGAAATGAAGGGCGCTATGGAAATACTGCCTAATACTATCAACATAGAAAAATTGAACTTTGGTTTTCTCAATAAAGAAAGTACACTGCTTGAAGCATGCTGCTTCCCCTACGCACAGCATTTTATTACTACCACAATTCCAAAGGGGCATGAGATGAAAAATGAAGGCGATCTGGAAAATAAAATAAAAGAAATTGCGGAATAGAAAACTGACTCTTTACATCTATCTGCCTCAAGAAAGCAAAAAAAGACAGGCTTACCCTACAGTTCTCATGGTATGGTGATCATGAGATGACACAGGAGGATGTATGGACTGGACAAGACGGCTTACACAGGCGCTCGACTATCTTGAAGACAACCTTGAAGGAACTGCACACATCGAAAAAGCGGCGGAACTGGCCAACTGCTCTTTTTTTCACTTTTGCAGGATGTTTGAAGTTGTATTCAACGTGAGCCCTGCAGAGTATGTGAGGAGAAGACGCTTAAGCAAGGCGGCTCTCGACATTGCTGCAGGCGGCGACAAGGTAATTGATGCTGCACTGCGCTAC
Source organism: uncultured Treponema sp. (assembly GCA_964560975.1). Taxonomy (GTDB): domain Bacteria; phylum Spirochaetota; class Spirochaetia; order Treponematales; family Treponemataceae; genus JAAZLA01. Next base: position 137 of record CAZLNE010000173.1, on the reverse strand, counting down.
GGCTGGGACAGCCCAGAATCATTTGCAAAGGCATTTAAGCGGTGCTTCGGCATAACTCCATCGGAGGCAAAAGAGGGTAAAATACAGCTTGAGCTGTGGCCCCCTATACGCCTTGCTGTCATGCTCAAAGGAGACAA
>CAZLNE010000172.1:0-2781 GCA_964560975.1 uncultured Treponema sp. | reverse complement strand
TGCTCTTTAAGTATGTCATAAAATTCAAAAATAGGCAAGCCGATGATTGAACTGTAAGAACCTTCAATATGTTCTATAAAACAAGAGGCCATGCCTTGAATTCTGTATCCTCCGGCTGCTCCATGCCACTCTCCGGTATTTACATACCATTCAATTTCCTGATCTGACATTTTGGAAAAGTGAACCTTAGTTTTATTAATTCTTGTTGACAGATAATTTAGTTTACCATTAAAAAGTGCAATTGCCGATACAACTGTTTGTTCTTTACCCGAAAAATCTTTTAAAAACTCAGTAGCTTGATCCTGATTTTCAGGTTTCCCGTACATTTTACCATCTAATGCAATAATGGTGTCGGCACCTAAAATCCACGGAATGACCTGTCCTGTCGGAATTGTCCGCATAACTGCATCAACCTTTTTTGTTGCAAAACGTTCTGCAACAACTTCAGGTTCAAGATCGCCGGGAATAGTTTCGTCAATTTCTGGTATTATAACTTGAAAGGGTATACCTAGTTTGGTAAGTATTTCTTGTCTGCGGGGTGATGAGGATGCTAAAATTATTGGTTCCATGTATATTCCTATTGATGGCATTTTTTCTTGACAAAAAAAATAATTATCTATATGCTTAAAAGTTATAAAGAGAGATTAGCTCATTTGGATAGAGCGTCGCCCTCCGGAGGCGAAGGTGGCAGGTTCGAATCCTGTATCTCTCGGGGTTTAGTAAAGAAAAGCAGGATAAAATCCTGCTTTTTTTATGTATATAGACAGTATCTAACAGATTTGAGTCTTTATTTATCTTCCTGTGAGAGTTTTAAGCAGGTTTAGAGCTTTAGTTCTTACAGGAGTTACATAATTATAATTTGTTGCTATAGCAGAAATTGATTGAATCATTATGCTGGTGTCTTTAACATTAGGAGCAAGTTTTTCATAGGCTGTAAGAATTTCAAGAGCCATACTGCTTGTCGGGTTTAAGACCGCATACTTTTTTTGTGCCCATGCAATTGCTTCTACTACTTCGTTATTATTATTTATTCCAATCTCGCCTAATGCACGTATAGCGCTAGTAGTGACCATTGGTTCATTATCTGCAAGGGTAACTTTAAGGAGGGTGTTTTTTGATTCTTCATTCTTCATACTGCCAAGCAGTTCACATGCTTTTGCACGGATATCCGGGTAATTATTTGCCAAGCGTCCATTTGTTCGTGCTTGGGAAAAAATACCTTCACCTGCTAATAAATCAAGTGCGGCAAGCATGTCCGGGCTGGTTCTTCCAGAATCAATTGCTGCCTCTAAATATTGAAGAGAAACAAGTTTGCTGTCTCTATCTTCAGCTATAGCAAGTTCCTTAATAATAACATCTTCAACAGTGCTTAAGTATTCCTGTTCAACAGTTACTTCAGTTCGCTGTGCACTTATATTTGCCGCTGCAAGACATAGAATTAAGAATATTGCGGCAGTTTTTTGAAACTTCATAAAGAATCCTCCTCAGATTTAAAAAAAGTATACATCATTACGTGTGAAAAATCAATGTTATAAGGTATCAAGAATGAGCATCCATTCTCCATTTATTTTTTCAAAATAATAACAGATTATATCCTGCTCACCTCGTACCTGAACTACTTTTACTGTATCAACAGAAGTATATCGAATTTCATCAACGGTAACATTCAAACGGGATGGAATAAATATTAGTCTAAAATAATCTTCAAGATTTTTTAATACCACCCCTTTTATTGGAAGACGGGCAGATACAGCCTCAAGATTGTTTGAGTTTTGCCAATATTTGAGCGATTGCGGACTGATATAGTTGATCCATTTTCTATAATCTTTTTTTATCATGATATCTGAAAGTTCATCAATTATTCGGAGAATTGTTTTTTTGTCTTTTTCAAAAACATCCTGAGTGACAACCTCGCCTTTCAGTTCACTTACAGAGCGGGTATATTCAGCTTGAGTTTTAGGCGGAATAACAGAAATTTCCGGTTCGGCAAGTATGTTTACAGGATCAGCATCAAGAATTATTATATCCGGCTCATTGAGCACGACAACCTTTTCTTCTGTTTCTTGGGTCTGATGTTGTACAGTCTGATTTTGTTGCGTAGTTTTGCAGGAATAAAGTCCAACTATACAAATAATGAGAAATAGTGCTAATTTACTGTAATTTTTCTTACTCATAATTTTCATTGTACTACTCTTATGTTTTTTCGTCAAATCAGTTTTCTGATCTTGACCATATAATAGATAAAATAATAAAATATACATATGATAAATGCTTTGTTTCCAGGCTCTTTTGATCCTCCTACTTTCGGTCATTTAAATGTAATTGAGCGGGCTAGAAAAATTTTTGGCCAGATTAACGTTGTAATTGCTGTAAATAGTCAAAAAAAGTATCTTTTTTCTGAAGCAGAACGGCTTACTATGATGCAGAAGTTAACCGCTCAATGGGATAACGTGCATGTTTCAACTTGTAATACGCTCATTGTTGACTACGCAAAAAAAAATAACGCATCGGTTATCTTGCGCGGAGTTAGAAATGTAACTGATTTTGCATATGAATTTGATCTTTCTATGCTGAATAGAGGATTGGATTCTTCTATAGAAACAATCTTTATACCTACGGATCCTGAGTTCTTTGTCCTTAAATCTAGTGCAATAAAAGAACTGGCTTCCTTCGGCGGCGACATTTCTAAAATGGTTCCGGATATTGTAGCCGATTTATTAAAGAAAAAGCTGATGAAATAGTTTTTTTATGACAATTTCACAGAAAATGTAATTTTACCGT
>CAZLNE010000171.1:0-2821 GCA_964560975.1 uncultured Treponema sp. | reverse complement strand
GCTTCTTCGTATTTATATGAAATGCAGCGTTATGAAAGCACTATTAATGACATGGCTTTGAAATTACAACGTGAAAAAGAAAAACCGCAATCATTAACTGTTCCTCAAAACATAGTGGATATGCAGACAGAATATGATAGAACAATAATGCAGTACAATACTTGGAAAAATTCTCAATTATCAAGTGCTCTTGAGCTGCAGCAGCAATTAGAGACAGAGAAAAATCTGGTTGAGGATAGGAAGTCAGAACTTGAAAGAGGGATTCGAAATGCTACTCTCTATGCCCCTGTTTCTGGAATTATATCAGAAGTGAAGAAAATGAATGAAGGGGACTATGTTATGCCCGGAGAAGAAGTTGTTAAAATTGTTCCAGTAACAGAAGGGGCTTTAAAGGCAGATCTTTATGTTGATCCATTGTACATAGCCCGTATATCAGCTGGGAATCCTGTAAGAATAAGGTTCCCTGGTCTTCCTCCGTCAAGATATGGACAAATTGAAACAGCCGTGTCTCTCATACCTCCTGATTGTACCTTTACCGCTGCTGGTACACCCATATTTATTGCAGAAGCAATTATTGAGGAACCTTATCTTATATCAAAAGAAGGTAAAAAAGCTCAATTAGTACCTGGAATTACTGCAGAAGGAAGAATAATTACAGAGAAAAATACAGTACTTAGGATGGTATTACGGAAACTGGATTTTATTCAGTAGATAATCTGCGCAAAAGCGCACGCATAACGATTGATCACCGTTATACACAGATTACCAAAAAAAACAAATGTTTTCCATAGGAAAACGAAAGGTAAGGTCAAAAATGACTGGATTTGTTGAAGTATCTCAGAATGAGATGATGGCAGTGGATGGGGGAGTGCAAGTAACGGATAAAAGTGATGTAATATTTGGAGCAACTCTAGCAGCAGCTAGTTTATCAGTTGCTTGCGGCGTTGCAATTGTAGCTGCTCCATTTATTGCCGTAGCCACTGGTATTACATTAGTAGCGGCAGGTGTTGGATTTATTCTTAGAGGTACTGGTAATTAGGAATTCAAAACGTCTTAATTATATTCTTGGCTTAAAGATAAAGGATTATTATTATGTGTGAAGTTAATGAATTTGAAATGCTTAATATTAATGGTGGAGAATTAGAAAAACCATCTGATTATTTCTTTTTGGTTGCAGCTGTTAGTGCCTGCTTTATTTCTCCTTGGATAGGCGTTCCGCTGGCTATTGCTATAATCGTGTCCTAACATCAATAACAGATAGAGATCACTTCTCTATCTGTTTTTTTAGCGTACTCCCGAAATATAGATATATTATGGGAGCAGTGCATTATCTTAGGGAATTACTTGGGTTTTCTGGGAATCATTCGTAAGAATATGATCACAGAAATCAGAATTAAATCATGTTACTTAATGAGAGGTGATTCATGTTTATGTTACTGCAATATTTGAAAGTGAAAAGTTATAATAAAAGTTCTGGCAATTCTCGATTGGCATGGATGTGTTTTTTTGCTATCACGATTCCTTTATTTGGGGTACTGCTATTTTTCCGTTGTAAAGGTCTTGATTGGAAGAGTGAAGAATTAACATTACTGCTTCCTTTGGTATTACCGGTTGTTTTTTTACCGACAATGATTGAATCATTCGGAAATTATATTAAAATCCATTATTTGCAAAAAAAATTATATGTGCTCTATATTTCACAACGCTCGAAAATATATTTTAAATTACTCGGTTATTTGTTGGTGATCTACGGAATCATATATTTGATTATATGTGTTGTATGTATGATTGATTTCTTTGTAGCAGATTATTTCTTTTATCAATTTAGAAATGTTTTTGATTTTATGATTTATATTTGTATAGTGTACTTACCAATCTACACACTTCAGGATAATATAGTCCTTTTCGGGAATAAATCCTATTTTAGCGGTGTTTTTGAAATAACATATGCAGAAATTGAAAAAGTAAGAAAGGTTCGTACGAATAAAAAAGGTAGAGTACTATTTCATGTGCTCTATTCTGGAAATAAGCAAGGATTTGATCGCTTTACTTCAGAAGATTATATCCAACTGGAAAAAATAGTTCCGACGGATATTATGGGCTAATATTAGAGGTTAATTAAATTTATAATGGCCAAGGATACAGGTGGGCCAGTAACTGGCGTATTAACTAGAGTTTTTAAAGAATACGGATTATGTACATTCTTTCTAGCTCGTGTTACTCCATGTATGGTTGCAACCGCTTTTGTAGTAGGTCTTGTAGCTTATATTACAAGCCTGTATGAACTGCAATAGTTACTAATAGTCTTTACAAGGGAGATGAAAATCTTTCTTACAAAAAATAGAGGAAATATAATGGAACAAAGAATAAGAATTGCTGATAGTATCAGGGTTTTAATACCTTCAATTACAGGTATAGTTTTATCATTATCATATACAAGTATTCGTGATGGTATTTTCTGTATAGTTCTAATTATTGTTATTGAAATCTTATTAAGAAAAAGAATAGTAACAATGAAAATCATTTCATCTGTATTATTAATGGCAGCTTATGTCTCTCTTATTTTATATTACATCTACTTAAACTCAGACGTTAAGTTATTGAGTACTGTATCTCAATGGATGAGTATATGTATAGGATTGGTTGTTATAATAAAGGCTTTTGTACAACAAAAGCAAGGAAAAAAGGTAGAACTAAAATGAAAAAATATCTTTCTGTAATACCAGTATGGTCTTTAGCGGGTATTTTCTTTTCTTTTCCTCGACCAGAATATTTTGGGGATTATCAAATGATTCTTAAGCTGACTTTGCTTTTCTGTATT
>CAZLNE010000170.1:0-2832 GCA_964560975.1 uncultured Treponema sp. | reverse complement strand
ATTATATTCCGCCGTATTTCAAGTTCTACCGGCATATTGGGATCCTGATGCGCTTCATTTATCTTTGTGCCGACAACAAAGAGTATTCTATCACTGTCTAAAAATAATTCCACTACCCGTACCGCAGCGTTTACCTTTGCACTGTCACTGTATTTTCCCTGTTCAAGTATTTCTGCAACAGAACCCATTGTAATAATGCCTTCTGTTACAAGATCGGCTCCTTCCATAACAGACTCCGGGGGAATTTTCGGATCTAAATTTTTTAAGCACACCGATATCTTTTTTCCGGTTTCTCTCGCCAGTATATTCGCAGTTGTTCCGCCCGAGACTATTTTTTTTCCACTAAAAGAAGCAAATAGACGCGATAAGTCCGCATCGCGCTCAGGATACAGCGGAGGCCCCGTAAGTACAAGCAAGTCCCGGGGTTTTCGCGAATAAATTATTCCGCAGGTAATGTCATCCTTTGCCTTGAAGGAATCAATCTGCAGAGCCTGATTCACCACAGCTTTTGCAAGATCACGTGCACTTATTTCGGGATTTTTTTCAATTTTTTCCAAAATATAATTTTGGACATTGTTATAGCCCCAGCCGAAGGGATAATGAACAGATCCCATTCCCGCCTGAGTAACTCCGTCGGAGAAAAAAACCAGACGGTCTCCGGGAAGCGCCTCATACTGCGAATACTGAACGACCGCTTCCTTTTTCGGCGCTGTTTTCTTATTTTTCCTCTCGATTACTGTAAATTCTTTAATAGGCTCAACAAAGGTCTGTTTCCGGATTAAAATATAAGGCGGATTATCATACTCAATCACCCGAACTGTCGAATTAGGCTCAATATCAACAAGGGTAAAAGTAGCATAGCTGATACCGCGCTCTTTACAGACAGGGAGGGTATTCATAATTATCTGAGCAGCTTTTTTAATGGGAATATCTGATGCAATGAATTTTGTTGCCATCGTTGCAGTAAGGGTAGCCAGCACTCCTGCCTTTATTCCAGACCCCAGCCCGTCCGAAAGCGCGGTAATAACACGGCCGTCGGCAGGATTTTTCTGCGATAAAAATACATCGCCCTCAGCGCCCTGCTTATGTTTTCTAAGCTGGGCATGAGCAACTTCTATAAAAGTATCCTTTGAACCGGCAAAGGGAGGAAGTTCACCCATTATTCATCATCTCCGCCGTCGTCAGAAAATGAATCAATAATTGAATTTAAGATTGATTCTGACTCGGCAGCATTTTCGCCAAGTAAAAAGGCAATCTTCTGCACAACCGACAAATTTTTATCTATAACTTTTTTTGCCTGGGTAACGATTCTATGCTTTTGTATTTGAGGCGCTGTTATATCCTCTATTACTGCGCCCGCTGCTTCCTCTTTTTCAATTGCAAAAACTGATACATGAAATATCTTCTTGCCTGCCCTAACTTCCCTCTCTATGACATCCGGTCCGTTTACGGCAAGAACATCAGCAAAAAAGCGGTAAAATGGTATAATCTTTGTTAAATCTGCACCCTCAAGACCTGGTTTTGCATCATACATCTCCACAATGTCAGAACCCATAAGGGCTGCAAAATTGCTGTTGCATTCAACAATTTTTAAACCGCTGTCTGCTATGACAACACCGCCGGGGATTGCACGTATAAGTCCGTTAGCTTTTTTTTGAGCCAGTTTTCTCATGTACGACACGCACATAGTTTTTTCGGCCCGGTTGTCAAGCATTGCCTCGGCAAAAAGACGGCAGGTATCGTAACCGCAGCTTGCACAGTTAAGTTCATCAGCGCGGGTGTATTTTCCAACAGAGCGCAGCGCAAAACGAATTTCTTCTTCGCTGTGTCTCTTCTTTACTTGCTGTATTACCGGCAAAGTTCCTGTTAAATCACTGACAGAAGATAAAACCTGCTCATCAAGAGTATCATCTGCTGTTTCTGCATATTCACCAATACGCACATTTCTCATTGCAAGGGATGAAGAACTGCCGGTTCCCGGCCCATTAACACAGCCGCCTTCGCAGGCAAGAACTTCAAGAAACAGCGGTTCTTTTAAGTCTTCATTTTTTAAACCTTCAAGTGCGCTGCGTATTTCTTCTATTCCGGTTATTGCCATAGTTCTTACATGTGAGAGGGGGTTGTATTTTTTACACGACTCTATCATTCCGCCGCCCACAGGATAATAAGCGCCTTTTCCTGCTCTGAACGGAATAAAATCATGTGGTTCGGTGTTTATTTTTAGAGATCCGGGAGTAATTCCTTCTCTATTAAGCCATTTTCTAAGATCATTAAAAGTAAGGGCTGCATCAATGGTTTTCCAAACATCGGCCTCTCTTTTTTTTGCAATGCAGGGACCAATAAATACAATGCCGGTATCATCCCCGAACGTTGCCTTTATAAAACGGGAATGAGCTAACAAAGGAGAAGAGCGGTCTGTAATATACTGAGTATAATCGCTCATAAAATGCTTAATAAATTCAACACAGGAAGGGCACGCGCTCGATATAAACAGTTTTTGCCCGTCTTTATTTTTTGCAGCCTCTGAAAGATCCTTTGCAATTTGAGCCGACACAAGATCCGCACCAATTGCAGTCTCTGAAACACCATGGAAACCCAGCTGTTTTAAAGCATAAATAAGCTGATCTTTGGTATAATCCGGAAACTCTGAGGCAAATGAAGGAGCTAAAGAAGCAATGACGCGGGGTTTAAGAGAAAAAAGCTGCTTTGTACGGGCCAGATCATCGCGAACATGTTTAGCCTTCGCCGGGCAATGAATAACACAGCGGCCGCACATGATGCATAATTCAGGTATTACCATGGCATGCCCGTCTTCTACGCGTATAGCCTTAA
>CAZLNE010000169.1:0-2847 GCA_964560975.1 uncultured Treponema sp. | reverse complement strand
GACGAAAAACTCATTACGGGTTGGTTTTTTGAAGGGTTATGGTGTAAACATAGATTCCATAACACAAAAACCAACAGGATACACTGTAGATTATTTTAACGAGATTTCCAAGTTTTCAGACATGACCTTTTCCTTTATTCCCTGTGATTGGGAAGAAGGTCTTGCTATGCTTCAAAGAGGTGAACTGGATTTTTTTGGTCCCATGCAGAAAACAGAAGAACGGCTAACTTATTTTGGATATACTAATAAAGAAATGGGCTACGAATATTGTCTTTTATACGCGCCCCAAAACACCTCGTACCATTTTGAGGATTTTCAAAATTTTAATAATATTACAATAGCTAGTTTTGCAGAAAATTCATTTAATACCTATTTGGATGAATATGCAGAAAAAAATAATTTTTTCTATAATTTAATTATTACAAAAACAACAACAGCCATCGATGAACTACATGAGGGTAAATTTGATGCGCTTCTTTACAGTAGTTTAGTAGAAATGCCCGATACCGTAATAATTGCGAAAATACAATCCCTACCCTATTATTTTGCGACAAGAAAAAATGAAACAGTACTTTTGGATAAGTTTAATAAAGCCTTAGAAGATATTTTCTTTTTAGATCCTTATTTTGCAGCTGAATTAACAAACAGACATTTTAATACAAAATCAATAAATACACCAAATTTTACAAGAGAGGAAAAAGCTTTTATAGCTGAACATCCGTCGTTAAAAGTAGTTCATAATCCTTCATTAAAACCAGTTGAATACTTTAATTCAACAAGCAAAGAAATGAGCGGTATAAGTATTTCAATATTGCAGGAAATAAGCAGAATCACTGGTATAGAATTTGAAAGTATAACAACAAAGAATTATGAAGAGAGCATAAAGAAAATAGTTGAGGGAGAAGCCGGCCTCATTACAGGGTATCCGGAAGAATTAAAAAACTCGATACATATAGTATTAACCAAGCCCTATTTAGAAGTACCCATAATTCTTGTTAAAGCAAATGCTGCAGAGCAAAGAAGGAGTCCCAGGGCTGCTGTTCCCGGTTATAAAACCCTGTCAATTAAAAAAATTAAAGAAGACTTTTCACATTTTACGTTTATTCAATATGAAGATTCCAATGCCTGCCTCGAAGCATTGCTAAAAAAAGAGGTTCAGTATGCATTTTTGAACTCTTATGCCTTTGACGAATTTGCAAGAAATTCCCCCTATACTGATTATTCCACAATTCATACAGGTATAAGCTATCCTCTGCAAATAGGCATTTCATCAAGTCTTGGATCTCATGGACGATCATTAATTGACAAGGCAATATCACAAATAAACGATGAAACAAAACAGACCATCATCTATGCGAATACGATAGGAAGAGCGTATTCAATCACCTTTATGCAGCAGCTCAGACATAATGCAGTACAAATCATAACACTCATACTGCTATTTTTTGCTACACTAACAATAACTATCTATTTTCTTGGACAGAAAACAAAAAAAAGACTGCGTACCATCGCCTATGTTGATGAACTTACTGGACTAAGAACCCTCTCAAAGTTTAAAAAAGATGTAAAGGAAAAGTTATACTATGCAGACCCTGATGATTACATGATCATTAGTTTTGATATTGATAACTTTAAATATATTAATGATTCTTTCGGCTTTGAAATAGGAAACGCTGTTCTTACAGAACTTGGATTATATTTCAAAGACTATGAAGGACCGGATGATTTTATTTGCAGAAGTTTTGCAGATTACTTTATTTATTTTACTCGAAAAAGAAATTGGAATAATCTTTTAAGTAAATTTGCAGAACTCACAAGCGTTAAGAATTCTTTATCTGATCTTTTATCTGATCATTATGAGGTAAGTTTTAGTGCAGGAGTCTATTATATAAATAATCTGTCCTTATCTGTTACAGGAATGATAGATAAGGCTACAATTGCCCGAAAATCTGTAAAAGGGCTTCATTATAAGAGCGCGATGGTAGAGTATACGCCTGAAATGGATAATGAAATTGAATGGCAAAAAGAAGTTACACTTGCAATGGATAATGCCCTCATAAACAAAGAATTTTTAGTATACTATCAGCCTAAGTATTTATTCAGCACTAGTGAATGTATAGGAGCAGAAGCACTCATACGATGGAGTCATAAGGATAAAGGACTTTTGTCCCCAGGCACCTTTCTTCCTCTTTTTGAAAAAAATGGTTTTATTCAAAAACTCGATATCTTTGTTTTTGAAAATGTATGTAAGTTTTTACAAAGATGGATATCAGACGGACATGAACCTATTGTCATTTCGTGCAATCTTTCACGGCTCCACCTGCAAAATCCGCGTCTTACAGACATATTAACTGAAATTGCAGATAGGTATGAAGTAAATACAGAATATATTGAAATAGAATTAACTGAAAGTCTCATGCACCACGATATTCATAATTTAATTGAAACGATGCTTTTACTTAAAAAGGCCGGTTTTCAAATTTCTATAGACGATTTTGGAAGCGGATACTCATCGCTTAATATGCTGAAGGATATTCCTGCAGACGTATTAAAAATTGATAAAGAATTTTTGTCGCATTCAGCAGAAAATCCGAAGGGTGCCATCATATTATCGTCAATTGTTACTATGGCTAAGCAGCTGAATTTAAGGACTATTGCAGAAGGAGTTGAATTAATTGAAGAAGTAACCATGCTCAAAAGAATTGGATGTGAAATGGTTCAAGGTTACTATTATGCTAAACCCATGCCTGCTAAAGATTTTAATCAGCTGCTTTTAGCTAAAAATCCAGAAAATTAAATTGTTTTTTTACATTCTTGGGTATATACTATTTTAAAGAGTTAATTTAA
>CAZLNE010000168.1:0-2864 GCA_964560975.1 uncultured Treponema sp. | reverse complement strand
ATTTAATTTCATACTTTAGTGTTTTTTTTATAGCTGTAAAGTGTTACAGTAGTGGTATCATTAACACTGATACAAGGAGTAAACCATGAAGAAGATAATTATCGTATGTATAGCAGCTGTATTACTTCCTACAATGCTTTTTGCAGAAATGAGTATTGGTCCGGCAGCTTTTCTAAAGTCACCTGTATTACTTGGACAAAAGGTTGATGTTTCAGCATTAAATGTTGATCAATTCAGTTTTGGAGGCGATCTTCGCCTGCGTCTTGGATTATTCCAGGCGGAAGGTCTTGTTATGTATTCAGCAGGAGATATTCAAAGTCTAAACTGCTATCTTGATGCAGGAATTTCTATTGATATTCTGATGTTTTCCCTATCTCTAGGCGCCGGCCCTAATTTCACAAAAAATCTAGGGCAAACCGGACTTTTACGAACAGGAATTAATGCTAGAGCAGGTGCAGATATTAGGATCGGGGACATCACAACAGGACTTTCCTACATTATGGATTTAAATGTAACTAATACAAATATAAGCTTGCAAAACAGCTCTGGTCTTTTAGGCGTTCATGTTCTCTTTAAGCTTTAAGTTTATTTATAACTGAAATAAAAAAGCCGTTCTCTCATAAGGAACGGCTTTTCTTTGTTTTCACTGTTCTACACTGATATATAGTACCTTAAACGATCGTGTAGTCTTTATTGTATGCAGCTTCAATTGTAGCAATATTGATCGGGTTAAATTTCTTGTTTCGTGCCGATATTGCCTCATCGAGTGCATACTCAAACGGTTTTATACTCGATACCATTTGAGGAAAGAGCTTTGCAAGAACACCGAGAACAACCATGTTTGCACCGCGTTCGTTTTTACATTCTGCTGCAATATCATTTGCAGGAAGGGCGATCGATGTAATATCAGTGCGGGAAGGTTTTATATCAATTAAAGATGAATTATAAATAAGAAGACCGCCCGGCTTAAGCTGTTTTTCGAACTTAATCATTGAAGGTTTATTTAGAGCAATGACGACATCCGGGCTTTCTACAACGGGAGAAGCAACCTCATCGTCAGACACGATCACTGAACAATTTGCTGTTCCGCCTCTCATTTCTGCTCCATAAGAGGGAATGTGAGAAACGTACTTGCCGTCGTTCATGCCTGCAAGACAGAGAATTTTCCCTGCCAGAATTACACCTTGTCCGCCAAAACCTGCAAAAATAATTTCCTTTGTCATGTTGCCATCCCTCCTTTATGCTTTACGCGCTGCTGCCGATGTTGTCTCGGGTGCGGCGGCATCTGGTACATTTCCTGCGGGAATATCGCGGAAAACTTTTAGAGGATAGAAAGGTTCCATAGCACTCTTAACCCACTCGGCAGCCTTTACAGGATCTGCTCCCCAGTTTGTAGGGCACATAGAAAGAATTTCTACGAAAGAATAGCCCTTTCCTTCTTTTTGATATGAGAGCGCTTTTTTTATAGCAGCCTTTGTCTGGTTTATATGCTTTACATCATATACTGCAGTTCTTTCTATATAAACAGGGGCAACTAAGGTATCTAAAAGTTCACAGGCGCGAATAGGATATCCTACATCTTGTGCCTTTCGTCCAAAAGGAGAAGTTTTAGTAACCTGACCTTCGAGAGTAGTGGGAGCCATCTGACCGCCAGTCATACCATAAATTGCATTGTTAATAAAGATAACGGTAATATGTTCGCCTCTGTTTGCTGCATGAATTGATTCAGCAGTACCAATAGCCAGAAGGTCACCATCACCCTGATAACAGATAACAACCTTATCTTTGTGAACTCTTTTCAAACCGGTTGATACAGCAGGCGCTCGTCCGTGGGCTGCTTCAAGACCGTCAACATCAATGTAATTGTAAGCAAGAACTGCACATCCTACTGGAGCGACTAATAATGTATCTTCACGAATTCCAAGCTCATCAATAACTTGTGCTATCAATTTATGCACAATACCATGGCCGCAACCTGCACAGTAATGAGTTTTTACATCGCGTAAGGATTCGGGTTTTGTATATATTTTAGACATAGCTTTTTACCTTCTCTATAATTACATCAACCTTTGGAAGGAGACCTCCCGGAGTTCCATAAAAATCAACATCGCTAGGATTTTTACCTGAGTTCAGTCTGATATCGTCAACCATCTGTCCCATGCTCATTTCTACAGTAAGCACCTTTTTTGCTTTAACGACAGCGTCTTTTAGTTCATTTTTTGGGAATGGCCAAAGGGTGATCGGGCGGAAAAGACCCGCCTTGATGCCCTCTGCTCTAAGCATTTTGACAGCCTTTCTGCAGATACGTGCTGAAGTTCCATAAGCAGCAATGACAACATCTGCATCATCGCACATAAATGCTTCGCTCAAGGTTTCGTTTGCGCAAACCTGATCATATTTTTGCGCAAGGTGCATGTTGTGTTTAAAAAGTAAGTCATCCGGAGCAAGTTTTAGAGAAGCAAGAGAACGTCCCTTTCTTCCCTTAGCACCAGTTAAAGCCCAGTCAGTCTTTGAAGGAAGTGTTGTTACTTCCTCTGGAAGTACTAAGGGTTCTGACATTTGTCCGAGGTATCCGTCGCCTAGAATCATAACAACCATGCGGTACTTGTCGGCTAGATCAAAGGCCTTAACGGTGTAGTCTGCAAGTTCCTGAACGTTGCCAGGAGCTATAACGATTGTATGATAATCGCCGTTTCCGCCTCCCCGTACCGCCTGATAATAGTCACCCTGGGATCCTGCAATGTTTCCAAGGCCAGGACCGCCTCTCATCATATTTACAACAACAGAGGGAAGCTCTGCTCCTGCAAGATAGGATAATCCTTCCTGCTTTAGTGCAATTCCAGGAGAAGAAGAAGAAGTCATTA
>CAZLNE010000167.1:0-2901 GCA_964560975.1 uncultured Treponema sp. | reverse complement strand
CCCCCCCCCAACAAGTGCCTTTTTAAAAAATCATACTCGTTTTTTGAACCTTAATATCTTTTTAGCCTCGTTAATATCAACAAGTAAACCGGAAAGAACCTGCCGATTATTTTTGAAAATATATCAGCTATGTTGACAAAAGAAAATAGATTAGTACACAGCGGCAGCGACAAAGGGCGCATCAGCGGCGGACTTTGGGGTATATTTACAAGAAAAAAATAATTTTACAAATAGTAATAATATAAATCAAAATCCAGAGCTATAATTACTAGTATATTCTATAAACAATGTAAGCTATGTATATAGAATGGAGGTTTTTTATGAAAAAATTTCTTAGTTTCCTTTTTCTTGTGATCTTGGTGTTATCATGTTCTAGTTTCTTTTCTGACGATAGTTCGTTTGCGCTAAACACAATTAAACCTGCTCAAACAGTGAAAATCTGTTTTATTCATCACAGTACAGGCAGTAATTGGATTGAAAACGGAAACGGTGGACTTGGCTCTGCACTCAATGCCAACAATTTTTATGTTACTGAATGTGATTACGGTTGGGATGCAGAAGAAAATGATAATCTAGGCGACAGTACAGATACCTTCAATTGGCCTATGTGGTTTAACAACACAAAAATGCCGTATGTTTATAACAATAATGATAATTTCGATTATTCAAATACTATTGAAAATCCGTCAGGTGAAAATACAATTATCATGTTCAAATCCTGTTTTCCAAATAGTAATGTTGGTGATTCCATCGATGATGAAAAGAATCTTTATAACAGTCTTCTTCAGTATTTTTCTACGCATCAGAATAAGATGTTTGTTCTTGTTATTCCGCCGCCGGAAATTGATATAGATTATCCTGCATTAACCCGTGAATTATCACAATGGCTTGTTAATAGAGAAAGCGGCTGGCTCTCATCGTATGAGTATAATAATGTCTATGCTTTTAATTATTATAATATCTTAACAGATCCAAAAAATCATCATTATGTAAATAGTGAAGGTAAAGAGGTCAATATTGTATCAGTAAATCCTGTAGATTCGAATCATCCGAATGAATTGTATTATTACAGCGGAAATGATGACCATCCGACCGCAGCAGGACACCAAAAAGCAACGGAAGAATTTTTACCCTTACTTTGCGGCTGGTACAATACCTGGAAAAGCCAGTAAGCAGTATATCTAGAGTAATGAAACAATCCAGCCATGCTGATATCAAGACAATATCAGCATGGCTTAATATGAAAAAACGTTTTTATTCTTCCACGGGATAGCAAACGGTAATGCTCTTTGCAGGAAAGCTCCAGTCATCAAGATGCCATTCAGCAACCCATTGATGCCGTCCGGCGCGAGTTTTTGTTTCCTTGCTCCACTGTTCCATTGCTGCCCATGTATTATACTGATTTTTTTGATCAGTTATTACACTTTTATATGTGCCGCCAGAAAATACTTTTTCCTTAATCTCATCATCATTAAAGACGAAACCTTCCGGGAGGCTTATCAATATTTCATGAAAGAAAGGAGGGGTTTTTGCAAAGCCGCTTCCATACATAAAAATGCGTGTTTGCTCAGATTTCAAATTATGTTTTTTAGCAAAACTGATAATTTTTTGCCATGCTTCGTGTGCTGCTTTTTCACTGTCATCACCAGTAACGCGGATATAAGCAGTCTGTAAGGGTTCTAGCCTTAATGGAGCTGGACGCAGTGATGTCTGTTTTTGAGGAGCTTCCTGTACCGGCATGTAGAGGTCTACACCGCCTATATGGTTGCCATCATCTGTAAAACCAAGGTGTTCTTCAAGGTATTGTTGTCCTCCCCAGATGTATTTACTCAGTTCCATCCATTTAAAAAACCGCTGCCAGCCTCTCATGATGTTGTATCCTATGTCTTCTCCGTTTTCCCGTTTAATAGAGACAACTGCAAACATTCCTCCGTTGAGAGTCTTTCTCATAACGCAGGGGTATGATTCATGACTACCGTAGTAGGGTGCGTCCTGAAGCGTATTGTAAAGCTCGTCATCAATAGTAATGCATACTTCGTATCCGTATGTCTCATTTCCTTCAGGGTCAGACGGATCGGGGTTATTAAAACCGAATATTCGGTAGGCGCATTGACCTTTATCATCTTTTTTGTTAATGCGGATGCTGTTTTCATCTAACCATTTTTTCATTTCTGTAAAGGCATGCGTTTCGCAGTCTTTGCCAAAATACTTAAAGCAAGCGGTTTTCATAGAATCAAGTTTCTTTAATACCTTAATATCAGGGTATTCCTCAAGAATTTTTTTATCCTTTAATTCAAAATACTCGTCCATAATGTTTATCCTCCGTAAGTTTTTTGAAGTATTCTCAATTATTGAACATTCTTCACCCTTTGATTCACTTTTTTTTACCTGGGAAGGATTTAGACTGAATTCTTCCTTAAATGAACGGGTAAAGGCATCTGCACTGGTGTATCCATATTTTACCGCAACATCGATAACCCTCAGGTTCTTATGTACCTGTAAGTCCTTATATGCTGCTGCAAGTCTTCTTCTTCGTATGTACTCTTTTACAGTAAAACCAACAATAGACATAAACATGCGGTAGTAATTAGATAAGCTCATAAAAGCTTCCTGTGCAGCTTGTTCAATTGAAAACTCTTCATCAAGATTGTTTTCAATAAACTCTATGGACCGGCCGATCCTTTCGTAGTAGTTCATGGCAATATCATACACGATTTCTTTTTACCTGTATCCGACTTTTTTTCTAAAACTTGATTTTTTTATAGTATTAGTATGTTTAGTATACAGTGTTAGAAAATTCATGTAATAATTAATATTATTAATATATAAATTGAATATATTAATTTATATATTGACATAATCAATTTTAAGTGTTATTTTATTACTAAAAAATACTGCATG
>CAZLNE010000166.1:0-2912 GCA_964560975.1 uncultured Treponema sp. | reverse complement strand
CCGCTTTTTATAAATATGCCGCAGCTCTCATAGTACTTCTCTCTCTTTACCTTATTCACGATTATTTCTTCTGCTGTAAGCATCGAACCTATGGCAGTAATATTCTGAAGCCTGTAAGAAAGATTCATTTCATCTTTGAGTATTTTTCTCTTTACCGAGGCAGATTTCATATGCTGCAAAGCTAAACTGCATAAATAAGAGCTTTTCACTTTTTTACCAAACTGATATTCTCTAACTCCCGCCTTTAAAGCCTTGGTTGAACAATCGGAGAAATTAAAAAAAGATGTTTCGTTTACCTGCATATAAAAAGGAAATTCTGCAATGTTCTTTATCTTTTTTTCACTATACACAGATTTCAAACTTCCATCAGTTACAGAATTAATCGTTTCAAAAATATTATACAGACATAAACCTGCATGCCTATAGTATTGCACTCCCTCACAACAGGCTCCATCTTCGCCGTAACTTTCTATAAAACAATCCAAGCTGGACGCCGCTTTATTAAGAGCAGCTTGTTTTTCTTCTTTGCTCAGGTTTAATGAAAAAAATACAATCAGCACGTTCTGTATACACCATGTTGTCCAGCTGCCGATAGGATCGTCAGTAATGCCGCCACCTCTTCCCATCCACCAAAAATGCTCATGTAAGAAGGGATTAACAATTCTAAATACAAGTTCTCTTTCAATCCTTAATCCAATTTCTTTACTGATAGAGTCAATATCAGTTTTTAATAGAGAATATATGCATGCAAGAAGCGCACCGGTTTCTGAGGTAAATAAATCAATAATCGGCTTTGAGCTGTCAGGATACGGCAGCAAAGGAGAAGATCGAGTGTAGTTATTATGAGCAGGAATCTGCCAGGCGCTTTCTTCACATAATAATATTATGCCATTTATAATCTCGTCGAGCACTTTGTTACATACAGCTTGATCATTTGAACTACCTGTTCTAAGCATTATGTAATAAAGAACCAAATCATTAATTTTTCTTCTGCGTGTAAAATTCAAATATTCAAAACGTTCTCTATTTTCTGTTCTTGAAAAATCAAGATAGTCTGTTGCGCGAATAAAAGTCCAGGGTTTCTCAATTTCTTTTCGGCCTTCTTCTATGAGCTCATCACGTAATTCGCTAGGAATCGTCTTCCAGGAGGTATGGTCTAACGGCGGACAGATCTTAAACTTTTGAAAATTCAATTCGGCATTAATCACTTTCTCTTTTATCATCTAATACCTCTTTATACCTTTCTATACTTTTTATTCATATACATAGTATAACCGCGTCCCGTTCACACTGCAAGCTTTTTTTCGTGTATACAATCGCGCGGCAGCATTCGAAAGTAATCCTGCTATCTTAAAAAAAAAGACTGAACTAAAGCTAATAAAGCCTTCGCTCAGTCCTTATTGTTAAGACTTTAGTCTTATGACTTTAGTCTTATGACTCTGCTTCTAAGAGAAGCTCGTCTATTGGTTTTCCAGCCGGAACCATTGGAAAAACCATTTCGTCAATGTTTATGCCGCAGTCAATCAGGCAGGGAGTTTTTTCACTTACAGCTTTTGTAAAAGCCTCGGTAAATTCTTTTTCATCTGCAGCACGATAGCCGCGTACGCCGAATGCCTCAGCAAGTTTTACAAAATCCGGCGGACGGTCGAGCGTGGTTGCAGAGTAACGCTGGCCGTAGAACATTTTCTGCCATTGGCGAACCATGCCAAGAGTGCCGTTATTTGCAATAATTATAATCACTGGAATATTGTAGTGCGATATTGTAGCTAATTCATTTAGATTCATGCGGAATGAGCCGTCTCCTGCAATGTGAACTACGCGTCTGTCGGGACAGGCTACCTGAGCGCCCATTGCAGCACCGGTGCCGTAGCCCATGGTACCCAAACCGCCCGAAGTAAGAAAAGTTCTCGGTTTTGAAAACGGATAAAACTGCGCAACCCACATCTGATGTTGCCCAACTTCTGTTGTAATAATGGTATCATCGCCAAGGACTTGATGAATTCTTTCCAGAACAAATTTCGGATGAAGAGGAGTTTTTTTCGTATACATGGCAGGTATGTGTTTTTTCAATTCATCAACTTCCTCATTCCATCCGCTTCGCTCTTTTTGAGAAACAAGCTTTGTAAGCTCAGTGAGAATTTTTTTAATATCGCCGTTTAGAAAAGCCTCTGTGCGAATATTTTTATTTATCTCCCCGCTGTCAATATCAATATGCAGAACACAAGCATCTTTCGCAAATTTTTTCGGGTCCGATATTACTCTGTCAGAAAAACGAGCTCCAATTGCAACAAAGACGTCGCACTTGTTTGCTGCTGCGTTTGAAGCCTTCGTTCCGTGCATTCCGATCATGCCGGTACAAAGAGGGTGCTTGGCAGGAAGAGCTGTTTTTCCCATGAGACTTACAGAAACAGGTGCATTAAGTTTTTCTGCTAAAGTTTTTAACTCATTCGATGCATCAGAAAGTATGACTCCGCCTCCTGCATAAAAGAAAATTCGTTTTGCATTCGTAAGTTTTTCTGCAAATAAAGCAATCTCTTCTTTTGAAGGAACCGGTATTTTTTGAGCACTGCGCTTTGCACCGCTTGTTTCCAATATAGACGGATCGTGAGATTTAAAAGAGAACTCAGCCGATGCAGCAGTTACATCTTTGGGAATATCTAAAAGTACCGGACCGGGTCTTCCGCTCCGTGCAATTTCAAAAGCCTCTCTTATGCAGTCTGCAAGTTTTGTTACGTCTTTTATAATATAATTGTGTTTTGTAATAGACATCGTAATGCCTGTTATATCAACTTCCTGAAAACTGTCCTTACCTAAAAGATGGGTAGGCACATTGCAGGTAATCGCAACGAGAGGAACAGAATCCATGTAGGCTGTTGCAATACCTGTGACAAGGTTTGTCGCACCCGGACCGC
>CAZLNE010000165.1:0-2933 GCA_964560975.1 uncultured Treponema sp. | reverse complement strand
CCCCGCAGTTGATTTGCATGCAATACCACAGCCCATCGGTTCAAACAGCCGCGGTCTTGTAGGTCTCGGCTATCAGGCAACTGGTGGAGCTTTCATCTATCGCCGCAGCTTAGCAAAAAAGACTTGGGGAACAGATGATCCTAAAGTTGTACAGACAAAGATTGGCCCAGGTTGGGACAAATTCCTTGCTGCAGCAGCTGAATTAAAGGCAAAAGGTATTGCTATTGTTTCCGGTGACGGTGACGTATGGCATGCTGTTGAAGGTGCAAGTAACAAAGGCTGGTTAGACAGCAATAAGCTATTCTTAGACAAAGACCGCGAAGCTTTCCTCGACATCTCTAAGACTCTTAAAGACAAGGGTTACAGCAATGATACACAGGACTGGACAGATGCTTGGTATGCAGATATGAAAGGTATCGGCGCACAGCCTGTATTTGGTTTCTTCGGTCCAGCATGGTTGATCAACTATGTTATGGCTGGAAACTCTGGCGGAACAAAAGTTGGTGAAGGCACCTATGGTGACTGGGCAGTATGTCAACCACCAGCAGGTTTCTTCTGGGGAGGCACCTGGCTCGTTGCTAACAAAAACAGCCCTGTTAAAGAAGCTGTTGGTAAATTCGTTGAATGGGTAACACTTGACTCAAGCAATACTGGTTTACAGTACATGTGGGCAAATGGAACACTCAATGGTCCTGGCGGAACAAAAGACGTTGTTGCTTCTGGTACAGTAATGGCTAAGAGCGATGGTAAACTTGATTTCTTAGGCGGACAGAACATGTTCGACGCATTTATTCCTGCAGGCGAATTCGCAACAGGTAGAAACAAGACCCAATACGATGAAGGTATTAACCAAATTTGGCGTGGTCAGGTTCGTGAATATACTTCAGGAACAAAATCACGTGCACAGGCTATTGCAGACTTCAAGAAACAAGTTGCAGACAACTTAGGTATCAACTAATATTTAATTGAATCCTATCATATGGGTCGTCCTCAAGGGGACGGCCCTATGTTTCTTGTAGGATGAAAACTACTTCCGGAGGTAACCATTAATGGGTAATAAAAACACAAGTTACGCCAAATGGGGATATATGTTCTCTCTTCCTTTTATTCTTGTATTTCTTGTTTTCTCCCTTTATCCAATTATATACACAGCGATGCTTGGATTTACGGATTTACAAGGTGCCGGAAGAAAAACTTTTGAGTTTCTTTCAAGCCCTTTTGAAAACTATAAAATAGTTTTAACTAATGAATCGTTCATTACTTCACTAAAGAATACAGGGCTTATCTGGTTTTTAAACTTTATTCCTCAGATTCTTCTCGCTCTATTATTAACATCGTGGTTTACGAATCATAGATATAAAATTAAGGGACAGGGATTGTTCAAGGTATTAATGTACATGCCGAACATCATTACTGCCGCTACTATTGCATTTTTGTTTAGAAATCTTTTTGGGTATCCTAAAGGTCCTATTAATGACCTTTTTTTGATGCTTGGTCTTATTGATGAACCTATTTATTTCTGGATGTCAGCAGGATGGTCACGCGGTATTATTGCGTTTATCCAGTTTTGGATGTGGTATGGTAATACAATGATCGTTTTGATTGCAGGTGTTATGGGAATTGATCCCACAATTTTCGAAGCTGCAGAAATAGACGGGGCTTCTGAAGCACAAACTTTTTTCAAGATTACATTACCTTCATTACGGACAATACTTCTGTTTACTCTGGTCACAAGTTTGATTGGCGGTTTACAGATGTTCGATATACCTTTGTTGTATAATTTAGGCGGACCAGATCAAAAAACCCTTACATCGAGTGTTTGGATTTATAATCAGGCATTCTCAGGATGGTACTTTTCTCTGTAATCGTTGTACTGGCTTCTCTAATATTCTACATTTTACGCGATAAAGATGCAGAAAAAATTGATAAAATGAAAAAACAAATGAGAAAGGCTGCTAAAAAAGCCCAGAAGGAGGCATCTAAATGAAAACTAAAGTTAAGCAAATGTCTCCTGTAAGAAAATTAATAGTATATTCATTGTGTATTTTATTGATTGTTCTTAGTATTTTCCCTTTTTATACAATGTTTATAAATGCGACTCGTGGAACTTATGAAATTCAGAGTAATAGTATTTCTCTACTTCCTTCTACGTTTACAATAAGTAACTGGAACGTATTGATGAATAAGAATTTTAATCCTTTTATAGGATTTGCAAATTCTCTCACAATATCCTGTTGTGCAACAATACTTGCAGTGTACTTTTCATCTTTGACAGCATATGGCTTAGTAGCGTATCACTGGAAGCTGAGAAAGGCTTTCTTTACTTTTATCATGGCTGTTTTGATGATTCCGGCACAGGTTTCAATCATCGGTTTCTTCCAGTTTATGTATAAACTTGGTTTAACCAACAATTTTTTACCGCTTATTATACCCGCAATTGCGAGCCCTGCTATGGTATTCTTTATGCGGCAGTACCTTCTTGCTACTCTTAGTATTGATATAGTTAACTGTGCTCGAATTGATGGTTCTGGTGAATTTAGAACGTTTAATCAAATTGTTCTGCCAATAATGCAGCCTGCACTTGCAACTCAAGCTATCTTTACATTCGTAGGTTCCTGGAATAATCTTTTCCTTCCTTTGGTTATGTTAACCGACAGAACAAAGTATACAATGCCTATCATGGTTAACTTGCTTCGCGGCGATATTTATCGTACAGAGTACGGTTCTGTATATCTTGCGTTGTCATTAACCGTATTGCCTCTTTTTATTGTTTATTTTCTTCTTTCCAGATACATCATTGATGGTGTTGCATTGGGTGCACTAAAAGAATAGGCAGTATGTCTCCGCAACAATAACTGTTATTTTACATTTATTGTCATTTCTTTTTTTTCTAGAGCCGGAATGCCTTATCAAGGTGTTCCGGTTTTTTATAT
>CAZLNE010000164.1:0-3017 GCA_964560975.1 uncultured Treponema sp. | reverse complement strand
TAGAAAGCTCTATGTAGTATTCCATGGTACCGGGATAGTTAATGTCCCTGTCCATGATGATATTGGGAACCCAGGGAGCTTTTTGGTGAGTAAAAATAAGAGGCTCGTAAAAGTGAAAGGTAAAGATGATGTTTTCATCCAAAGGTTTTTCAAGGAGCTTAACAGTTCTTGCACTGTTCCACTGAATACCGCCGTAAATAATTTTTGTAACCGGTGCATGTTTTCGTATTGCACTAACCGTTCTCGTAATGAGAGAATTCCAAAGAGAAGCAAGACCCTGTTCTACAACTTCGTTTAAAAGTTCAAAGGCAACATGGGTGTACGACCCATACTTCTTTGCAATTTTTTCCCACAGTGTTATAAACTTTACTTTAAGTTTCTCATCATTAAAAAGCGAATTTTTTTGTTCATTTCCTGCATCGTTAAAATCGTAGCCTGCAGCTTTGTGAAGATCCAGGATTAGTTCAAGACCGTATTCAGCGCACCAGGAAACCATATTGTCTAAGTACGCATACCCGGAAGGTTTATCAGTTCCGTCCAATGTTTCGATCACATTGTAGTCAAAAGGAAGTCGAATATGGTCAAAGCCCCAGCTTTTAACGCGCTCAACATCTTTTTTGCTTATAAAGGTGTCATAACGCTCCTTTGTGTGATTACACTGAGAAAGCCAGCCCCCGAAGTTTATTCCCCGTTCAAGTTTCATGCATACCTCCATGAGTATTTATAAGTATAACAATAACCGTGAAAACGGCGGCGGTATAGTAGTAAAATAGGATAAATAGTGCTATATTATGTTTGATTATGAATTCAATTCCCCTCTATCAAAATACCGATAAAATAGACACAAGCGAAGAACAGGAGAAAATCCTTTCACATAAGCTCTTTTTACAGAGGGAATATGACTCTTCTCACCTCGAGTACGATAAAGAAATGGATTTTTACGAGGCAGTAAAAGAGGGAGACCTGAAGAAACTTGAACAAATTATGCTGCCTTTGCAAAACGAAAAACTAGGTAAGCTTTCAAACAATTCTTTGCGCAATTTAAAATATCATCTTGTAGTTACCGTTGCTATGATAACGAGGTTCTGCATTGAAGGCGGGCTTCCTTCCGAAACTGCCTACACCTTGAGCGATATAAGCATTCAGCAGGCAGACGCTGCACAAACCGAAGAAGAGATAGATATTCTTCACCGGCGGATTGTTTTTGACTTTGCTTCCAAGATGAAAAGTATAAGAGCTCTCGGCGGATATTCGAGGCCGGTCATTAAAACCATCGATTACATTTATGATCACCTGCAGGAAAAAATAACACTTGCTGATATTGCCTCTGCCTCCGGTATGCAGAAAAATTACCTGTGTGCTTTATTTAAAAAGGAAACAGGCTCAACAATCTTTTCGTATGTTATGAAACTCCGTATAGAAGCTGCATCCAACATGCTAAAATTTGCTGATTTTAAACCCTCAGATATAAGTCAGTATTTTATGTTTTCATCTCACAGCAATTTTATAAAAGCGTTTAAAAAAGAAACAGGCTTTACTCCTGAGCAGTATAGAAAAAAATACTACCGCAGGCAGTGGAGTAAAAAGGAAATAGTAGAATGAAAAAATTAAAAAAAATATATTTGGAAATAACAAACGTGTGCAACTTGAAGTGCGCCTTCTGTTCCCCGACAAACCGCCCCCCTCATGTTATGAGCCGTGAAGATTTTTCCATTATTATAGAAAAAATTGAGGGTAAAACCAGTATTCTTTATCTTCACGTGATGGGAGAGCCTCTTCTTCATCCTCTGCTCGGCGAATTTATTACACATGCTTTCGGTAAAGGTTTTAAAGTTCACCTCACTACGAACGGCACTCTGTTATCGAGTAAAGAACAGGAGCTCATGGAGTCACGCGGATTGGAACGCATACATATATCGCTCCAGAGTCTTGAACAGTTTCCTTCTGACGAGCAAAAAAACAGGCTCGAAAAAATTATTGAAAGTGCGACATGCCTTGTCTCACACAATAAGAGCCTTCTTGTAAACCTCCGCCTTTGGACAGGCGACCGGGAAGAGTTTACTTCGCTCATGTGTTCTTACCTTGAAGAAATCTTTGACATTAATAGCGGTGACGTGATGCAAAAACTTATGCCCACCAAGGGCATAATGCTTGCTCCCGGTATTGCGCTTCACCTCTCAGAAACCTTTGACTGGCCCGACCTCTCGCTTCCATCTTCCGGAGAAAAAGGATTCTGCATGGCTCTCCGCGATCAGGCGGCGATCCTTTGTAACGGAACTGTTGTTCCCTGCTGCCTCGACCGGAACGGAGAAATAAATCTTGGAGATGTTTTAGGTTCTTCCAGTTGGGAGGAAATTATGACCTCTCCGCGCGCGCGGAATCTGTATGAGGGGTTTTCTCAACGTAAGGTTGTCGAAGAGCTTTGCAGGCACTGTTCGTACAGAAAGCGGTTCGGGTGAGCAGGGGGGTTACTTTCCCAGTACTGTATATCCTACTTTTTCAATCGCCCTGGTAAAATCTTCGAGCTTTGCCTTTCCCTCGTCATAGTCAAACTTAACCTTGCTTGCATTAAAAAGCACCTTTACACTTTCCTTGTCCGCCCCGGCCGTTGCCTTAACGGCATTCTCAATTTTTTGAGCGCAGGAAGGGCATGTTAATGTTTCCAGTTGGATACTTGCTTTTTTCATCGTTGACTCCTTATGTATTCCGTAATTTGAAACGCAGTAAACGCATTCCGTTAATTATTACAACCAATATGCTTGCCTCATGAACAAGCATACCTATAGACATGTTCATCCGCTCGCTGAAAAAAACACCAGCAAGCAGTACAAACACAACTCCGACTGCAATAATAATATTCTGCTTCATGTTTCTGTCAATTGCTTTTGCCAAACCAAGCGCATGGCTCAGTTTTGAAAAGTCGGAGTTCATGAGTACGACATTAGATGTCTCTATTGCAGCGTCGGTTCCGTTTCCCATCGCTATACCAATATCTGATAGCGCAATGGAAGGGCTGT
>CAZLNE010000163.1:0-3036 GCA_964560975.1 uncultured Treponema sp. | reverse complement strand
CACGGGCCCTCTGGGCGGAAGAAAGCCTATTTTTCTGCAGATTAGTCCATCCTTTGCCTGCATCGGCGGTGTAGAAATTAATCCAGGCCGGTATGTATGCTGTATTCTTAATATGCACGGTACTGTACTCTTTCAGCATCAGGAGTCTATTCAGCCTGGCCTTTATGAAAAAGATAACTATAACGGAATCTTTTTCCGGGCTTTTGAGATGATCGCTTCAGAGGCGGAAAAACTTGGAATACCCCTGATTGGTATAGGCGTAGGGTTTCCTGCTCTTGTTAACTCTGATGAAGGTTTAATAATTCAATCTGTTCCCTTAATGATTCATGAAGCTTTTGCATTTGCTCAGGAAGTATCTAAGGTAATTGATGTTCCTGTAATAATTGAGAATGACGCCAGATGCTGCTGCTACGGCGAACAGCTTCTTTCAGAAAACCACAATATAAGAAATATGCTTTTTGTACTTACTGAATACCGGGTATTACAGCCGACAGAAGCGTCTAAAAAAAATCTATCTGTCGGGATTGGTCTTGTTGTAAACGGCAGAATATTAAAGGGGCCTGAGTGTTCAGCAGGGGAGTTTAGAAGTATTTTATGGGACGAGGGTAATAACGGCCAGTTTTATTCAGGCGAAGACAGACTTGAGAGTATAGATAACGATGTTATGCAGTCTGTTTTCTTTGAACTTGCTCAGCATGTTGCTTTTTTGGTAAATACTTTAAATTTAGAACAGGTTTACATTGGCGGAATTGATAAACTGTATGCAGATAAATTAATGGCGCTTATACAGGAGAGAATCAGGTATCAGTGGCCCTATAAAATACAGCGACAATATAATATTTCTTTAGCATCACTTGAAACACTGTCGGTTGCCTATGGTGCTGCTGCGATGTTTTTAGAACAAATGTTTGCTTTGCCGAGTCTTTCGTCCAGATCCGGTACCGGGCGTTCGGTTTTAAAAACCTTTGCAGATTTAAAAAAAGGCTGACAAAAAAAGGATTTTATTTTTTTATAGTGAAAATTAGTCTAAAAAACTGTAAAAAAGTAAAAAAATACCTTTACAGATTGTAAATATGGTGTTATTCTATTGTTGGTTGAAGGAACCAATTAACTAAGGCTGTATATCACTGTAAAAAGTGATTAAGCATATTTTTAATACTCTTGTGAAAGGGGGAAAAGTAATGAAACTTTCAAAGAAAGTAATTCTAGTTAGTCTTTTTGCTATCATGGCATTAGGACTCGTATTTGCAGGCGGCGGAAAAGACACTGCAAAATCAAGTCAGGTAGTTCTCAAGGTAATGGGTTATGGTGATAACTCAAACCAGGAAGGACAGAACTTTGTTCGTATCGTATCAGCTTTTGAAGCAGCTAATCCTGGTGTAAAAGTTGATTATGAAATGCTTTTTGATGAAGCATATCATAACAAAGTAAAGGCTCGTATTGCAGCTGGCGATCTTCCTCATGTTGCATACATGGGTTCAGATGCACGCTGGGGCGGTCCTTGGCAGGAAGCAGGTGCTCAGATTGATCATAACAAATACATCGACACCAACCTTTTTGACCTAAGCACAATTCCTGCTGACACAAAAGACGGAAAACGTGTATACCTTCCACTCGGAACATCAAACCTCTGTACTGTAGTTTTTGCTAACACAAAACTTCTCAAAGAACTTGGTTTCGCATTACCGAAAACTTATGCAGACATGGTAGCTATGGTACCTGCTGCTAAAGCAAAAGGAATTGAAGTTTTCTCTACACACGGTGCAGACGGCTGGGCATGGGGTTCATGCATTATGTCAAGTTTTGTTGCACGTACAACTGGTATGACAGATTTCCCAGAGAGACTTGTTAAAGGTGAAATTAAATTCACAGATCCAACTGCAGTTGCTGCTCTTGATTTCTTAACAACAATGGTAAAAGACGGTGTTCTTTCTCCTAACTCTGTAATGATCGATTCAGGTACTGGTCTTTCTAACTACAGCAATGGAAAAGCTCTTTTCTACATGACTGGTCAGTGGGATGCTGGAAACATTTCTCCTGAAACACAGGAAGTTACAGCTCTTATCGCTTTCCCTGCTCTCCCTGGAGAAAAAGGAACAGCTGGTTCAATTGCTGCTGCAAAACAGTCTGGTTATGGTATGACAAAATCTGCTGAAGCAGACGGCGTTACTGATGCTGCTATGAAGTTCTTAAACTACTTCTACGGCGCAGAAGAAACCATTCAGCGTGTACGTGACGGTGCTATCGTAGCTCCTGTTATCAAAGTTGGTCTTCCTTCAGATCTTCCTACCATTGTTAAAGCAAAAGCTGCTTTCGGCGGTTCAGGCATGATCGAAACTCAGGTTATCGACTCTTACCTCACAGGTGCTCCAAACGATGCTCTTAATGCAGGTATGCAGGAAATCGTTGCTGGTAAAACAACCGGTAAAGATCTTGCAGCTAAAGTTCAAGCTTTAATTAAGTAATACGACATAATACATAAGTATTAGTTAAAACAAGAAGGGGGTTTAGATATATCGATGGTAGTAACTACAATTGATGTATCAGACAAATCCCCTTTTTGTTTCTAAAGAGGAGTGTGCTTTGAATAAACGCAACACAAGAGATTTTTTAACCTTTTTAGGTTTTATTCTTCCGGGCTTTATTATCTACATTTTTATAGTAGCATACCCAATTTTCTATTCAATACTGCTAAGTTTTTCTGATTATAATCCGAATATCGGTGGAAAATGGAATTTCATGGGCTTAACACACTATAAGACCATGCTCAATGACCCGGATTTTTGGCATGCCTTTAAAAACAACATGATTGTTGTTGCTGTTTCCGTTTTTGGACAGATTCCTATTGGATTTATTTTGGCATTTATTCTTTATAGAAAGCAGGTTAAGGGAGCCAATTTTTTTCAATCCATGGTATTCCTGCCGCAGTTTTTGTCGATGATCGTTATTGGTATAATGTGGAGAATGCTGTTTATGGTAGACGGTCCTGTTGCCCGTATAATGCAGTCTTTTTCAAATGATCCAACTAAACAGTTT
>CAZLNE010000162.1:0-3046 GCA_964560975.1 uncultured Treponema sp. | reverse complement strand
AAGAAGATGCCGGCTGCTACAAGGTGCAGATCGCATACTACGAAGCGATGGGTCTCGAAGGTCTTATTACCTATAAAAAAACCCTGGACACCCTCCGTTCCCTCAACATCCCCTTCATTGCAGACATAAAAAGAGGCGACATTGCAGACACTGCAAAAGCCTATGCACGCGCCCATTTTACAGGCGACTTTGAAGCAGACACTATTACCGTAAATCCCTACATGGGCTTTGACACGCTGGAACCTTTTTTAGACTACGCAAAACCCCAGACTAAGACAGCATCAGAGGCAGAGTCAAAGGTTCTGCCAAAAGGCTTTTTTATCCTTTTACGCACCTCAAACCCCGGTATGACCGACATTGAACAGCAGGAATTAACCAGAGGAGGCTTCGTCCTCGACCGCGTTGGGCAGAAACTTATATCAATTGAAAAAGAAATGAAAGAACTATATAAAGCTCAAGGTGTAAACGAAAAAGAGTTTACTTGCTCTCCTGTCGGAGCGGTTGTCGGCTGTACCGAAGAAGAAAATGCACGTGCTCTCCGCGATGCCTATCCCAACATCTTCTTCCTCATCCCCGGTTACGGCGCACAGGGCGGCGCTGCCCGTATTGCCGCAACATTATTAGATAAGGCAGGCGGAACAGTGAACTCTTCACGCGGCATCTTAACTGCCTGGAAAAAGGACGCTGTCCTCGAAGCAAAGAGAAATAACGGAACACTCACCATGGGCGACATCGTTTCTTCCGCTGCGCGTGCTGCACAAGAAGCGAAACTCGACTTACTCAGCGCAAAGAAGCTGCTTAAATAAAAAGAGGTTTATAATGAGACGACATGTAAAACCATCGGTAAGTGAAGCCGTTGTACTCCACTCAATGTGCCTGCAGGAACATATTTATTCCCTCGTAGTCCGGACTAAATTAATTCATGGTCTTCAATCCGTTCCAAAAAGCGGACAATTCTACATGCTCCGGGCGAATCCGTCAAATGCTCTTTTAGCCCGTCCAATATCCATCTATACGGCCCGCATTCTCGATAAAGACGGAAAAGAAAAAGTTTCTATTCAAAACATTGCAAAGGACAACATCAGCGAAATTACAGATGAAGATGAAATTGAACTTACTTTTCTTATTCTGAAAAAAGGAGACGGTACAAGCGATCTTTGTCTCGCACCTGCTGGCGGTACTATTGACATCACTGGGCCTCTTGGAAACAACTTTTTTAAGCCGGGCGAAATGCTTGCAGGTGCATCCAAGAGTAAAACATTCGGTAACAGAACCGCAGAAAATCCCTCAGCAGCAATCATAGGCGGCGGTATAGGTATAGCACCGGTTGCAGGTTTTGCCCTGGGGCTTGAAGATAGAAGCTACGACTTTTATGCAAGTTTTAAAACAGGCTCTTATGGTCTCGAAGGGCTTAAGAGCAATACACTCACCATCACTACAGACGACGGCACAGTCGGTGTTAAGGGTATGCTCCCAACTGTCCTCACCTCTCAAACCTTGCTCGAAAAACAATACACCCTCGTTTACGCATGCGGGCCGCTTCCCATGCTCGCCTATGTTCAAAAAATCTGCCTTGAAGCAGGTATACAGTCTTGGCTGAGCATGGAAGAAAAAATGGGCTGCGGTGTCGGCGCCTGCCTCGGGTGCAACATAGAAACCACCGAGGGCACAAGAAGATGCTGTAAAGCAGGCCCAATCTTTGCAGGGGAAAAACTGATATTCGGAGGCTCCAAATGACCGACACACCACACGCTGCTATTAACACTTCAGTTACCATCGCAGGTCTTACCTTTAAAAACCCCGTCATTGCGGCTTCCGGTACCTTCGGCTTTGCTTCAGAGTTTGAATCGCTTATTGATATTAATGCTCTTGGCGGCATGTGTTCTAAGGGATTAACTCTTAATCCCTGCCATGGAAACAAGGGAGTAAGACTCCATGAAACACCATCGGGCCTTATTAATTCTATTGGACTTGAAAATCCCGGTGTACAACACTTTATACAAAAAGAACTGCCGCAAATGCTCGCCTTCAACACTGTGACCATCGCAAATCTTTCGGGCTTTACTATGGAAGACTACGTAGAAGGCGCGCGTCTTCTTGATGAAAGCAATGTTCCAATGATAGAACTCAATATTTCCTGCCCCAACGTTAAAGCGGGCGGTATGGCATTTGGACTGGATCCATCAGCTGCTGCAGAAGTTACAAAGGCTGTCCGCAAGACAACAAAAAAACCTCTCATGGTTAAGCTCTCGCCCAACGCCCCGGACCTCGTATCAGTTGCGCACGCAGTACGCAAAGAAGGCGCCGATGCACTGAGCCTCGTAAATACGTTCCAGGCTATGGCTATCAATGTCGAAAAGGGAAAACCCGTATTCAATAACATAAAAGCAGGTCTTGCAGGTCCTGCTATCAGGCCAATAGCATTACGCATGGTCTATGATGTCTGCTCTTCTATGATGACACTTCCTGAAAATGAAAGAATTCCCGTTGTAGGTCTTGGCGGAATTAGAACATGGATCGATGCTGTTGAGTTCATTATGGCAGGAGCCCTCGCCGTACAGGTAGGAACTGCCACCTTTGCAGATGCCCGCACCATGCAGAGAATAATTGACGGCATTACCTCCTTTATGAAGCGGAAAAATTACACATCAATATCAGATTTTAGAGGAATTGCATTATAATTTTTTACAATAGAATTATTTACTTGTGCAATCATTCAGAAAGTGTTATTCTGTCACTATGAATACACTTGTAGCATTGTGCGCACTTGGTGCCGAAAAAATACTTGCAAACGAAATTAAACAGCTTGGTTACAAAACCTGCGGTAACGCACCCGGCCGTGTTACTTTTTTATCTGATGATGCAGGTTTATACAAAACCAATCTCTGCTTACGAACTGCAGATAGAGTGTATCTCCAGCTTGGCTCTTTTCCTGCTCAAGATTTTGACCAGCTTTTTGACGGCGTTGAACGCATTCAATGGCAGGATTACTTTAAAAAAGATACCCGTGTCATTGTAGATAAGGTACGTGTCTATAAAAGCAAGC
>CAZLNE010000161.1:0-3151 GCA_964560975.1 uncultured Treponema sp. | reverse complement strand
TTCATTCAGCCTCCAATATGGGAAATACAAGTTGTGGAATTATAACTTGTAAATTAGCAAGTAACAAATCAGGTACTTCACCTAAGATTGAAGAGGTTCTCCCTTATTTCATAGTTTTTATCTTACCACCGATGCCCCAGTTGCATAGCGGCTGTTCGGTGAGCTGAATAAAAATATCATCAGGACTTAAGCCGAGAGGAGAAAGATTGTCCCAGATGTTTTTATACAATGCCGCTTTCATCTCTTCTGTTCTTCCGGGAAAGACTGTTATTTCAATAATCATGAAGTTATCAGTTTTGAAAGACGGATACAGAAAATCCTCTTTTTCAAATTCCTGGAAACGGTGAAAAAAATCCCAGCTCTCAATATGAAAGGCATCGAAGAGCGCCTTATGAACAGCCTCGTGAATAATTTTTTTTTCATTGCTGTCCCAGATTTTTAAGCAATTAATTTTTACTAAGGGCATTGTTTCTCCTTTTTTTGAATATGGGTATGAAATAATGTATGCAGAATATGTAAAAGAAAACTAAGAATTTCTATACAAATAAATGAGACGGGGTTTTACCGTAACCGAGTATAAGGCTTATAAGTATTAGAAGCCCTAAAACCAGATCAATTACCGGACGCAGCTTTTGCATAGTACAAACCTTATTCAATTTCTTCTACCTTCCATATTTTTTTATCTATTGATCTTTTAATAAGCAAGCTCTCAACATCATCATAATTATATTGATCTACGATAAAACCTTCAATCATAGGAATGCTTATTTCCCTTATATAAGGATGAAGAGCCTGGGAGAGGAATTCAAATTCTGAGACTGCTGATTTATCCAAGGTAATGATATCAGCTTTTGACCCCTTAATTACTGCACAAATGTTTGTCCCTTTACGGTTATTTTTGAGCATTTTCCCGAATTCGTGATAGGTTTCATGTTCATTGGGACCAAAGCCGTCTATATAAGTTAGAGAGTTCTTATATCCTCTCTTCCATTGCATACAGTTATGCTCATTGAGAACAGCTGCTTTATACGTGGAAACATACATTCCTGCTAAAAAAGATAATTCCTCATGAGATGTAACCGGTATTA
The DNA here is from genome assembly GCA_964560975.1 of uncultured Treponema sp. GTDB lineage: Bacteria > Spirochaetota > Spirochaetia > Treponematales > Treponemataceae > JAAZLA01. The sequence continues at coordinate 2,063 of CAZLNE010000161.1, read as the reverse complement.
CCGAGCAATAGCCGGAAACCGAGACTGAAATATACTTTTCATCCCGGATAAGGGGTGTCGTGATGCCGTTAATAAGGGCATCGAGGTTCTTAATGTGAGTGCCGAAATACACGGTATTCTTTTGGTTAACATTGAACACGTTTAGTTATCCTTTGTAATGGCATCAAGTATTTTATCGTAGGCTTTTTGAGAAAGATGGATGCCGTCTGAAGCATAGATTTCATTAAGTTTGAGAGAGGCTATTTCCTGTTCAACATCTATAACAGTGACGTTTCCTTTTTTCAATTCTGTTTTCAGCCTCGTGTTTATTGCATCGAGCGAAGAAAGAAGCGCCTTTGTTGATTTTAAAGGTTTTAAATAAAACGGAACCGAATAAATAGGGGGAATAGTCAGTACATAGATCATCTCACACTTGTTTTCTGCTTCTGCAATAATCCGCCGGATATTCTGTACGGTTGTATGTATAATTTTCTCTTTCTGCTCCGGCAGTACGCGAAGGGTTTTTAAATCATTTCCTCCCGCACAGATAATAGCCCGTTCTGCACTGATACCCGTATGCAAAATCTGTATTCTGTGCAGTACTTGTGCGCTGGTTTGAGACGGAATCCCCAGGTTAAGATTCTTATATCCTGAAGGATTCCAGTTTGCAATTAATGAATCCCCTATAAGAAGAAAATCATAATTCCCGGTTTCTGTTGTTGAAGAGGCACTTGAAGAAAGTCCCAATGGATCCATTCTTAAAAGACAGTACTTTTTATAGAGGGTTATTGAGAGCATGGTTAATACCGCACACGCAATTAGTAAACAAGCGCAAAGTGAAAATACCATAATGTTTTTTTTTGCTGTCATAGAGAATTACCTTTTCCTGCTATTTCCTTTATTTTTTCTTCTTTTCTCAGGTGTATTATTTTTTGTATGAGTTCCAGCGGAAGAGTTTCGCTGTGGCTTAACTGGATAGACCCCTTGCCGGTTTTAAGGTTTTTAATATCATCCTTTATCTGTTCTATAACACAGGGCAGCGGGTATATGCCTATATGGTTTTTAAAAGCGGCATAATGAATTAAATTGCCGTGCCAAATAAGTGTGGGCATCTGATACTTAATATCTTCCTGGGCATCGGGAACTTCTTCAAAAAATATTGAACGTATTTGCCGCAGTCTTTCCTGAATTTCTGCAGGGAAAGAATTAATATAAGCCTCAACTTCATTATTCAAAGAGAACCCCCTTATTACCTATAACAACAAAACTAGTCCCGCAGTATTTTTCCCATAGCATAACCCTTAGCTAATTCATCAATAAGCTTATCCATAAGTCTCATTTTTTTTGTTAAGGGATCTTGAATGTCTTCTACACGAATACCGCAGACTTTCCCCTTTATTAAGTCTGCCTTGCTGTTCATTGCAGGCATACCTGCCAAAAACTCTTCAAGCGTAGTATCTGAATTGAGGGTGCTGCTAAGATCCTCAGTCGAGTATCCTGTGAGCCAGAGAATTATGGAATCTACTTCTTCTTGTGTCCGCTGCTTCCGTTCCGCTTTTTGAACATAGAGCTTGTAAATTGCGGAAAACTTTTGCTTCATAACATCAAACTTACTCATATATTCCTCAATACCAACCCCTGCTGAAGTTATATTACCACAGATTTTTACATCTGCATAAAAGTGTGTTTAAAAAGTATTAAAAATGGTGAAGGGCCTTTGAAAAATGCTGCTGTAATTTTCGACACATTCCCTTTCTATGATACTTTGATCAAGCAGAAATTCCTTAATGCTCCCAAATACTTTCATAAAACACTGATAGTTTTCATCCTGATTTTTTGAGCCGTTTATTCCTTTGAGGATACCGGAAATACCAAAATTATGTTCGATCTTCTGCAGTCCTGAGGTAAGCCATTTTGCCGGAGGATAGTACTCTCTATTAAGCAGATAGATGAGGCGAAGCGATGCTTCGAGAGCGCGGCCGAAATAAATCATTCCTTCTGTTGTCCTGCCGCGTTTTAAAGATTCAGCGAGGTTATATTCTCCGCTGTCGCACATAGTCAGCCAAAGTCCGCGTACATGTTTT
>CAZLNE010000160.1:0-3234 GCA_964560975.1 uncultured Treponema sp. | reverse complement strand
AAATGACCGCAATAATTTTTGCAAATTCAGGAATAAGGCTTGTAACACTATTCGTGAATAAATCGTTGAGTGAATTAACATCTCCAATAATGCGGGCAAGTATTTTTCCAATTGGTCTGTTGTCAAAAAAAGCAAACGAAAGTTTTTGAATGTGTGTGTACAGCTGCTGTCGAATTGTTAATAAAATGTTATTCGTTACCTTTCCCATCGCAATTATACGTGCTCTAGAACAAATCATGGAAACTGCATTTATGAGTATCATTACTGCGCCTAGAATAAAAAGGTTTTTAGTATTTCCTGAACGAATAAACGTATCTATTCCCGTTTTCAAAAAGAAGGGATTCAAAAGTTCGACACAGATACTGCAAGCCATTAACAATAGAGTAATCGCTACAGCTTTATTATGTGGTTTCAAATAAGAAACAAGACGCTTAATAATCGTCATATTAAGACTTTCTTTTAATTCTTCATCTTCTTTAAATGTATTAACCGGCATTGCTTACCTCTTTAATAAATTCCTCAGCATAATCGCTATACTGAGCGCAATATGTTTTATAGTATCTGCCTCTGAGAGCTAAAAGCTTTTCATGGGTACCTCGTTCAATAATACTTCCGTTCTCAAAGTATAGAATTTCATCTGCATTTTTTACCGCAGAAATTCTATGTGCAATAATAAACTTAGTAATTCCTTTACGCTTGTTAAGAGCTTTTTGAATTTCGTATTCAGTTTCCATATCGAGGGCAGAAGTTGAATCATCGAGTATGAGAACCTTTGCGTCGCGTACCAAAGCACGTGCAATAGAAATTCTCTGTTTTTGTCCGCCCGATAATCCAATACCCCGCTCACCGATTACTGTTTTGTATCCTTCATTCATCTGGAAAACGAATTCATCTACCATGGAATCTTTTACCGCAGAAGTGAATACAGGATCATCCGATGAAAGCTCTAAACCAAACTTAATATTTTCTTCAATTGTATCTGAAAAAAGAAATACATCCTGCATAACAACGGCTGTATTTTTTCGAAGCAGAAACATGTCCATATTCTTAACATTCACGCCGTCAAAATAAATACCGCCCGAAGTACAATCATAATATCTTCCAATTAAATTGATAAGTGAACTTTTCCCAGCTCCAGTTATTCCCATAATAGCAACAGTGCTGCCAGGTTTTGCATCAATGTTTATATCTTTAAGAATAGATGCATCGCCTATTGAAAAATCAACCTTCCTAAACTCAACGCGGCCTTCAAGAATATCAGGCGTAATTGGATGTTCGGGATTTTTTATAGTGGGCTCTTCTGCAAAAATTTTATCAATCTTTTTGACTGATGCTAAACACTGAGCCAGTACGTTTGTAAGCCATCCCATCATTCTCATAGGCCATATGAGCATGTAAATATAATTACTGAAGGCAACAAGTTCACCAAGGGTAAGCTCTCCTCCGATTACAAAGTGTCCTCCAAAACTGATAACAAGAACAACAACCACGTTTGAAAGAAATTCAATAACAGGATTATGATCTGCCATAATCTTAACCTGATCTACATTGATGCGGTAGTTTTCCTGATTCTGATCAAGAAACTTTTCTATTTCGTATTTTTCCCTGCCGAATGCTTTTACAAGTCTTACACCGGTGAGGTTCTGCTGGGCTGTAGTATTTAATACCGCTCTCTGGTCGCTGATTTTTTCATACGTCGCACCAATTTTTTTTTCTAAGCGGAATACAACAAACTCAATGATAGGCATTGTTACTAAACTTATAAGAGCAAGCTTCCAGTTTAGGGTAAATAGTATGACCGATGCAATTATAAAGTAGATGCCCTGTTCAAGCAGGAGCATAATGCCGAAGCAGAGGGCATGCATAATATTATCAGTATCATCTTTAATTCGTGACATGAGCTCGCCGGTGTTGTATTTATCGAAAAATGAAAACGAAAGCTTTTGAATGTGATCAAAAATATTTTTTCTTAGGTCCAAAATAATTTTTGAACTGGTTAGATCAAAACCGTATTCTTTTAGATAACCCAATAGAGCTCGTCCGATTGTAATAAAAGCGAGGCAGAGGAGGGCCATTTTTAAATACGAAATATTTCCGTTCAAAATAACTTTATCAACTATGTTTCCGACTAGGTACGGATTAAACATATCAAGAGTGATTGCGGCAAGCATTGCGAGAGCAGAAAGAATGTAGCCTAAGGCCCGTTTTTTCATGAGCTTCAATAATGTGTTCAATTGAATCTTCCTTTACACAAGTTAGTTAAAAATGTAGTACGTTTCCAGAAGTTATTAGTGACTTTTCTTTTACAAAAACATCACAACCAATTCCCATAGACAAAAAAAAACCGCGGGGTTAACCCGCGGCCTTTCGCTTTTACCATCGAACAGAGATAGTTCTCAGGTTACGTCTATGGACAAGGCAGGGTTAACAAAAGTGCTTACGCCGTATGATGCGGCATTAGCTGAAACCATGAAGTTAAATGATTTGAATGTATTCATTACCTGCCTCCTTAAATAAAATTTACATGCATGTATAAAAGCATTATAACGAAATGAAATAAGAAGTGTCAAGAAGTTTTTTAAAATGTTGAAATGTACCAAAAAATTAGAAAATAGCATTGACTTATCTATGATTAATGTTCAATTTTGTTGTATTACAGGTTAAGGTCCATATATTGGCGTAATATTAGGAATATAAGTCCAAATATTACGCCAATATATGGACTTATGACTAAAACAGTGATATAGTATTTTACATGAGTATTTTGGACACAAACCTGACACTTACTATCCGCAGATCTTCGGGTACTTTTCCCTTTTACGGGAGAGGTCTGTCCAAAGCGGAAAATGACCGGATGCCTATGAGATTCTAATATCCTAGAATCTTATTGTCCGGTGAAAGCCGCAGACACCTCTTTTAAGACGGGGTTTCTGCGGCTTTTTTTTTGCAAAACTTTTTGCATTGACTAAGCCTCATAGAAAGGCGTGTATCTTTCTAATCCCGTCTCCTTGAACGTGTCCAAAGTTCACTAACATACAAGGAGTATTACAATGATTGAAACAGTACACATAAAAAAATATTACGGCAGCGATCTTATTCTGGATGATATAAATATCCGTATAAAGAGAAATGATAAAATAGGCATTGTCGGAAGAAACGGGGCTGGTAAAACTACGCTTATAAGAATTCTAAGCGGAGAGGATGATGACTATCACGGTAAAATAATATATGAGG
>CAZLNE010000159.1:0-3290 GCA_964560975.1 uncultured Treponema sp. | reverse complement strand
TAGCCAAAACCTTTTCTGATTCCTTTTCAGGTATTACCATTATATCTTCACAGCAAAGCTCACGATAATTACAATACTTGCATCTTGAAGACTGGTTTTTAGAAAAGTATTCTTCGGGCACTGGTATATTTTTATCTTTATCGAATATATACTTCTGCATTTTTCTTATACCTCTATTAACGATTATCTCAGCCATTTTCATGTCTTGTTCCGTGAATCTATAAGAAGCACTATCTCCATCTTCAAGGTACTCTAGTCTTGCTTCAATTAACTCAACCGGAATAGTGTACATTTTGTGAACAAAAAAAACATACAATAAGAGTTGTTCAACTTCTACTTCGTTGGCCTTTCCAGTCTTCCAATCAACAACGACTATTTCATCGGTATTTTTATTTTGATATAGCGCATCAATCTTTACATACGTTTTGCAGTTGTTATAGGTAAATTCTTTTAATTCATCTAAGGTAATAATATCGCCTGACTCCTTTATATCTTTCAGAGTTTCACAACTATCCAGATGTTCAATGCAGGAATCAATTTTTTCAATAATCTTCTTCTGTGTATCCGGCTCAACTTCGCCATTATAATAAACTTCCTGCATCATTGTAAATAGTTTAGGTTCCGTAATCCATTCTTTACGCTTTGAAAGTGAATTTCTATAACTTTCCCGTATTATTTTATTTACAAGCCTTTTGAAATCCCGCTTTGTGAACTCTGGATCAACAATCAACTGAGCAACAGCTGTGTGTATAGCCTCTCCGACTAATGCGTTCAAACCCTGTAGCTTTTTAAGCCTGTAAACTTGTTTTGTTCTTTGAGCTGAATCCTGACGCCAGCCCCCCGATGATTTATAATAATTGTAATAATAACTTCTTGCACAAGTATCCAGCATTTTTGCTCTGGAATAGCTGTAAGTTATCTCATTATATTTATTACTCAATGATTATCTCCCTCTCATAAAATATTGGCACGCAATACGCCTCAAATGCCTCTCTAGGCATGTTTCCGTAATACTCTTCCATCTGTTCTATAGATGCTATCCCTAATTCGATCGCTAATCCAAGTTCAGCTTCCTTTTTCATAACTTCCCTTATCTCATCATCTATTGCATCTTGTCTCATAATTTCTCTCATTTCCTCTTCAGAAATCACAATTTATCTCTCCTTTCCTTTATTATCTGAATGGAAGACCCCCTAACAGCGGCTTCTATTAAATACTCAATGTAGAATTCTTTATGCAGATGTTTGTTCATTCTTTGGGTCAAAGATTATAGAAATGATGTATTCTAACTTTTTTGACTTTGAAAGATTAGAGTTTGACAATATCTTTAATATTTCAAATGCCTCAAGCTTTTGTTTAAGGCTCAGCTCCTGCCCCTCAATACAAACACTCTTATTAAAAAAGCTGTTCTCAAAGGTTTCCGGTGATTCAGAATCCGATATATTTTTTTCACCTGTTAGCTCTGAAATGCTTATATTAAGGATATCAGAGATTTTTTTAATTATCCTGTAGGATACGCATCTTCTTCTTTGAGTTTCTATATTCCATAAATATGAATATGAAACATTTACTTTTTTTGCAAGTTCAACTCGGGACATCCCCTTTTGCTTTCTGCATAACTCAATCATTTTGCAGGATTCTAAACTTAAATTTCTTTCTTCTAATTTACTCATATTTTCCTCACATTGTTTATTATTTTGAACATTCTGTTCAATATAGTCATTATATTCCACAATTTATTGATTGTCAATAGATTATTGAATATTTTGTTCAAATTATTTATTTTACATGAACAATATGATATTCTAATGCTGAGGGTGTGATATTATGTTGTTTGGAGAAAGGCTAAAATTACTGCGTGAAGAGAAAAATATCACGCAAATTGAATTAGGCCAAGCTTTGAATATATCCAATAGAGTAATTGCTTATTATGAATCCAATGATCGTTTCCCTAGGGAGCAATCTACATTAATTAATATCGCAAACTACTTTGATGTGTCTCTTGACTGGCTGCTTGGCCGTACAGATATAAGAAGCTTCAAGCCTGATGGCTCTAACATTCTTTGTGTCGATTTAGAAGAACTGAGTTCAGATGATATAAATAAAATTAACGAGTATATATCTATGCTCCGGCAGTACAAAAAATCAAACAATAGCCTTTAATATCAGTTTTTTAAGCCCTGTCCGTATGATTAACAGACAGGGCTTTTGCATTAATACCATATTGTTTTACTTCTTACATATAACCAAATAATTGTATTGTGATATCCGACATGACGATTTTGTTTGATATCTATCACACCCTCAACTTCATCTCATCCAGCAGTGACAGTGATTTGTTCTTGATGTTCGAAATGGAGCTTGCAAGATGCACATAGTTATTAAGAATTTCAAAGCTCTCATGACCAGTAGACATTTTCAAGCTGAATATGTCACCTCCGTTTGCAAGGTACATGGTGCAATAGGTGTGTCTGCATAAATGCGGATGTAACTTGTCTATCTCGGTCTTTTCTTTGATACGGCGGAAAAGTTGCTTGACTGTATCCTGAGTGATGGCAGTCCCATCGTTCTTTAGAAACAAGCTTTCAACTCTTTTGTTGGCCGGCTCTGGACGCTCCTGATTGATATACTTGAAAATCGTCCGTTGCAGGTTCACCCCGTAACTTACGATCCGCTCTTTGTCTCCTTTTCCCAGCACTTTCATGGTATTCTGTTTTAGATTAATGTTCTTAAGCTTCAGTTTTGTTACTTCCTCAAGCCGCAACCCACACTCAAGAAGGATCATAATAATCAAAAGATCCCTGTAATGGTTTTCCGGTTTGGCTTCTAAAAACTTTATGATCTCTTTTATCTCTTCTTCATTAAGAATTTCGATAACTTTCTTTGTTGCTTTCGGCAACTTAATTTCTGCGGCTATTCCCCCTTCCAGATACCCTTCGCTTTCCATCCATGCTGACCACGCTTTTAAGGCTCTTATGTAGGTTTGAATACTCTTAGATACAACATACTCACTGGACTTAATGTGAGCGGTTTTAGCCCACTTTTTTGTGTTCCTTAAATAAAGAATATACTTCTGGATCTGTTGTTTCGAAATATTTGATGTATCTGCAGCAAGACCCTGCTCTTCAAGATAAGCTATAAACCTTTTTATGTTTCCATCATAGTATTGAATAGTTGCTCTCGAGTTTCCTCTGCAGTCCTGTTCAAAAAGAAAGCCTTCCTTCATAGTCTGCAAATCGAATAATTCAATTTCATAATCCTGATAATGTTTTCTTCCTAACTTCCTTGAG
>CAZLNE010000158.1:0-3297 GCA_964560975.1 uncultured Treponema sp. | reverse complement strand
GAAAGCGGTAAGGGTTTTGCGGTTGTTTCGGAGGAAATACGCCGGCTTGCCGAGGAAACAGCAGTAAATGCAAAAACTATAGCAGACGGCTTACATAATCTTTTTAAAGAAATTAACAAGGCGGAAAAGGCAAATTTAAGCATTGATGCGTCGTTTAAAGGAATATCGACCGCGATTGAAGATACAAGCGCAGCTTTTGAAGATATTCTAAATGGTGTTAAAAGTTTGTCCTCTGGTACGGAGGATATTAACACAGCAGTCGCTGATGTTGTGTCTGCTTCAAAAGAAATGACGAGTTCTATCCGCAATATAAATGAAATGATTGCTAATAATACAGTATCAATAAACAGTATTAGTGAAAAAAGTCTGCGCACCTTGTCAGGTCTGGAAAACATAACAGAACAGTATCGTACTATTTCTATTCGCTCTAAGAGTGTAAACGATTTGGGAATGCAGAGCGATGCCGTATTTAAGGCACTGGATGAGTCTATCCGGGCAATTTAAACTGCTTGAGTAAACGGCTTTATTGAACGGCTTGAAGCGTCTTGACATAAAGATGTTGGAGTTATATTGTATTAGGTAAAGGCTTTGACGGAGATAAGTAGATAGACTACCGGCGTACAGGGAAGAGATACCGTGACTGAGAGTATCTTTACGTAAGGACTAGCGAAAAACCACTCCCGAGCTGTTTTGAGGAACACCTTTCTGAGAACTCCTTTTCGGGGCACTCTGTCTGGTAAGTATTTAAAATCGTATGTCTGCGTTAAAGGCGATGAGTGCTGGCGCTGTCATGGCGTTTTGAAGCAGGGTGGAATCGCGGAAGAAACCTTTGGATCTTTCGTCCTTGCCGTATTTTTGGACTATGTCCTAATTCACGGTAATGACAAGTGGTCTAAAGGTTTTTTTTGTTTTTAAACAGTGGTAGTAGTTTTTTATGTTGTACATGAAAGCAGTACGGTTAAGCGGCTGCAGATAAACCGTAACGTAGAGTGAGATTTATGTTTCAAATGTGCGCTAAGGCGCAGGAGGTTTTTTTATGAGCAAGGTTGATACAGGATTGGAGACAGTACGGCATTCGCTTTCGCATATTATGGCAGAAGCAGTGAATACACTTTTTCCCGGAACACAGTTTGGTATAGGACCCGCAATCGATGACGGGTTTTATTACGATATGGCTTTGCCTCGTGCTATAACCAATGATGATTTAAGTGCAATCGAAGGTTTGATGAGGAAGATTATTAACGAGGGCAGACAGTTTGTGCGCCGCGAGGTAACTCGGGATGAGGCAAGAAAACTATTTGCTGATCAACCGATGAAGATAGAGCTCATTAATGAACTTCCTGAAGGTGAGGCAATATCAGTATATGAACAGGGGAACTTTAGAGACCTTTGCCGCGGACCCCATGTGGAAACATCCAAAGAGCTTAACGCCCAGGCTTTTAAGCTGGTAAAAATTGCAGGTGCTTACTGGAGAGGTGATGAGAAGCGCCCAATGCTGACCCGCATTTACGGCTACGGTTTTAAAAAACCGGGCGAGCTTGATGCGCATCTAAAAATGCTTGAGGAAGCCGAGAGACGCGATCACCGTAAAATTGCAAAAGAGCTGGATTTACTGCATATTGACGATGAAAATCCCGGTGAAATTTTCTGGCACAATAACGGCTGGCTCATTTATCTAACCATTCAAAATTATGTTCGCCAGAGAATTCGCGCAGACGGATACCAGGAAGTAAATACTCCTTTTGTTATGCCTCAGAGTTTATGGGAGCGTTCAGGGCATTGGGCTAAGTACCGCGAGAATATGTTCATTACAGAAAGTGAAAAAAGACTTTTTGCGCTTAAGCCTATGAACTGTCCGGGACATATTGAAATTTTCCGTCAGGGTATAAAGAGCTACCGCGATCTTCCGCTTCGCATTTCTGAATTTGGATCCTGTACACGAAACGAGCCTTCTGGTTCTCTTCATGGAATTATGCGTGTACGCGGCTTCGTTCAAGATGATGGTCATATTTTCTGTACTGAAGAGCAAATTCCAGGTGAAGTTTCCAAATTCTGCGAACTTTTAAAGAGCATGTACCGCGACTTTGGTTTTGATCCTGACACTATCCTTGTTAAATTTTCTACAAGACCAGAAAAACGTGTTGGAGATGACGAAACATGGGACCGTGCAGAGGCTGCTCTTGCTGATGCCTGTAAAAAGGCTAACCTTGCATACGAAATTGCCCCCGGTGAAGGAGCCTTCTATGGTCCGAAGCTCGAGTTTACCCTTGTTGACGCTTTGGGCCGTCAGTGGCAGTGCGGAACTATCCAGGTTGATTATCAGCTGCCGTCAAAGGAAAGACTAAATGCAGAATATATAGGTGAGGACAATGCTAAGCATAATCCAGTTATGCTTCATCGTGCCGCACTCGGCTCTCTTGAGCGGTTTATTGGTATACTCATAGAGAACTACGCAGGAGCATTCCCTGTCTGGCTTGCACCCGAACAGGCTATTGTTATTCCTGTTGCGCATACCTTTGACGATTATGCCGCTTCTGTTGTAGCTAAGCTCAAAAATGCCGGAATTAGGGTTTCTGCAGATCTCCGCGACGACCGCATGAATGCAAAAATTCGCGAAGCACAGACAATGAAGATTCCGTATATGCTTGTTGTAGGACAGAAAGAAGTAGATGAAGGAAAGGTTGCACCAAGAACGAGAACTAACGAACAGCGTCCAGCCGTAAGCATTGAAGAATTTATTTCTTTTATGAAAGCAAAAATTGAAGGCAAGGATCTAACCGTCTAATTAAGGAGACTAACTGTGAGTGCCGATCTTATATATGCAGCAAACGGAGTATTGCTAATAGCAGGGCTGCCGCTCCTGAAATGATCATGCCTAAAAATAACTGAATCTTTACCGGTTTTGCAGAAAAGGTTTTCATATTCCTTTTTTCTGCAAAATCGTTGTATTTAACAATCATGTCATCAGGGTTTTTCACAAAGGTTCGGAGTCCGGGGCTGTCTGCAATATAGTGCTGGGTGTAGGGGAAACACACGGCCTTTACAAGAGTTCTATCGGCCCAGTTTGGTACCAGGGTGTTCGACACTATTGAAATATCTTTAACTGGGATGTCGAGAGCCTGTTTTACTTCTGCCGGATCAAAGATGACAGCAAAGGGGTCTTCGCTCTTTTGTACATAGGTTTTACTAAATGCGACAGATGCATTTCCCATAATCCATAAATCCTGCTCCAAGGGTCTCATTTTTCCGCCGGTTATGCTCCCTCTCAGCGATAATCCACTATCAGTTTTCTGCTTG
>CAZLNE010000157.1:2121-3304 GCA_964560975.1 uncultured Treponema sp. | reverse complement strand
GGAAGCCGTATGACCCGACTACCGGGATGTATAACTATGGGTATAGGGATTATGTGCCGCAGACAGCGCGCTTTTCTACGGTAGATCCCATACGCGATGGGAACAATTGGTTTGCGTATTGCAACAACGAGCCGGTGAACTTCCTGGATGCGTGGGGGTTGGAAGATATTGTCATTTTTAGTGCTATTGAAAATGCTGATACACCGAATAATATTGGCTATGTTCTTCTTGTTGATGATTGGTATGAAGAGATACAAAAAGCAGCAGAAGAAGAAGGGCTTACTGTAAGAATTGTTAGCGGAACTAATGCAACAAAAGAGCAGTTGAAGACAGAACTAGAAAACGATAAAACAAAAAGATTAATAATTGTTGCACATGGTGATGTTAAAGGTAATATATATGATCAAAAAGGTGCTGAAATAGATAATGCAAAAAATATTGCTGGGGCGAATCTAGAAATGATAATTGGGGAAATGGTCAAGATGTTCGTACTTATAATCCAGGAAGTAATACAGACGATCCAAAGGATGATGATGAGATATGGTGGAATCAAACAAACGAAGCGATTAATGAAAAGATACCTGAGTCAATTAGAAATAATGGGAAAGATACATCCGGAGATCCAAATGTCAAACCTGACCCATTTACAAAAAAAATTGTAGGAAGTAAAGATCCGAATAATCAAGAAGAGGTTCCAAATGTTAATAAGAATAAATAAACTTTTTTGCTTACTACTGTTGATATTTACTTTCTCAATACTTCATGCTGCAGGAAAATCTGAGATTGAAATACTACAGGATAATGGATTTTCAGAAATATACGTTTTTCCTTTACAAGGTAATTATAGGCCTGCTGTATTTCTAGATAAGTATTCTTTTATTGAGCAAGGCAGTAATGGAATATCTATTTTTAATGTAAAAAATGGTACGGAAAAAATACTAGTAGCAATTAATGAAATAAATAATTGGTATTTAAGTATTTATGGTGTGAATAACGGAGTCATGTATTATTCATTACAAGAAAGTTCGATATTGAAACTATATGAATACACATTCGATGATAATAAGTCTAAAGAAATTTATAGTGTCACTTCGAATAATGGGAAAAGAAAAAGAACCAGATTATCTATATTTGATGTAAATGAAAAGAAGCTTTTTATTGAAGAATTTATGAACCTTGATAA
>CAZLNE010000157.1:0-2054 GCA_964560975.1 uncultured Treponema sp. | reverse complement strand
TTGGAAGGACTTAAATCAATCTATTATTCATATTCTTCACCGATTGAGTTTATAGTATCTGATGAAAATGATGGACTTAGAAAGTATTACAAATTAACAAGTGAGAATGGAAAAATTGTAAATCTTTTTTCTATAGCTACAATTGAAAAACATAATTATGAAAATATTATTAAAAGCAATGCTCATTATGGTAAATTTCTTCAGATTAAAGATAATATATTTTTAGCTGTTGATAACAATCATTATAAAAAATCTGATTTGGATTTGATAGATTGCGAAAAAAATATTATTCTAAAACAAATCTTAAATGATGCAAATTTTACTATTGGAAATTTATACAAAATTAATGAGGCAGAATATTGTATGACAGTATTTTCAGAGGATAAAAAGGTTATTTTTTGCTATTTTACTCTTGATATATAAAGAACGTCTAAAGTAAAGTTTGTGCTTGACATCAGATTTTTTTTAATCGTAAAATATTACGGGGTTTGTGGTAATTAAATAATCAAAAGAAAAATAAGTACCCCAATTTGAAGCGCCGCAAGGATGAGGCGCGAGAGGTCGTAGCGCCGATACTATTCTATGTGCCCTGTACGCTGTAGGGTTATAGCGGAGTATGCACGAGTGTGTTGAAACTACGCATCGCATGAGCCGCAACCCGGCGCAGCTGCGATACTTGCCTCTGTGTCCGATACGGGTTGGTTTCTCTCCCCTAAACTATGAGCCCGTGAACTTCCTTGATGCGTGGGGGTTGGCGGCGGTAGACCAGAAACAGACAGTAGAAGTTATTACAAGTGGTATAGAAGTTAATTTAATTACTGTACCAGATTTGTCAACTGGTGATTTAATTACAGTAACAATTGGTTTTTTTGACGCTTCATTTTATATTGATGATTCTAAAACGCCAAACTTCACGGCACGTTATACATATACTGTTACAGAAAAAGATGGCTTTGAGGTAACGGTATTAGGCTTATCATTAACTGCTGGACAAGGAAAAAAAACGTATGATTCTCCTCAAACAGAGGAACAAATAGCAAAAGATTTCGAAAATGCAGGTACAGATTCTGTAACAGTTGGTCTTACAGTAGTTATTGGTGGATCAATTTCTGGTTCTACTTCTGGTGGGTGGATTTTTACACAATCTTCTCTTGGTGCAGATGGAGGAGTTTCTGTTAATGTAGCAGGAGGAACAACGCATACAGAAGCAAAACTAGTCGAAAAATCACTTAAGGTTAGAAAATGAAAGAACAAAAGGGAATACATAAAATTGGAGCGGTTTTTTTCTTAACAATTTTTTTAATTATTTCATTATGTTTAGTAATAATACCAAATATAAAACATTCAGGATTTATACCCTCATTGAATAAAAAAATTGATGATCTTTTTCAAAATCCGGAAATATTTAGAGTAGAAGTTACATCGCTATATTTTTGGGAATTTAGAGTACCTGATAAAGAATTACCAATTATTATTAATAATAAAGTGATATACTTAATTGGTAATATAATGAAGCAGGAAGGAAAAAAGGATGGTTTTTTAAATAGAAAAGAACCAGAAATTCTTGTTTTGAGTTTTTATAAAAATAATACTTTTTATCTTAAATGCGAATGTCAATGGGATAAGATTCAAAGGATTATTGAATTAAGATATTACGATGATTATGGAAAAATGAAAAGAAATTATTATTCTCTAGAAGATAAACAGGTTTTTGAATTATTTAATATGATATATTGATGTTGTTTATATTATTATTTCTTTAGTTTAGTGTTTATCTCGATGAAATTTACCAGAGATTCTGGTAAATTTCTAGCAATTGAATGTTGTAAAAACAGATTAAATGGGTGTTAGGTTTCGACTGAAATAGTCATTAAAAGGTTGAGAGTAACATTCCCTCGCACTCACGCTTCGCTAAACAGAATTTACTCCAGTCAGTACGCTGCGCTCAGCTAACGCTCTCTATGTTTGCTCATCCCATAATGCACAATTCTGGTTCACGCCGCAAACCTGCGGTTTGCTTACCATGTTCTGTAGGCAAAACTTGCAGGCTTGTT
>CAZLNE010000156.1:0-3310 GCA_964560975.1 uncultured Treponema sp. | reverse complement strand
TGCTTATAAAAATGAAGTCTTCAACAATATGCGGGAGCGACATACGGGCAATTTACCATGAGCATCTTGGAAAGGGACCCGAGGGCTACCAGGGCTTTATTGCAGGTCACGAACCTTCCGGACAGATCGTTACGTGTGGACCCGGGACAAGACGCTTCAAAGAAGGCGACAGAGTTATTGTGTATCACATATCCGGCTGCGGAGTCTGCAACGACTGCAGAAGAGGCTACATGATAAGCTGCACCAGTGAAAAATTCCGCCGCGCCTACGGATGGCAGAGAGACGGCGGCATGGCTGAATATCTGCTTGCAGAAGAAAAAGACCTTGTCTTTCTTCCCGACGAACTGTCATATACAGACGGCGCACAGGTTGCCTGCGGTTTTGGAACAGTGTATGAAGGGCTCGAGAAAATCGGAATAAGCGGCAACGACTGTGTGCTTGTAACAGGCCTTGGTCCTGTGGGGCTCGCAGCAATGATGCTTTCGAAGGCAATGGGTGCATCAAAAATAATCGGTATAGACGGTATTAAAGAACGAAGAGATCTTGCTGTAAAACTCGGTCTTGCAGATCTCGTCCTAGATGCAGGCCCGAATAATGCCTCAGATGTTAAAAAGGCAACACAAGGATACGGGTGCGAAAGAACAATAGACTGTTCCGGAAATGACAAGGCAAGATTAACCTGTATTCAAGCGGCAAGAAAATGGGGAAAGATTTGCTTTATAGGAGAGGGCGGCACTGTTAATTTCCTTCCAAGTCCGGACATCATACATGACCAAAAAACAATTTACGGCAGCTGGGTCACGAGTATTTGGAAGATGGAAGAAGTCGTAGAAAGAATTGTACGGTGGAACATTCATCCGGAAGATCTTGTAACACACCGCTTCCCTCTGGAAAAAGCAGGAGAGGCATACGCATTAATGGCATCAGGCCGCTGCGGCAAAGTCGCTGTAGTTTTTGATGAAGAAAACAAGTAGAGGGTCACAGGTATGATAAACAATAAAACAGAAATACTGAGTACGGGCGGTGTAATCCCTTCGAAAACGCTGTGCACCGGAAAAAAAATACCGGTTATAGGGTTGGGAACATTTGGAAGCGATCATGCAAGTCCCTCAGAAGTAGCGGATGCTGTACGGAAGGGAATTGAGTTGGGCTACCGGCACATAGATTGTGCATCGGTGTATGGAAATGAAAAAGAAATAGGACTAGTTCTCAAAGAATTTATTGATTCCGGAAAAATTAAACGGGAAGAGTTTTGGATAACTTCTAAAGTCTGGAATGATCATCACGGACAGGGCGATGTATTGCTGTCCTGCGCGCAAACTCTTAAAGATCTGCAGCTTGATTACCTTGATTTATATCTTGTTCACTGGCCCTTTCCTAATTATCATACGCCGGGCTGTTCTGCAGATTACCGGAGTCCCGATGCACGCTCTTACATTCATGAAAATTATATGAAAACCTGGCGCCAAATGGAAAAACTATTTACAGCAGGATTAGTCCGCCATATAGGAACATCAAATATGACAATTCCAAAAATGAAACTGCTGCTGCGGGACTGCTGTATAAGACCAGCATGCAACGAGATGGAACTTCACCCGCATATGCAGCAGACAGAGTTTATGACATATTTGGGTGAAAACGGAATACAAAGTATAGGATACTGTCCCATTGGTTCTCCGCAAAGACCTGAACGCGACCGCACAAATAATGACTCTGTTGATATTGAAGATCCGGTGATCGTGAAGATAGCAAAGGAACATAATGTTCATCCTGCCGTTATCTGTATTAAATGGGCTGTTCAGCGTGGCGAGATTGTAATACCGTTTTCGCTAAAGGAAAAGAATATGCTCAGCAATATGAACTCGGTCATGAGTGATCCTCTCAGCGAAAAAGAAATGGCTGAAATTGCAGGCATAAATAAAAACTGCCGGCTTATTAAGGGTCAGGTTTTTTTATGGAAAGACGGTCAATCATGGGAAGCTCTTTGGGATGAGGACGGAACAATAACAGCTCTGTAATCTGAGACTAATTACACTGAAGAAATTCATATTGATTGAAAATAAAAATGACTTATCTCTGGACTTGACGTATAATGTATGAGTAAAGGTTTAGCCTCAACCGGTTAGACCTTTACGAGTACAGGAGTTTTAGTACAATGCATTTTAAAAAGAATATATATGTAGAAGAAGATGATATCAGGTTTTATGTGTTTTCCAACCGCTTATACGCCTTATGTCTTGTGCTTCATGCAAGTCTTATAGCAGTCTTCCACTTTATTGATGTACGGCCGTTGCTGATTTTTAATATTGTCAGTTGTACTATTTTCACCGTAAATTTGTTCCTAAACCGGATCGGAAGACTAAGGATTGCTTTTCATTTGGGAATCATTGAAATAACAAGCCATGCAGCCTTTGCAATCCTATGTCTAGGCTGGGGAAGCAACTTCTGCATGTATTCTGTTGCGATATGCAGCGTTATAATGTTTTCTACCTTTTTAAAAACAGCAGCCAAATTTGCCGAGATTTTTCTTTCTACAGCATTATTTCTATTTTCGTATATCTATGTTAAATACTATGGACCTTTGTATGTTTTAGATAGCTCAATAATTGATCTGCTCGGGTTTGCAAATATTCTGATTATGATTCCCCTTTTAACCAGTATTTTTTACAGTTTTTACAATATAACTGATATGTTGAATAAACGTTTAAAGCATGCTGCAGAAATTGATAACTTAACAGGAATCTATAACAGGCATTTTTTTAATGAGTATTCCGAGATTGAAATAAAAAGAGTTGCAAATGAGCGCAAATACGGAACAGATACTATACAGTGCAGTAATTTTACCCTCGCAATCATAGATATTGACAACTTTAAAAGAATCAATGACACCTACGGGCATCTTTCAGGGGATAAGGTCTTGATTCAAACCGTGGAAATAATAAAGAAGGCGCTTTTTGGCAGGGACATTATCTGCAGGTACGGCGGTGAAGAATTTGTTATTCTGTTTACAAAAACTTCAAAAGAAGGAGCCATTAAGGCATCAGAAAAAATACGAAGAGAGGTTGAGCAGGCTTCTTTTTTCTTTTCAGATACTGTGCAGGACGGCCGGATGACGCTCAGCATCGGGTTTGCAAGCTTTGATGAGGTACGTGAAAACAATATTACAGAACTGTTAAGAATTGCAGATGACCGTCTTTATAGAGCAAAAACCAGCGGTAAAAATAAGCTCGTGTGCGCGTGACCGGGCGGTTATCTGTGGTTCCTCTATTCTACATTACAACAAATTACCGTGAAAAAGGGTTGGAATAAG
>CAZLNE010000155.1:287-3407 GCA_964560975.1 uncultured Treponema sp. | reverse complement strand
AGAAGCTAGGGAAATAAGACATGACGATGAACTTAAAGAAAGAATGTGAAATTTGCGGTAAAACTTTCATTGCGAAGCCTCATAAAGCAAATAAATATTGCTCTTTAGCTTGTTATCATGTTGCGCAAAAACAAGGGAAATATTTATGGCAAACAGATAGGTTTAAAGCTAACCACTCATATAAATGTGCCTTTTGCAGTAAGGAAGTACATGCAAGCAAAAAGCACAAACGAAATGGAGATATAGCAGATAATATATTTTGCAATAGAGATTGCTATGATAAATATCGCAGATTAAATACAGATAGAAAGTGTAAATATTGTGGAGAACATTTTATAGCAATTGGAGCAAAGAAAAAGGCGCAATTTTGTAATGATGACTGTAGAAGAAAATATACGGCACAATCTTGTTTTAAACCTTGTGTTATTTGCGGACAGTGGTTCTTTCCATGGACAGTCAAAAGGACAAGAAATAACGCTGTAATTCTTGCGAATGAAGTGATGACTTGTTCGGAAGAATGTAATAAGGTATACAGAGAAATGCAAGAAATAAAGAGAAGAAAGCAAATATCAAAAGCTTTTACAGGTAGCAATCATCCTAATTGGGAAGGCGGTAGAAATTGTTACAGAGGAGAAAACTGGGCACACCAAAGATATTTAGCAAGGTTAAGAGATAATAATACTTGCAGATATTGCGGAAAAACAAAAAAAGAACTATCTAAAAAAACATACATGAAGCTTGAGGTTCATCATATTATTCCTTTTAAATATTTTGATAATAATTATATAAAAGCTAATGATATTACAAATCTTGTAACGCTGTGTACAAGTTGTCATCACAAAGCAGAATGGGAATTTAAAAGGAGTTTGCATTATGAAAATTAATAGGATACAAAAAATAAAAAAGAAATGTAAGGTTTACGATATAGAAGTTGAAGGTATACATTCTTTCATTGTATCAAGGTGTGTAATGCATAATTGTATCGTATGTGGATCCGAGGACGGAGAAACGTATAAGTCACTTAAAGACGCTCCTGTGTTACCAAGGCATTATAACTGCAGATGTATTTTAATACCAATTGTATCTATGCTTAATTATGAAAGTGAGCGTGCTTCCATGGATGGACCGGTATCAGAGAAGGTAACGTTCGAGGATTGGTTAAGAGAGCAGAGTGCAGAAAGGCAGAGGGATGTACTCGGACCAATGCGATATAAATTATTTGCACAGGGAACAAGAATAAAAGAATTTGTTTCAGACGGCAGGGTATTAACACTTAAAGAGTTTCGGGAGGCGATGTAAGTGTCAAAAGTAATTTGCACGAAAGGGAAATTGGTTATAGAAGCAGAGGGTGTTCAGTGTGCTTCAACAGAAACAGGAATACCGCCTGCATATATTAAGCATTTAATACAAACAGGGAATGAAAAAAACGGCTGGACATTTGATTATGCTATTGAAACAAAGAGAAAGCCGGTCCCGCGCTTGACAATTAGCCAATTCAAACTACAATAAATAGTATAAGTAAAAAGGTTTTAATATCTACTATTTCGGTCTCTCTAAGAGATAGGTTAAGCCGAACACCGAAAAAAAATCACAGCACTAGGTGCAGGAGTAAGAGAACATGGAAAAGTTGACAGAGGAATTTTTAAAACAAATTCTAGGAAAAGAAGATGTAAGTATTGAGGATAAGATTAAACTCATTCTTGCAGAAGCGGAATCAGAAGTAATCGGTTTGAAAAACAAGAACAAAGAATTACTTGATAAGGTTGCAAAAGAGAAAGAAACTCTTGAAACACTTAAACAAAAAGAAACCGAATACAAAAAGCAGGTTACTGATATGCAGCAGCAGCTTGAAAAGAATTCTCCGGAAGAAACTAAAAAGTTTCTTGAAGCAGAATATAAGGCAAAAGAAACAGAGATTCTAACACAGTTGCAAACTGTAACACAGGAACGTGACGGATACCGCGATTCCCATGTGAAAAGACTTCGTGATGAAGAGATTAACAAGGCCTTGGATGGATTAAAGGTCAGGAAAGAAGTAGAAGCCGGTTTTGTAGCAGTAGTACTGCAGGAACATAACTTTGATCTTCATGAAATCGACGGTAAGTCGATGTTTCTTGACCAGGACAGCAAACCAATAAGTGCAGTAATGCACGAATTTGCATTGAGTGAAAAAGGTAAGGGGTATCTTGAAGTACCTTTCTCCGGAGGAAATACAACCAAGAAAACCGTAACAAGCGGACTCGGGGATGTAAAAAATCCATGGAAGGCTGGGCAGGTCAATCTTACTGAGCAATGCAAAATAACCAAAGAAAATCCGGAATTAGCAAAGCGATTAAAAGCAGAAGCTAAGTCCTAATAAGAGGTGTTTGAAGGGGAACTAAAGTATCAGACGTAATAGTACCTGAAGTATTTGCAGAGTACTTAATTCAGAAGACAGTCGAAAAATCTCGTCTGTTATCATCCGGTATCGCAACATCAGACGATGGCATAGACCTTTCTGGTGGCGGTAAAACAGTTAGCCTTCCATTCTGGAAGAATCTTTCAGGTAATGATGAGGTTCTTGAAGAGACCACTGGTCTTAACCTGAACAAAATCGAAGCAGATAAGGATATTGCAGCCGTTCACGCTCGTGGTGAAGGTTACGCAACATCAGACCTTGCACGTATCTTCTCGGGTGATGATCCGATGGGTGCTATCGCCGATAAACTCGGTGATAAGTGGGCTTCTAACATGCAGAAATTGCTTGTTAAAACACTTGAAGGTGTTTTTGCTTCAGACAGTATGTCAACACAGGTAAAGGATATTTCAGCAGAATCCTCAACTGCGGGTGTCGTAAGTGCAGACGCTCTTATCGATGCGATCTATCTTTTAGGCGACAACTATGATCAGCTTTCAGGTCTTGCTATGCACTCCGCAGTAATGCAGAAATTGGCAAAGCTCAATTTGATTGATTATCTTCCTGATTCAGAAGGTCGTCCTGGACTTCCAGTTTACATGGGTAAAACCGTTATTGTTGATGATGGTATTGCGCCTTCGACGATCGTGCTTACTCCTGGAACAAAAGAAGTACAGACCATTACTCCGACTGCGGGAACTGCTGCAGTCGGTACAATTACTATC
>CAZLNE010000155.1:0-277 GCA_964560975.1 uncultured Treponema sp. | reverse complement strand
CTGCACCTGGTGAAGATGCAAAAACAGTTACAACTACTGCAGAAAGTACTGTAGCAACAGTTGTTGCGGCTATTAAGGCAGCATATGCGTCAAGCACAGTATGGACTGTAACCTCAACCGAAACCACTGTAGTATTTACTGCTAAAGCAGGTGGAGATAAAGAAGCTATTACCGTAGATGAAGGAGAATCTGGCTTTACTTTTGCAGTTGCAGAAACAACTCCTGGTACAGCAGACGTTACCGGCAAGGCATATCCGATCTATCTTTTCGGTGCAGG
>CAZLNE010000154.1:0-3453 GCA_964560975.1 uncultured Treponema sp. | reverse complement strand
TGGAAGGAACACAAAGCCGGGTTTGGGATCAGGCTGAAAATCGAAAACACACAATAAAGGCTATTATGCTTTCAACATTGTAGTGTTAACCTTGTTTGCTTTTATATACTTTTTTTGGAGGATGTATGAAAAAGATTGTAATGAGCCTTGCCTTGTTAGTACTTGTATCGCTTCCGTTTTTTGCTCAAAGTGCAAATCAAGAAAGCGGATCCTTTACGTATTTTAACGTTCCGGTTTTAAGGGTTTATGAACATAATGATGCTTACCTCGTACTGTATAGCAGAACGGGTACAAAAATGGGTCAGGTTGCTCTCCCAAAAGAATGGTTCAGGTATAACAGCTCGAATCATAGCAGAATTAGAGCTTTACCAGCAAGATTGAATCCATACATGACCGTTATTTATAAAGATGGTCAATTTTATAAGGTGTACTTAAATATGCCGACTGATAGATCCAATTCTGCGTGGTCTGTACTTTCCGCAAATATTGATATTTCGTCAAAAATTAACAAAGAGACACTAGAAATAGAGTTTTAAGGAATATTTAATGACGGTAGTATCGAATGAACAGCTTAGCTCATTTAATGAGTTTATAAATTCCCATCAAGCTTTTTATGTCACAGGACATAAAGAGCCTGATGGTGATTGCTTAACTAGTTCACTTGGTATTGCTCATATATTACAAAAACTTGGGAAAAAATATCAGCTGCTTTCTTCAGGTCCGTTTAAACGTACTGAGATTAAAAAGTATGAACCCTTATTTTCTAAAACCTGCAAGATTTTTCCTGATAAAAGAAAAGATATAGGACTTATTATCGTTGATTGTTCCGAATTTGAACGTCTAGGCGATTATGAACAGGACGTTAAAGATTTAGATTTTTTTATTCTTGATCATCATAAAACCTCCGAAGGCGCTTCAAACGGAATAATTAATACAAAAGCTCCCGCAACAGCATATATTGTACAGCACCTTTATGAAAAGATTGTCGGACCTGTTGATATAGAAACTGCAAAAATTCTCTTTTTTGGTCTTTGTACCGATACAGGCTTTTTCCGTTTCCTCGATGAAACGAGTACAGAAGTTTTTATGGCAACCTCCCGTTTAGTAAAAGCAGGAGCAAACCCGAGAGAAACCTATGCAGAAATTACCAGCGGTAAACCATTTAGTACTAGAAAACTCTTAGCAATTATGCTTGAAAGAGCAGAGCAAAAGTTTGACGGCAGACTAATTTATACCTATGAGACATTAGACGACACAAGAAAATTCGGCCATGAAGGAAGGGATTCCGATAGTTTATATCAGATGCTTCTTTCTGTTGATAATGTTAAAGCAGTTCTTTTTATCCGCCAGGATACAGAAAAAACATGTACTGCAGGGTTTCGTTCTAAAGAAGATATTGATGTAAGTGCTATTGCTGCTGTTTTTGGCGGAGGCGGTCATAAAAATGCGGCGGGTTTAAGCACCACAGGGAAAATAGCACACATTCTACCGAACATTTTAAAAGAATTTGAAAAGATTTTTAATTAAATCTTTTTTTCTTGTAAGTTTATTCTCATTCAATCAATAAATTAATCATTTTTTCTCCAATAAGTCCAATAAAAGTAGATTATACCCTGTCCCTTCTCTGGCATAGAACTTGCAATGTGTTGTTCATTGGAGGTTTTATGGATATACAATCATTTAAGAATCTTTGGAATAATTTTACCGAGGGTCTCATTGACGAGAGAGAAATATTGAACACTGTCTTCAAATTGATATTTTCTAATAAGGCTTTTTTTGGTTTAAAACAATTAGATGACGATGAAATGAGTGATTTTTTGTTATACATTTTTGAAAATATTAAAAAATCATTTTCTACATTTGACTCTGCAAAGTCTTCTTTCATGACATATCTTCAAAACATCATAAGGCTTAATTTAAAAAGCTGGATGCGGGTTAATTGTAGAAAGCATTCAATTCAAAGGTACATTAT
Organism: uncultured Treponema sp.; assembly: GCA_964560975.1. Lineage (GTDB taxonomy): Bacteria > Spirochaetota > Spirochaetia > Treponematales > Treponemataceae > JAAZLA01. The sequence continues at coordinate 1,481 of CAZLNE010000154.1, read as the reverse complement.
CAACTATACAAAGAGCGAATACATTGAAGAAAATAAAGAACCCCTTGTATTTTCAGATAACGCTGCAGAATATAATGAAACTGAGCATAAAAAGGCTAAGCGGGAATATCTGCAGGATTTTCAATTATTAGCAGTGGCATTAAAATCATCTTACTTTTTAACACCAAGTCATATATCAGCAATATCAGAAAAAACCGGGTATTCTGAAGAATATATTTGGAAAATGAAAAGAAATGTAGATGAATATATGAAGGATAACTACAAAAGAAATGAAACAAGAATAGAAAAAGTTAATAAAAGCTATTTTTATAGACAACGGGCCTTAGAAGTTCTTTCAAAGATGCCCCTTAATCATCCAAGATATAACAAAGTGTATAATACCTTCATCTTTCATGATAAAAATTGGAAAAACAGGCGTGCAAATATACGTTATAGAACAGTAATTCCTGTAAATAGCTATATAGCAAGGTTATTAAATGTCTCAGAATCAGTAGTGATTAGGGCTGTAGCAAAGGCAAAAAAAATATCAGCATCCAGTAGTAAAACTATATGATTTTACATATACTTTAGGTATGAACATATTTTTAGCAAGCGGAAATGCACATAAACGCGATGAAATTCAAGACTTACTTAGAGAGCATACCATTACGCTTCCAAAGGAAGTTGGAATTGAGTTTGATCCCGAGGAAACAGGCAGCACCTTTTTTGAAAATAGCCTCATTAAGGCAGAACAATTATGGAAAGCACTAAAAAAGCCAGTTATTGCAGATGATTCTGGTATCTGTGTAAGTATTTTAAACAACAGGCCTGGCATCTATTCAGCGCGTTATTGTGGTAAAGATGCTGATAGTGGACAAAGAGTGTTAACTTCAACAGAGCAAAACCGTCTGTTGCTTGAAGAGGTAGATTACACTATAAAGTCTCAAAACCTGCAGGGTAAGGATGAAGTTATACGAAAATGTTTCTATGTTTGTTCAATGGTTTTTTATTATGGCGATTTTAAATACATAAGTGTACAAGAAACAATGGAAGGATACCTTGTTAACAATATAGAACAGCAAAAAGGACTAGGCGGCTTTGGTTATGATCCTATTGTTTTTTTACCCGATTATGGAAAAACTGTTGCAGAATTAACTCAAAATGAAAAAAACAAAATTTCACACCGCGGAAAAGCTTTAACAATTCTCAAACCTCTTATTGAACACATACACTAGCTGTCCTAATACACATTGTTATTTTTTTTATCTTTTTTTTAACAAAACAGTAAAGTTTTATCAACACACTGCCGATAAAGTACATGGGAAAGACCAATTAAATACTATCGTTGATAGTGTTTAGCTGATTTTACCAAATGTGTGCATTTTCGCGTATGTAGCCTTGCAAACGTGCAAATTACACAAAGGCAGCAAGGATGTTGCCTAAAACATTCCATGGAGGAAAAATATGGTCATCAACCACAACATGTCGGCAATGTATTCCAA
>CAZLNE010000153.1:0-3522 GCA_964560975.1 uncultured Treponema sp. | reverse complement strand
TTGACACTCCAGATGAAAAGGAGTATCAATGGAATGTTCAAGCCAGCCGCTTTATTGCTGATGGCTTTCCGAAAAAGGGTTATTTTGCTGGTATACCAAATTCTTTGAGGCCTCTACGAACCGCAAAGGATCCAGAAGCATTGGTTTTAGGTGTTCAGACAAGTTTTAACAGAAAGGGCGACAACTGGTTTGAAATTTATCCAACAACTACTGATGACAGCGGTGAAGTGACAAATTACGAAATCACGCTCCAAGGTCTTGTTTCACAGATCGATTTTTGGGCATGGGGTGCAAACTACACCTATGTTTTGGAAATTCTTGTTCGTGATGCCGACGGAAGAGTCCATACTTTAAAAGTTGGAACTTTAAATTTTAATGGATGGAAAAATCTGGTTGTAAATGTTCCGACATACATTAGACAGCAGTCCCGCTTGCGCTCAGGTCCCAAAAATATGACTTTTGTTGGTTTTAAGATTAGAACAGATCCGAATGAGTATGTAGATGATTTTTCTCTTTATATAGATCAATTAAAGTACACTACGCATACACTTGATAATATTTATGATGGTTATGATCTTCGTGCTGTTGATTTTGATGCTGCTACACAGGGAGGTCTATAATGAAAAAGATAGCTTTACTACTAGTTGTATTGTTATGTGCTGGTACTGTTATAGCACAGCAAAATGGAAATTCCAGTTTAGCTGATCCGGATCCATCTGTTATTGGTGCAGACTCTGCAAAGCAGTCTTTACGTGAAGTATCTGTAGATCTTTTTGAGCGCGAAGGTGCTTGGAATGTTAAGATGTCTTCAGACTATGGAGTAATATCGGGCAGACTTTTCGAAGGTTCTCCAGCTGCGAAAGAAGAACTTGATGATATTAAAAATCAGCAGATTACCGATGATAAGGTTCTTGGTATTAAAGTTGAGTTTTTTAGAAGAGGTGTGAATACTTTTTACATTACTTCTGCCAGACCTCTTGCTATTGAAGGTACAACAAAGACTGTTTCTTTATGGGTTGTTGGTAGAAATCAGGCTCATACATTAACATTACTCGTTCAGGATTATTTTGGAAATAATTTCGAACTTTATATGGGACAGCTTAATTTTTCCGGCTGGAAAAAGTTAACAGTTGCTATTCCTCCTTCACCAGATGGAAGAAGAGGCATTGTTCAAACCAGTGCCTATCATGGAGATAAACCTGGTTTAAAAATCATAGGTTTTAGAGTTGATTGTGATCCAGAACTTGCCCGTGGTTCATATTATATGTATTTTGATGATTTACGTGCTGTAACAGACTTATATGCAATGGAAAATCGCGATGAAGATGATATGGACGATAACTGGTAGACATGTTTCATCAGACTAATTAATCTATATATTGATGAATTGTAAGGCTTCTGCTTAGGCGGAGGCCTTTTTTTTATCAATCTAGTTAGGTTATGATTTGTTATAAGGGGCCTTTATTTTATAATAATATGAACGTGTTTGTGACTCAACACGTTCAATGAGTTCCATTTTATGTAAAACCCAAAGCATTTTGTGTGCATTAGGACCAGCTTCGGTTTTTGCAAGATCTGAAGCGCAAAAAGGGCTTATAAGATCTTTTGGTAATAGGCTGAGGTAATGCTGTGGTTTCGAAAAGGTTTTTTTATCAAGTATTGTTTTTAGCTGCTTGTTAGACTTAATCCAGGGTTTTAATCTTCTTCTGGTTTTAGTTTCGTTTTGAACAGGCTTATCTGTTACCTGCCGTATTTCTACTTGTTCAATGAAAAGAACTTCAAGAGTAAAGTTTTTATACAGTAAAATGGGATAAATTCCCATAAGCTCATCAAAGAGATTATAGATGGTATGCTTTTTAGGACTTTTTCGTTTAGATAAACATTCACCATTGTCGTTATATCTTTCAATATAATTTATAAAAACTAAGGGGTACACAAGACAAACCTTTCGTTTATCCTGCAGTAAGTTGGCTATTTTTGCGGTAAGTTTTGTCAAATTCCTCGTCTGTATTTCAATAATATTCCCATCACTTGTCTCAATATCACAGATGTATTTGCCAATTTTCTGTTCGGTTTTACCTTGTGTTATTTCTGCGTATCTATTTTTTAACTCATTGTGGAGGGAAGTCTCATTATAGGTGTTTATCATAATAGTACTATACAAATGTTATCCTAAAATGTAAAGGAGTCTTTGTTTTTAGTTGTTTTATGAATATTTTTCATTGACTTTGAAAATTTATTGGTTAAAATGTATATTAAGTGGGAATAAGTGGTAAATAGTGGGTAATAGTGGTATGGAGTTGTTAACTGGTGAGTACCGTAATACCTTGGATGAAAAGGGACGTATTCTTTTTCCTTCGAGGCTGCGATCTGAATTAAAAGATAATATACTCATGGTTACACAGGCTCTAGATGGTTGTTTATGGCTATTTACTCCAGATGAATGGAAAAGTTTTTCATCTAAACTGATGGAAGCTGCCTCGCCCTTTAATCCGAATTCACGTTCTGTTTTACGCCGCTTGATTGCACCGGCTCAAGAAGTTGAATTTGATAAGGCGGGTCGTCTTTCGATTCCCCAAAGTTTGCGTGACTATGCTGGTCTTTCCAAAGAATGTGTTATTTTAGGCATCAATAAGTATATGGAATTATGGGATGCATCTACATATAAGGCATATCTTGAAGAGACTGAATCTTCATTCCGTGAGGCAACTGAAGAGTTAAGCGGTCTTTGTTTTTAAAGAGGTGTAAAGGTGGATATTGTTCACACGCCGGTTTTGTTAACGGAGACTCTTAGTTTTTTAAGCCCTGAAGAAGAGGGTTTTACTCGTACGCCATTTATGGTTGATTCAACGCTTGGCGAGGGCGGTCATTCAAATGCTTTTTTACAAAGGTTTCAAAATTTGCGTATAATCGGTTTGGACGCAGACCCGAATATTCAGGCACGGGCAAGAGAAAGGCTTGGTGTCTATGGTACCCGGATGAATTTTCACTTGGGCTGGTTCAACGATTTTTATGCAAATTATCCAGATACACTGCCCAAGCCGGATATTATTTTATTCGATTTGGGAATATCGGTATTTCATTATGAAAAATCGGGAAGGGGTTTTTCTTTTAGATATGATGAAGAACTTGATATGCGCTTAAATCCTGATGCAGGTTCAAGTGCAAAAGACTTGGTTAACAGCTTAAGTGAATTTGACCTTGCGGATATCATTTATAAATACGGCGAAGAGAGATATAGCCGTCGTATTGCAGCCGCAATCGTTGAAGCCCGAAAATCATCGGTTATTGCTTCGTCAAAGGATCTTGCGCAGATTATTTACAGGAGTGTTCCATCTGATTACAGGCATGGACGCATTCATCCTGCAACTAAGTCATTTCAGGCTATTCGAATTGCAGTGAATGCTGAGCTTGCACGGCTCCCACAGGCGTTATCGGATGCATTTTCGAATCTAAACAGTGGTGGAAAAATGGGTGTTATAACCTTTCATTCCCTGGAAGATCGAATTGAAAAATGTGTTT
>CAZLNE010000152.1:0-3559 GCA_964560975.1 uncultured Treponema sp. | reverse complement strand
AAAATACTCGGATATAAACTGCGTAAACTCCATTGCGGAATAAAATTAGCAGGTGAGTTGGGAACAGAAGACTGGTCGGTCGGGTGTTTAATTGTATACATGAAGACTCCTTTTTTTAATCTACTGTAAAAAAAGAAAAAAGTTAAGGGTAACAAAGTCTTAAAAATGTGTTAGAATAAGATACATCTAAGTATCAATAATATGGATTTAAAATGACTATTACTGATTTGTTTGAGAATAATGATCAAAAACTCAATAGGGCAATTGCACTTGGAATGAGAGTAATTTTCTACTTTATTGTTTTTCTCTGGGCGGTTTTGGCTTTTCGGATTGACGGATATATATCATCTCTATATAGCGGAATTTTTATAACACTTAGTATACTGCTTGTAATGCCGACAGTATTTTTCCATCTGTTAAAACTTAGAAATACTTTTGTAAAATACAGCATTCTAACCTGTGCTGTTATGTGCTGCGGTTTGTTATATACCTATTTTCACAGCAGTCGATTTATGATGTTTGCTTTTCCTGTGGTAATATCTGCGTTGTATTTTAAGCCGTCGGTTTCTGTGTATACAATAATTATGACCCTTGTTGTAATGACAGTATCGTGCATTGTATCATATGAAATATTGGGGTTTGCGTCTGTTTCTTATGTGAGCTTTATGGATATGGTTATAGGCGATTTACTGCCTCAAACCATACAGTTTTTATTGTTCAGCTTTATAATGATAATTTTAACGATGACGGTTTCAAAGCTCTTTGAAAAAGTGTTTAGGAGCAATACCGGTTTAGATAATGTTATTAAGCATATAGCAAAAATCTTTAGTGCAAAAACAAATCAGGAAATAGCACATCATATATTATCAGCAGTGAGAGATGTTGCACAATCTGCCTCGCCTTCCTTGTTTTCGATGGCAGGCGGATGCTGCGGCATTAGAGTAGGGCCTAATTCATTTTATATTTGTAAAAGTAATGGACGGTCAACGATAGAAAATATTACTAATAATGTCATCGAGGTTACAACCCGAGGGCAGGTTTTTACTTTTACTGTGGGTAATGGTATTGAATCTGACCACCAAAAGTGCAGGATTGACTGCGGTATTCTTATTATGAATTTTTCTGATGCAATGAAAGAATCAGAGCTTGCAGGTTTTCTAATTTTACCCGTTTCGCAGGATGTAGATCCGGAATTACTCTTAAAAATGATAGATTTGATGTATCAAAACATTCAAATTGCCTTAACAAAGTTATGTTTGGCAAATGATTTATATATTACTCAGGAAGAATTAGTTCGTGCATTTGCAGAATTGTCAGAATCTAAGTCCCGGCAAACTGGACAGCATATAAAGCGTGTATCAGAATATATGCAAATAATGGCAAACGCATTAAATCTTGAAGAAGAAGAGAAAAAGAGCTTGTGTATAGCTTCGATGATGCACGATATAGGAAAGCTTTTAATACCGGAAGAAATTCTGGAAAAACCTTCAAAGCTTTCTGTGGAAGAATTCAGAGTCGTAAAAAAGCATGTTGTGTACGGGTATGAACTATTAAAAAATTCGCCCGGCCGGGTTATGGAAATTGCACAAACCATTGCGTTGGAGCATCATGAAAAATGGGATGGTTCAGGGTATCTAGGTAAAAAGGCAGAAGAAATTGATTTGTACAGCAGACTCATGGCGGTTGCGGATGTGTATGACGCATTAGTGAGCCGAAGAACATATAAAAATAAATGGGAACCTAAAGATGCATACGATGAGATTGTACGCGGGGCAGGCTCTCATTTTGATCCGGGGATAGTGCTGATTTTCCAGAAAAAATACGACTTGTTTTATGCTGTTGTTCAAAAATATCCTGACTCGCCGGACGATGAAGACCTGCGGAATTCGGAAGAACTCTCTATATTTAAGAAAAAAAGCATTTATTCGCTTGCAGAAGAAAAAACACCTGACGGATCTTTTTAAGAAAACGATCCAGCGTCATTACGGTGATTAGTTCAAAACTAAAGAAGTTCTTCTAAATCTACTTCACCTGCAACACAGGGAACGGTAATGGCCCAGTTTTCAAGTACTACAGGATGAACTTCACCAAAAATACCTACCTGTTTACCGTTTACCATAATGCCTGCCTGTCGTCCGGGAATAAATCGAGGATCGCTGGTTTCTTTTACTTCATACGCGTGATCTAAGAAGTATAACAAGGTTGCAGCTTCGCTCGCTGCAGTGTTGTAATTTGCGTCTCCTGAGGCTGTAAGAAATCCTAGGCTTTGTCGTGTTCTGGTGCCTGTGTTTTCTTCTTCACAAAGGTATGCAATCTTGCCAATTTCAAAGATTTTGTGCGGATATACAGCATTGCCTGAAACCGCCTCTGCAGAAAGTAAAGATGGAATAATTGACGGGCGTACAAACTGATAATTTTCGCTCATCGGGTTTGCAATTTCAATAACAGCTGAATCATTAATATTCATTCTTTCAATGTAGTCTTTTCTAGATCCAAGGTAGTTGAATATCATTTCTTGATAGCCAAGTCCAACCATGAGCGATTTTGCTTTGCGGCTGAAAATGGTAACAGGAGTAAGGCGTCCGATGGTGAAATCGCGCGGTTTTTCAGGATTGAAAGATGTTAATTCCTTACCCATCATAATATCTTCAATAATATCTACAGCGTGCAAAAAGTCGTTTCTATATGCCGGGGGTGCTACCGTAAGTACTTCTTCTCCCTTTCCGCCCTTTACAGTCGTCTCACAACCCATTTTTGCGAGTGCTTCTTGAGCTTCCTTTGCTGATAATGAAACGCCTAATAGTTTGTTGATATCGGCAAGGGTTGCGCTGGTTGACTCCTGGAAATAGTAAGGGGTAACAAGGTCTTTCCCAAAACCTGTATCATATGGATGTTTAATAAGAACAGGAAGAATGGTGTAGCCGGCATCTGCAAAGTCGCAGGCAACTATGTTTGTGGCAAGTAGTAAAGATGGCATATCTGTTCCGGTCATTTCTACCAGTAAATCTGCATCTCCTACCTTTACAGCACCCAGGGTTGCACTATTTATAATTGGTGCCATAGAAAGAACTTCCTTTTTTGCGTCTATTAGGAGAGGAAATTTCTTCATGTTTTGCAATATCCATCCGTATTCTTTACCTTTTGGATGCTCGGTAATAATTTGGCGGCAGGTCATTTTTTCTTCACAGGCTAGAGGTATAAAGCTTGTTGTATCCGGGTCTACGGCTTTATAGGAAACAGGCCATGTAATATGAGCTGAGCGGTATACGCCCATGGAAATTGAGCGGCGTTTGCGGCCGAAGTTCCAGCAAAGTTTTTCCTGCGTTTGAATAATATCGAGAAGCATGGGTTCATCGATAGGTTTTCCTGAAATGACAAAAGCTGTCATAAAAGGTCTTATATCTTTGAGCTCTGCATCTACGTTGACAACTCTATTGCCATAGTCTTTTTTTGCATCTTTAGTTGATAAAAAGGATTCATATGATGATTTTTTTCCGCCTGAGTGAATTCTAAGCTGGCGGGCAATTCCGCCTGTGGACCAGAGGTCGGGGCGGTTCGT
>CAZLNE010000151.1:0-3564 GCA_964560975.1 uncultured Treponema sp. | reverse complement strand
GCATAAATGAGGCCGGCGGTTTTACCTTTTTCTGAACAGAATACTTGAACTCAAATGCACAAAGCTTCCCGTTAGATTCTTCAATTTTTCGGGATTTAATTCCGCAAAATTCCGTACTTTTCGGGAATACGGCTGATAAATCATTTTATAAAACTGCTGCTTGAGATAATAAATATTTTATAGGTTTTGACATAATCTGTCATATTTCCTATGGTATACTTATTGTGAGAGGTTATTATGAGAAAAGATTTTTCTATTAAAATGTTAAAGGCGCTTGAAGTAATTGAACGGCCCCAAGGTGCGGGAATTAAAGAAATAGCTCAAAAATGTGAAATTAGTGAAAGAAGTGCATACCGGCTGCTTGAAGCAATGGAAGAAATGGGAATTCCATTAATTAATGAACAGAATCCCTATGGTTCTACAAATCAAAAACGCTGGAAAAGCATTGCCAGACAATCAAGCGCTCAGGAAATTCAAAAACTTATTTCATTGGATAATAAAGAAAGGCTCATACTTTCTCTTGCACTTGATAACATGAAACTTTTTGAAACAGAGACTTTATCAGGCAGAATAAATTCAATAAAAGAAAAACTTGTTCAAAAACGTATTACAACAGTTAAAAACAGCACAGATTTTCTTGTTTCAATGAAGGGTAAAAAAGACTACACTGGTAAAGAAGATATAATTCAAACTATTCTTAGTGCTGTAGATAAAAAAACTCAATGCTCTGTCACCTACAGCGCCGCATGTTCAGGAGAAACAAAAACATATACTATTGAGCCCTACACCCTTATGGAATACAACAACGGCTTGTATATTATATGCTTAATTCCAAAATATGAAACAACAAGACTTCTTGCGGTAGACCGTATTCAGAAACTGGAACTTTTACAGTCTGTATTCACCATCCCGGAGACTTATGATCCTAATGATCTTTTTAGCGGTACGTTCGGCATTGTTAAAGATGCACCTATGAATATTGTTCTGCACTTTTCTCATAAAACAGCCATATATATACGGGAAAGAATAATTGCTGATAATCAGATAATTGAAGAATTGGATGACGGCTCTATCATTCTTAAGTTTCATGCCTGCGGCAGAGAGGAAATTAAGAGCTGGATTCTTGGATTTGGTACTCATGTTACTGTTCTTGAACCTGATGAATTAAGAACAGAAATAAAACGCGAAATAAATGACATGAAAATAAAATATGAATAATTTTTAATCTCTGCCGCTTTCTGACAGAGCTGTCCTTTATAGTAAGGTTATAAGGAGACAGCATGGGAAAACGAAGAGGGCAGTTATTATTTGGGAAAAAAGACCTCAGCCGGATGATTGCATCTAAATCTCGAAACGATGCTTTTTTAGAATCATATGAAGAATTATACACCCGGCGATTATTGGAACATCATATTTTCTCTCCGGAATTTGTAAGATTGATTACCAACTATTTAGATACACAAAAAAGCGTGCTTTTACTTAATGAATTATTACCCTATGTTCTACATAGTCCGCAGCTCATGGAATATGAAAAAAATATTGCCAGGGAATATTTGGAAGAAAAAAATACCAATCTTGATTTTGAAACAGTACTATTTCCAATTCTTCATACCTGCGATTTTGTGATGCCGCGCGATAAAACCGTATCACTCATTTTGAAGCAGCTTGATCTTTGTACACAACCTGCAGAATCGAAAAATTTCTCAGAAAGACTAACCAATCTTAAATCTACATTTAATTTAACTAAATCTGATATTGAAGTTCTCCTGTTTTTATTTATTAATGATACAAACAACCTTTTAAGTACTCTGTATAATTCATGGACGAAGAGGGATGTTGTTAGAGGAATCTCACTATGTACATCCTGTACAGAAAATTCAGTTACAAAAAGCCTTAGTACATCTGGAAATCTTCGAAAATTCGGTTTAGTTACCATTAACAAAAGATATTCTGCTGATTTTGAAATTAGTCCTTCCATAAGTGATTTCCTTCTTATGACCAAAGAAGGAAATATTTTCGATAATCTTGTTAAGACTAAAAAAGGAATTATATTTTCGCTTGAGTCTTTCCCTGTAAAAGATAAAGAAAAAGATCTGTGTCTTTCTTTACTAAAAAGCATCACGCCTGTACAAATACTCTTGCACGGCAGCGAAGGAAGCGGAAAAACAGAATTTGCGAAAGCGCTTGCAGAGCAGGTCAAGAAACAGGCATATTTTTATGAGAGAGAAAAAAAGGATGAAGCAGATGTATTAACAACATTGAGTCTTCTCGATTCATCTCTTTCAGCCTCTTCCGGAGTGCTTATTATTGATGAAGCAGAAGACTTGCTTGATGCAAGCGGACGATGGCTTAGTACAATGATGACAGGCAACAAAGATGACAAGGCTCGGATTAATACTTTTCTAGATCAAGTACATATCCCCATAATCTGGATCGTTAATAGCATCGACGGAATCCTTCCTTCTACCAGAAGACGTTTTACTTTTTCTGTTGAATTTTCACCTTTAAAAAAAGAAAGACTTGCACAAATGGCAGAAAGTGCAATTTTGAATTTACGAATAAGCAAAACAGCAAAAAAAAGTATTATACAGCTTGCGGGTAACAGAAACTTAACAGGAACAGCAATTGCAAATATGAAAACAGCAGTAGAAGAATTATCTAGAACCTATACCAATGAAGAAGAGCTTATTCCTTATGTCAATACTTTATTTGAAGCAAACGAAAAACTTGTAAGTGGTAAAAGCTCAGAGAAAAATACCGTAGAAAAAAACTACTCCATAGACGTTCTTAATGTAAGTATTCCTGCACAACATATTATTGATGCAGTACGAAAAATAAGCTCTATAAGGGAAGAAAACACAGAAAACTCTCGGGGATTGAAGATGCTTTTTCACGGTATTCCAGGAAGTGGTAAAACAGAATTAGCTCGATATATAGCAAAAAAATGTGGAAAAGAACTTGAAATTCGAAGAGCCTCAGATATTCTCTCCGCCTATGTTGGTGAATCTGAAAAAAATATTGCAAAAATGTTTCGGGATGCAGAAAAAAACGATACTCTTTTGCTGATCGATGAAGCAGACTCATTTCTTTATAGCAGGAACAATGCAGGGCGTTCATGGGAAATAACACAAGTGAACGAGTTTTTAACGAGCATGGAAGAATTTAAAGGAATTCTCATTTGCACAACAAACTGCATGCCCAATGTAGATACAGCTGTTCTACGAAGATTCCACATAAAAGCAGAATTTAGCGCAATAACAAACGAGAATACAGATACATTACTAACTTCATTTTTCCCGTATATTAGTGTATCTGATGAGAATAAACTTAGACTTTATAGAAATGGTCCTTATGTTCCCGGCGATTTTGCAGCGGTAAGCAATGCAGTTCATTACTTAGGAACAAATTCTGAATATGGAGAAGAGCACATAATTCAATCACTAATAACTGAAGCTTCTTTCCGTAAATCAAAAACAACTTCTATAGGGTTTTAAGAATAATCAAAAAGAGTGATTTAGTTACTTTACAATCCTCTATACAGGTGTACAATTAATCATACTGGAG
>CAZLNE010000150.1:0-3587 GCA_964560975.1 uncultured Treponema sp. | reverse complement strand
TCTATGAATGGTTTCCGTGTATAGCTGAAGCTCAGGTTATTCACACTTATCATAGCTATTCTCCTTTAAACATTTGAATAACAACACCCTTTATCATTATTTTCAGGGCATGATCAAAAGCTTCCTCCCCTATTTCGTGTTTATGAAGCATTGATAGAAAAATACTTCGCAAAGCGGCACTGAATGCGGGGACTTGATGAGCCCTCATATCGGGAACCAAATTGACAAGCTGCTCAAGGTTGAAGTCATCCTCGGCGGCATGCCCTTTGGCGATTTCAGTGGGTAACTTCCTTAATATCAGCTCCATTTCACCGCTTGTTATAGACTTTAAAATAAATGATTTTTCCGCTGTTTTATATAAGTTAAAAATTATTTCAGTGAGCTTTTGAGCATTTATTTCACCTTTTAGATCTTTGATTTCAGATGTTAATTTTTCCTGTATCTCATCATGAAAAGCCAAAAAAACATCAAATAACAAAAGCTCTTTGGATTTGTAGAAAAGATAAAATGTGCCCTTCGGAATATTCACTCGCTTAACAAGCTCATCAACTGTTGTTTTTCGCACACCATATTTAATAAGGCTTTGTTTTGCCTCCTGCATCAATCTTTCCTTTATATATGCACGTTCACTATCAGAAAAAGATTTTGGCATTGCTGCAACTCCAATACTATTTGACTAAATTAATATTTATGGTCATTATACTGCTGATAGTATTTTTCTGTCAATCGATTTATGATAAAAATATGTTTTAACTTTATCTTCATCTATACCAACTTCAGCACCAAATAGGTATTCTAACAGTTCATCCGTTTTCCAAAATTATATAAGTTTTATGGTTTATCAATACGTTTAACTGGGGATAAATATTAAATACGTTATATCTGGAAGGAGAGTTTAAAATGATTAATGAAAAAGTAGAACTTTTATTGAACCAACAGGTTACACATGAATTATATTCAGCACAACTTTATCTATCAATGTCATCATGGTTTTCATCGAAAGATCTTGATGGATTTGCAAAATGGTACTATATTCAGGCTTATGAAGAAAAAGCTCATGCCATGATTATTTATAATTACATTATAAAAGCCGGAGGAAGAGTATTGTTAGAGCCTGTTAAGGCCCCACCTCAAGACTGGGATTCAGTATTGGATGTTTTAACCGAAACCGTAACGCATGAGGAGTTTGTTACTTCGCTGATTTACAACATAGTAGATGTAGCAAGGCAGGAAAAGGACTTTAAGGTGGATCAATTCTTCCAATGGTTCATTGATGAACAAGTTGAGGAAGAAGATAACGCCAATAAGAACAAAGGTCGGTTTGAGACCATGGGTATGGACGGTAAGGCTCTATACCTTTTGGATCAGGAAATGGGCACAAGAGTCTACACAGCTCCCGTATTACTTACAACATTGGAAGCGGAATTGTAAAATACATGCTATGATGGACAGGTTTTACCTAGTAATGCCCAACGGGATTTCTACCCGTTATCAGGAATTCGTATGATAGTACGTTAATGAGCAGTTGTATTTTGCATAAATTTAGGTTGTACCATATAAGTATAAGCTTTTGTCCTATGTTTTATAGGATAAAGGCTTTTTCTATTTCCGAGAAAGATACAATTTTTTTGGGATGTGTAAAATGTTATTATTGCTTTAGTTTCTTATGTACCCTATCCGCCGCAAGCTTTCCGGTTACGATTGAAACAGGAAGGCCCGACGGGCTGAAGGTCCATTGTCCGCATTGATAGACATCTGGTATCGGAGTTTGAACAGCCTTGGTAATTTTTTTAAATTTATTTTCCGAAGGTAACACTGGATTTGTAAAAGACCACCCGGTTATTGCGCCGTCTGAATTATAGGTTTCCCTTTCAATTGTTAAGGGGGTAGCGCATGATGTAAAAAGTATTAGTTCTAGGATGCCCGGAAACAAGGATTTTTCCAGCACACCTAATATCTTTTGCGTGCAAAACTCCTTGAATTTTTCGTAATCCCCATTATCCGAAATGCATTTTACAAGGCTGTAATCCAAAAGTGTACTGATTATGAGTCCGGTTTTCCCTTCAGGTGCAAGAGTTTTGTCCCTCAAAACAGGGCAGGATATTTCATAGGTTGTGCATTCAAGATAATCTTCAATCCAGCGGAATAAACCATCCTGGCTGCCGTTGACACTTTCCTCCCAGCCAGTCATCGATGACAATCCCTTGGTGCTCGGCGTATAAAACATATGCGCACCACACCGGTCCTGGAAATAGCTTTCACTTTGGTCCACCCCAAGAAAAACCGTCAGAATCGAATCACCTCCCGTGCTTTTTTGAGTTAATATGCGCTGTTTTTCAAATTTTGGTGTACTTGTACCTTTTGTTAAGTTATACAATGTACTTTGATTTGCCGCCCAGATCAATTTTTTATACTCAAAAACCTCTCCATTTTCCAGCTCAACCTGATGCTTCTTCGCATCCACCTGAATAACACCCGCTCCTGTTAATATCTCCCCACCGGCTAACCGAATATATTCAGTCATCTTTTCTGCAAGAACACCTGTCCCGCCGATTGGGTAGCAATAATCCAAGTAAAGACTGAAATAGCTTAAGGCAAAAAATGTCGGCGTCTCTTTGAAGAAGTGCTGTATAATCATGTCAATCAAAGCGGTGTTTTTTGTAAATCGGTTTAAGTAGGATTGAATCGGCTCATCAAGACGACTGGCTTTCCTTATATTTACCTGGTACCTAAAAAACCATGGCAGCAAGGTTTTTGTAAGATACTCTGAATCCATTTTTCCCATAAACAGCGGATTGTCAATCCCATAAAGCACGTCCATATAACCCATGACTTTACGAATCTCTTCTTTGATGCAAGCTATATCTTCCGCATTATCCGGAAATATTGAGACGAGCATTGCAATATAACTGTCTAAGCTGTCCTTTGATTTTAGCATAATTGATTGATTACCAATGCCGATGGATACCTGATTTTTTATAAACTCAATATCAATTCCCAAATCTTTGAGCATTGGAAACAGAATTCCTGAATTTTCAAAAGCGCGGATGCCTCCATCAAAAGCAAAGCCTTCCTGCCGGAATGTATCCACCAAGCCACCGGTTTTTTGTCTTTTTTCACATAGCAATGTACTATATCCATTGCGGCAAAGGTAAGCTGCGCTAGTCAGCCCGGCCAGCCCTCCTCCGACTACGATTACATCATATTTTTTATTCATGACGTCACCTCTTCAATGAAGGCGACAATATCCCGGATTTTTACAGCATCACCCTTTTCGAGGGCGCAAATACAACGAGACTCAAATTTTTCGAGCTTTGAGGGTTCCATTGGTGACTTTGTCCAACACTTTTTTGCACCTATAAAATTACCAACCGCCACGTGCCGCATAATACCCCGAATATCGGTTGAATTACCCCCAGTGCAGGTTGGATGCTCGCACATCCTACAGCGCATCGCTTCTCGCATCACCCTTCGCTCTTTTTCATCATAGGCTTCATAAAGTCTATCAGCGGTAAAAGGCTTATCTACAAACCTTACGAAGTTTTTCATGCCTTCATGAAAGACAAAGGGTTCTTGTCCCAATTTTT
>CAZLNE010000149.1:592-3596 GCA_964560975.1 uncultured Treponema sp. | reverse complement strand
CCTTTCCAAGATATCTATGCGCTCGGAAGCGAAGGCCGCATGAATGAACCGTCAACCACAGGCGGTATTAACTGGCAATGGCGGATGAATGAAGATATGCTGTATGGTCTTAAAGCACAGATTAAGGCACAATGGCTTAAAAAAATGAGCAGTATGTATGACAGAAATGCACAAAAAAACAAGTAAGTCTCATAAAACCCCAAGTGAGAGACCTCGCAAAACAATAGATGATAAACCGCGAAAGAGCATGCAAAAGCACCGCTTGGAAATTCTTTATGAAGATCAGTGGCTTAGCATTGTATATAAGCCCGAAGGACTACTCACCGTACCCTATCCTGGTTCAAGGGAAAAAACAGCCCTGGACATTCTTAATGATATAAGGCGGAAGCGCGGGTTGGTTCGCGGTACCAGGGGAACTTTTGCAGTTCATAGACTCGACAAAGATACATCAGGCGTCCTCATGATTGCACACTCAAAAGAAGCAGCCGAAAAAATAATGAATTCCTGGCATACCTTAGTTTTGCAAAGGCTCTATCATGCCCTGGTAGAAAACAGTAAAAGTATGGAGAGCCTGCCGGAGACAGGAATTATCGACGTACCTCTTGCTAAAAACTCCTATAACCGGTCCTTTGCAGTAGAAAAAGAAAAAAACGAGAAGGATGTGCAAAGTGCTAAAACACATTATACCATTCTAAAAAAAGGGAAATTCTACAGTTTATTTGAACTGGAACTTGATACAGGAAGAAAAAATCAAATAAGGGCGCACCTTGCTTTTTTAGGGTGCCCCATTGCAGGAGATGCAAATTATAGGGCTAAGACAGACCCCTTACACAGACTCTGCCTTCATGCTCGGTCGCTCAGTTTTACACACCCATACACAGGAGAAAACCTGACCTTCGAAGTAAGCGAAGACTCATCTTGGGAGAAGTACCTTCGCTAACTCATTCTACACTACTATCGTGACTAAGTATTACCTTACCTCTCAGCTGATAATACTTTTTACAAAGGAAACAGCACCTTCAATTTCAGTCCGGCTTGGGTGCCCCAAACCAAAAAATAAAAAGCCGCCCTTGCAGTGATATTTTTTTTCTCCCATAGAGAAACCCTTTTCCCGTAATACATCTTCTATTTGCTTTAATGAGGCATTAGGATCCATACTTGAACTCATAAGGTAGACCTTCTTTGCACAAGAAACATCAAGCTTTGTTACATAGTCAAGAAGCTGAGGCATACAGGCAGATGCATACACACCGCCTGCAATAAATAATACATCAATATCTTTTAACTCAGTTTGCGGGTTCGCTTTGACGTCGTACGCCGCTATTCCTGTTTCATTTTTAATTGCCTTTACAATTTTTTTTGTATGCCCCGTCATGGATGCATACACTAATGCAGTTTTCATAATTCCTCCTTTTATCACCAGAAATTAATCACTATAGAAGAGCTGAAAGTTCAATTCTCTGCTCATCAGTGCATAGTCTGGATTCCTTTATTTTCTGAATTGTTTTCTTCCATGTAAACTCATCAAGATTAAGAGAAGCTCGTCCAGCTGGTAGTAAGACCCTCCGGCTTTTTTCAGGAAAATGCACATAACACATAGACAACAGCCAAGCCTTAGCCATCTTTACATAATAACCCGAATGTACAGTTTTTGCAATTTGCTCAAATATTTTTTCAAGGTTTTCTTCCTGTAAAAAGGATGATAAAAGCATGACAAGCGCAAAACGAACTTGAAATTCATTCGAAGGAATATCCGGCAGGACGAAATAGGGTTGTAAAAAATTCCACACGTACTGTGCATGGGAAGGACTTTTTTTGGCAGTTTTCAAACTAGAACAAAAACTGTCGCACAGGGACCAATTATCAAGTGCTTTAATATGATAAGCGCAGTAATGAAACAACTCATCAACATCTGCCTTTTTTACACTGCCTAAAATCATGCCATGAAGCATTTTCTCTTCAAACCAAACGTCTTTACCCTCAGATTCATGTGCAAGAATCCAGGATTCTTGTAAAAAAGAACGCCAGTCTTGACGGGAAATATGCTTTGCAATGTGCCTTAAAAGAGGAAGTCTTACACCAATAAGTTGTGTTCCTGGTAAAAGGGATGATGAAAAATCTCTATATTTTTCATCCGCAAGGGTCAAAAGAAAACACCTAACTTCTTTAGGAGTACTGTTGATAAGAGACGGGAACTCTGATTCTTTTCTACTTTGCGTCTTTGTCATAAACTTACTACATTAAAGAGTCTTACAAGTTGGTCATATCTTTAAGCGTAACATCCGGGTGGTGATAGCGCTTATGCATCTTTGATTTCTTTCCATACTGAATTGATTCACTCGGGCACCAATGCATACAAGCTAAACAATGGGTACAGTCATGATTAAACACAGGTTTCTTATTTTCTATGGATATATTCTTTTGAGGGCACACAGAAGCACAAATACCGCATCCTGTACAACTGTCCTCAACAATAAAAAATGCATCACCAGCACCTGTTTTTTTACCATAAAAAGAATATACAATTTTTGAAAGCAGGGGGACAGAGGGTTTAATTGTAAGATGCTGTCCGTAAAGAACTGATGAAGCTATCTCATCACATACGACTTGTGCTTTATGAAGTATCTCTTTCGGATCTTCAGGCTTAACTTCATACATAGGAATGTAGTTTTCAACCATCTTTATAGTTCTTCCGTATGAAAGAAGTAGTGATCTCTTTGAAAGTATGGATTGAACAAGGTTTAGCGCGCCGCCGGGACTTTCACCATAGGTTATTACCGCATATATGTAGGGATCTTTATGGGTAATAGCTATCCTGCTTAAAAAGTCAGATACAATTTTAGGTATTCCCATAAAATAGTCGGGAAAAACAAAACCTATTATACCGGCACTACAATCTAAAGAAGTTTCTTTGGTTATAGGAACAAGATCGGCTTCCAATCTTGATGCAATTCTTCTTGCAGCAGATAAACTGTTTCCTGTTGCAGAAAAATAATAAATCACT
>CAZLNE010000149.1:0-582 GCA_964560975.1 uncultured Treponema sp. | reverse complement strand
TACCCCTCCTTCATGTATAAAGATACACTCAGGAAGGGGTAATACTGTTTATTATCCAATAAATAGTATTCTAGAAGTTACTTTACTTCTTGTTTTCTCGTCTAAAACACATAAACCAGTCAAGACAGTATTGATTAGGATCTTTACTCTCAACGCGCTCTTTGGCTGTTCCACAAGAACCCGCTGTCGGAATAATTACATCTTCTCCTGGCCTCCAGTCTGCCGGTGTTGCACACTTATCATTGTCTGCTTTTTGCAGAGCTTGAATAATGCGTTTAATTTCATCAAAATTGCGGCCCAAACTTAGAGGATAATACAGAATTGTTCTAATCTTTGCATTCGGATCAATGACGAATACGGCACGTACAGCCTGCGTGTTAGATTGTCCCGGCTGTATCATACCGAATTTATTAGCTACTTCCATACGTATATCTTCAATAAGCGGGAATTTAACTTCTACGTTTTTCATTCCCTTCCATTCAATTTCCTGAATCTTTCTAAGCCATGCAATATGAGCATAGAGAGAATCTACTGAAAGTCCAATAAGTTCTGTATTTAACGCCTTAAAGTCGTTTGCAAGAG
>CAZLNE010000148.1:0-3651 GCA_964560975.1 uncultured Treponema sp. | reverse complement strand
GGAATCCCCAAAGGCAAATACCTTCTGCAAGTCCTACGAAGGGAAGAGCCTTTCCAGAAAGCTCAGCATTTTCACTCATAGCACCCATTGCTGCGGCTCCAATTTTACCTACTGCCATACCTCCGGCGATACAAGCAAGACCTACTGCAAGACCTGCAGCAATGTACTTTATTGTAGATCCGTCTGATGCTGCTTGTGCAGCTTCTTCAGAAGCAAACACAAAGCCCGCTGCAAAAATTAGCATGACAGCTGCTAAAAACACAATTTTCTTGTTCATAGACTTAACTCCTGTTACCGGTTATTTACCGTTTGTATATATAAACTTAAATGGTTCAAATTCCTTTCCCGTTTCTGTAAAGAATTTTGAGAAAAACTCATAATACTGAAGTCTTACAACCTGAATTGCAACAATCATTCCTTCGAGCACTATAACTATTGCGTTGCCGACTATAGAAATAAGAATACCGCCTGCCATACCGCCGATTGTACCGCCTGCATGCATCAATTCGGTCATTGAAAAAATAATGTATCCTAATACTGCATGAGCTAACGCAAAGGCTCCAACACGCAAAAAACTTACCGAGTTTGATAAATAACTGGATACAATTTCCAGAATTTCGACAAGGCCTTCAATAATAGATGTTCCCACACCATTCGGAAAAATAGGCCTCTTGCCTGAAACAATTTTTTCAAGCGGGTGTGCAAAGGAAACACCAAAAAGAAAAATACCAATAAAGACCCAATCATATACATGAATTGAAGATTTAAAAGCAAAAATTCTAATAATTACAAACACAATATACCAGAAGAACAAGGCTCCAGCCATACCAGTTTTACCAAATAAGGCTTTTCCCGTACGCTTAAGAATAAAATTATTTGCTATATTGATAACCAAACCGATTGAGTTAATAATAAAACCAATTCCCAGTGTAAAGAGGAAAAAATAAAACAACTTATCAATTGAATCTGCAGATGGCATTAAGTGAAGTATATGATCCCTGCTTTCTCCAAAAAGCCCGCTTACAAAGCGGCTGAAGGGAACTAAGACATGCTCATTTGCAAAAAATTCGCCCGTTAATAAGCCCATCACAAAACTAGTGCATCCTATCGCTATAAAAACCGGACCAAACTTTGGTGAAACAGGAAATTTTTTAATAACTCCTGCATTCATTAATATTCCAATTAAAAGAAAAATTAAACCCTGTCCTGCATCACCGAACATTATACCGAACAAAATACTAAAGAAAAAGGCAACAATTGGAGTCGGATCTATGGTTCCGTATAGAGGAGAACCATAGCTAAAGACCATGCGCTCAAAACTTGCAATAAATTTTCCATGATGCAGCTTCACTGGTACCTTTTCCTGTCCATCACGAACTGAAGGTACTTCATTAGGCAGATATTGACGAATCGCAATTCTTCCCTGAGTAAGGTCATCAAGCTCGCTCATCACAGATCTCGACTGTGACAAAGGAATCCAACCGGTTATTCTATACACAAATTGGGTTGACTCAAGCTTGCTCTGGAGGCTTGTAACCTGCATACCGATTGAAAAGGAGGAAAGAAGTTTATGAATTTCATCCCTATGGTGCTGTGCAAAGCTTTGTCTTTCCTGGTCAATCCGTTCTACCTCTTTTTGAGCATACAGTGTTTTTTCCTTCATTCCCTCAAGAACATCATCAGGAATGCCTTTAAATGTTTCTGGAATTTCTAGAGGGACAAAGCCGAATCTTTTAAGTTCAGAATCAAGAGCAAAACGGCCTTTTTTGGAAGCTGCTGCCAAAATACGGGTTCTATCTTCTCCAAGAGGTATAATAACCCCTCTGTCACCAAGAGTAAAAGCTAGATTATCTATAACTGAGGGATCTATTTTTCCAATTCGCAACGCTAGAAAAGACAGGTGTTCTATTTCACTATAGGGTAATTTTAAATTTGAAAAAGCTAATGCTTCCTTATACGTTTCATCCACTCGTTTTTTAGCATCACGAACAGTTATTTCTTTTTCCCGTAAAAGATCTGCTTCAGATATTAGCCTTTGAGCCTTTTCATAATCTTCTTCTGTCGGCAGAGAAGAATCAGATGCATAGGCTTCAAGATCGGGAATTCCTGTATAAGAACGAACTTGCTGAAGAGATTCAAACACTTCCCTTTCTTTGCTATTAACAGAAGAGGTGTCTTCGTTCAGGCGGGATTGAAATTGAAAATTCTCTTTTTTACCAAGATATTCTAAAACCTTACTGATATCTTCTTTGAGAATCATTAATTCAACGAGGCGCATTGCCGTAGTCCGTGCCATAGTTCCTCCAGTCTTTTTCTAGTACAAAGAAGCAAATTCCTTTACTTCCTCTTCACTCATATTAAGCCGTAAAGCCTCTGCGGCAGTACGTATATTTTGTACTTCATTCTGCTTTATTTTAAACCAAGAAGCTAGTACCATTGCAGTAAAGGGATGTCTGCGAAATTCCTTCAATGCTTTTTTTGCTAACTCATTATTTGCTGCCTGCTGTACCCATCTCGGGTCCACAGACCAAATTGTATCAGGCTCATAGGTATTTAGTAATCGTCTATATTCCCAATCCTTCCATTCGTCGAATACATCAATCGATTTACTAAGAATTTTCACCGCAGGACCAGCTAGAACATCATTGGTGTCTGGATTATCCACAAGACCTGCTAAATACGAAGTAATTGTTTGTACATCCATATCATAATACACCCGCAAACGCAAAGCCCATATTATATTTTGAAAGATAATATCAGTTTTAATAAGATTTTCCACAGGAGCGCGTTCTGTAAGCGGCAATTTTTGTACGGATGTCCATAACTGTCTAATATATTGAACATCGAGCCTGTGATCGCATTGTTTTTGCTCTTCTACTTTAGGAATATCATTATACCAGCTCATAGAAGATTGTGCAGTAATCTTTGCCAGGTCCGGCCAGAATGCATAATTAAGTTCGCTGAATGAACCAATATCAACAAGAGGAGGGAGAGATTCTTTTTTAAGTAAAGCTGTAACTAAGAGTTTTAAGTTTGTATAATCGTATAATCGAAGGAGAGCCACAAGAATTTCGTCAGGTTTTTCATACCATGAAACGAGACGTGAAAAATCAGAAACAAACTGCTGCTCAGCCTTTTCTTCTATTTTTCTTACCAGCATAAATTCGGGAATTAACGGAACTTCTTCATCAAACAGTAAATTCCATAAGTCTGATAAGCTTCGTGCTTCAAACAGTTTTACTGTTCTTTTTCCAATATATGATTTCGCAAGCATGCCGCTCGCCTTAGCATAAACAAAGGCGGATGCTCCTGATCGATCCATGTTAGATTCCTTCTAGTCAGCTTTAAATAGTAATGATTTAAGCATATCTTCAAAGGCAGGAATGTCTTTGGGCATGTTTTTTATGTTTTGTGCAAATTCATTCGATTCTTGCTCATAAGAGAGCTTTATAGTGTCAATTTCTTTTGATGTCTTTTTTTCCAGGGAATTTATCATCTTCTCATAGAGTTCTTTAAACTGGGTATCTGCCAGGGAGCGGGCATCAGCAATACGCTGGTCTGCTTCAATCTGAGCATCAAGAACAAGCGAAGATGCCTCATGCTCAACATCAATCAAATGACTAATAATATCTATTTCATCCATTTTGCACC
>CAZLNE010000147.1:0-3652 GCA_964560975.1 uncultured Treponema sp. | reverse complement strand
TAAAAATTGGGGCATAATTCCTTCCACAGCTTTAAGCCCCTTCATGAGCGCCTGTTTAGTTTTTTTCCTGTCCTTAATAAAAGAAAGGAAAAAAAGGACTGCGGCAATACAGTACATTAAAATCGTATCCATCAGTATCTCCTTTAGGTTAGTTATACTTCACTAACCTACTATTGGAAGCTGTTTTTGTCAAGCCTGAAAGCCATTCTTTCATTTATTCTTGTTGACAGCAGACTGAAAGCCGTGTAAGTTAGTTATAATACACTAACTTGATCTAAGGAAAAGGTATAAAAAGATACTAAGGGATGGTCTGATGGAGACACAAGAACGAAAAAAAGAGATTATTACCACGGCATTTAAATTAATTGCAGAAAAAGGTGTGGAAGAATTTACTATAAAAAATATTTCAAGAAGCATCGGAATCAGCGAACCTGCTATGTATCGCCATTTTGCTTCAAAAAATGATATTCTTCGGGCCTTAATTGAGGAAATTTGTTACTTATGGGAGAAAAACTGGGCTCATGTTATTGCCTCATACGAAAGTGAATTGGAGCAGCTTGTTCAGTTTTATATCAGCAGGGCAAAGGAGTTTGATGCTTTTCCTTCTCTTTCAATTATTATGTTCCCGGACATAATTTTTGCAGGCAGTCCGGAGCTCATGAAAAATCTTATGAGTATGACTGAGGAAAATAAAAGCCGCCATATGTATCTCATAGAAAGCCTGCAAAACCGCGGAGTATTTACATCGGCAATCCCGCAGGAGCATATTTTTACCATGCTTACCGGAGGTTTCCGTCTGCTGGTATCGCGCTGGTCCATGCAGCGTAAACTCGGAAACTTATATAGGCTTGAGGAAAAAACAAGGGACTTTATTTCAAGTACTGTTCAATTTTTATGCAGTGTTTCTGTAACATAAGAGCAAAGGAAACTTTATGCGGTTGTGGTCAATTCATCCTTGTTATCTCGATGTTAAGGGGCTTCTTGCTCTATGGAGGGAAGCTCTTCTTGCCCAAAAGGTATTGGAAGGACTGACAAAGGGATATAAGAATCATCCTCAGCTTCTGCGGTTTAAAGAGGCGGAATATCCCCTTACTGCAATAGGAACTTTTCTCGGCCAAATTGCTAGAGAGGCTGAGATTCGCGGCTATCATTTTGATGCACAGAAGGTGCACCGTTATGACGAGGCTCTCTTTGGTACCATACCCGTTAAAAAAGGCCAGATCGAATATGAATCTGTATTTCTGGCAAAAAAAATTGAGACACGGCAAAGTTCGGGGCGTATTGCATTAGCGAACAGACATGTGCCGGTCACAAGTTCAATAGAACTTAATCCTCTTTTTTTTGAAGTTGACGGCGGCATTGAGCCCTGGGAAAAAGTAAAAAAAGACTGAACCTAGGGATTTTGAAAACCCGCTGATTCAGCCTTTTTGCTGCTTTTGAGACTGCAGTCTCATACAATAGGAACTGGGGCGGCTTTCAGCTGCCTGAACCCCCGCTCTCTGCAATCAGCCGAAAAATCCTTTAATATCTTCCGGTACCGATTTTATTCCTGCAATACCGAAGTTATTCACAAGAACCGATGCAACATTTGGAGAAAGAAAGGCCGGAAGGGTCGGTCCAAGGTGAATATTTTTTACTCCAAGATAGAGAAGTGCAAGAAGAACAATAACAGCCTTCTGCTCGTACCATGCAATGTTATAAATTATGGGGAGCTTATTAACATCGTCCAGGCCGAATACTTCTTTTAATTTTAGAGCAATGAGCGCAAGTGAATACGAGTCATTGCACTGTCCAGCATCCAGAACCCGCGGAATACCGCCTATGTCTCCAAGAGCGAGTTTGTTGTAGCGGTACTTTGCGCAGCCCGCAGTAAGTATGATGGTTTTTGGAGGAAGAGCCTTTGCAAATTCGGTGTAGTAATCTCGTGTCGGGTGACGTCCGTCACAGCCTGCCATAACCACAAATTTTTCTACAGCTCCTGTCTTAACCGCTTCTACAACTTTATCTGCAAGGGCAAAAACCTGATTGTGTGCAAACCCGCCGACAATTTCTCCGCTTTCAATTTGAGTCGGAGGCGGGCATTTTTTTGCAAGCGCAATGACTTCAGAAAAATCTTTCTTCTCGCCCGGTTCTCCCTTAATGTGCTTACATCCGGGGTAGCCTGCAGCTCCTGTTGTAAAAAGCCTATCTTTGTAGCTGTCCTTGGGGGGAACAATGCAGTTTGTTGTCATAAGAATCGGACCGTTGAATGATTCGAATTCATCTTTCTGCTTCCACCATGCATTGCCGTAGTTTCCTGCAAAGTTGGAATATTTTTTGAACGCAGGATAGTAGTGTGCTGGAAGCATTTCCGAATGGGTGTAGACATCAACCCCTGTTCCCTGAGTCTGTTCAAGCAGCATTTCAAGGTCTTTTAAATCGTGGCCGGAAATTATAATGCCGGGATTATTCCGGGTACCGATATTGACCTTTGTAATTTCGGGGTGTCCGTAGGTTCCCGTATTTGCTCCGTCAAGGAGAGCCATGCCTTCCACGCCGAATTTTCCTGTTTCAAGGGTAAGCGCTACCAATTCATCAACTGATATTGAATCGTCGAGTGTCTTTGCAAGCGCTGTCTGAATAAACTCATCAATTTTATCGTTGTCGTGAAGCAGTACATTTGCGTGTTTTGAATACGCAGAAAGACCTTTAAGACCGATGGTTATGAGCTCCCGTAAAGAGCGGATATCCTCATGTTGTGTAGAAAGAACACCGACTGTTTTGGATTTTACTTCCCATTCTTTCTCGTCAAGACTTGTCCAGAGTGCAGCTTCGCCTAAGCCGTTATTGGAAGAAAGGGATGCTAAAATCTTTGCTTTTTCCTGTATGGTAAGAGCTGTACGTGCATTAATTGCCGCTGTATCAAAATTGGCATTTGTAATAGTTGTAAAAAGGTTTACCGTAACAATGTGATTAATATCCTTAGAAACCTTTTTCCCTTCTTTGCGTGCAAGAACTGCCGCCTGTGAAAGCCCCTTCGTCACCCAGATTAAAAAATCCTGAGCATTTGCAGTATCCGGCCTTTTACCGCAGACACCGCCCATTGTACAGCCTGTATTTTTGGCCGTTTCCTGACATTGAAAACAGAACATATCACCCATATTGTCCTCCATAATTTTTGGTTGTTGATAAGAATAGAATACACAGATGCTGAAAATAGAAAAATGATTTAAATCATTTATTAGTAAAAAACTCTACATTTTCAAGTTTTTTTCGATCAAGAATTTTTATTCTTTTATGACCGCTGAGCTCAAGTATACCGCAGTTTTTCAAAAAAGCAAGCTTTCTATTTACTGTTTCTTTAGCGGTAAAGATGGAGGAAGCAATATCCTCCTGAGAAATTTCGAGAGAGTCGCTGCCGTTTCGTTCGCTAAGGTCCAAGAGAAAGAGGGCTGTTCGTTTTAAGGCACTTGTGTAAGACGCAATTTTTAATAAATTCCTGTGATGATCTGCGTTGGAACTATAATAGGTGAGCATTTTCAATGCGATGTTAGGCATTCTAAGTATGAGACTTTGTAAGCCGGTTGAACTTATACGGCAAATTCCGCATTCTCCCATACAAATACCTGTTTCCCGGGCAGTACTGTGCGAAAAAAGAGAGTCGCCGCCGTAA
>CAZLNE010000146.1:0-3726 GCA_964560975.1 uncultured Treponema sp. | reverse complement strand
TTCTCTTTAATTTTATTTTCCTCCGTCAGACAATTTCGCAGCCGATCCGCCGTCTTGACGGTCTGGTGCGTGAACTTGCAAGCGGAGAAGCAGATTTAAGTATGAGACTTACGGTTACTTCAAAGGACGAAATAAAATCTGTTGCAGAAGGCTTTAATACATTCATTGAAAATTTATCTGTAATCATTAAAGATTTGGGTAAAACCGCAGTGGAACTCGAAGATACTGGAAAGTCATTATCTGCAGAGATGGAAGAAAACTCAGCCGGCTTACAGTCTATATCAAGTTCAATGAAAAAAGTAAAAGAACTAGTTACCTCTCAGGTTTCAGGAGTTGTTGAGTCATCTGCTACGGTTAATGAAATGGTAAAGAATATTGAGGTTTTAGATAAGGCCATAGAAGATCAGGCATCTGCGGTAACTGAATCTTCGGCTTCTATTGAGCAAATGGTTTCAAATATTCAATCGGTTTCTAGAAATATGAATATGGTAGAAAAAAGTGTCGTGGATCTTGTTTCTGACTCAGAAAAGGGAAGGGTAGCAATCGTGTCGGTTGCCGATAAGGTCCAAGAGGTTCATAAAAAATCGGAAGCCCTTTTGAATGCTAACCGTATAATTTCAGAAATTGCACGAAGTACGAATTTGCTTGCAATGAATGCCGCTATAGAGGCAGCACATGCTGGAAACGCCGGCCGCGGTTTTTCTGTTGTAGCAGATGAAATTCGTAAACTTGCAGAAAATTCAGCACAGCAGTCTAAGATAATAGGCTCGGCACTCCGCGAGGTACAAAACGTTATTAATGAGGTTGTTGAGTCATCACAAGAATCTACTACCCTTTTTTCACGAATTAATGAAGGTGTTACCGATGTAGACCGTCTGGAAAGAGAAGTACAACACGCCATGCAGGAACAGGCTGCCGGCTCTAGGCAAATTTTAAGTGCTCTTTCGCATATTAATGAACTTACGCAAATGGTAAAGAGTAATTCTGCTTCTATGATGGAAGGCAGCAGGGCTGTTATGGGCGAGATGGACAGACTGAATACTGAGAGTACAGAAATTATGAACGCAGTCGAAGAAATAACAGAGAATGTAGGAAGTATTGATCAATCGCTTTCAAGAACTGTAGTTCTTGGAAAAAACAACATGGAGCTTTCTGACAGGATTGCCTCTGCTGCTAACCAATTTAAGGTCTAATTACCTTTTTTTGAACGAATTGTAAGATTGAATTTTCGCATTTGAGAAATACAATCTTCAATTTCGTGATGTTTTATACATCCTTGTTCTACGAAAAATTGTCCTATAGGTTTATTAATAAGATGCTGTCTTCCTAAGAGAATTGATAAATCTCTTTGCTGTAAAAAGCCGAGGCGTATTGCAGCCTTTCCAAATAATTCATCGGGCATTTTATTTTTTAGAATAGTTAGTATATCTTCATTTTGCAGCAGCCCCTGTTTCACTGCAAGTTCCCCTAATCGCGGCCTGACTTTCCATTGCCAGGAAAGCGATTTAATGAAGGTATTCCAATCTGCCTTTTTTGTATAATACATAAATTGTGCAAACCGCAGCTGAAAAAAAGGCATTGGTCCATTATAGTAACGTTTTTCTGCTGCATTCTTGTTATCTTGTTTTTTTTGGGGCTGGGTCTGCGTATAATACTGAGTAGGTACCGGCTTTTTATATGATGTGGTGTTTCTTATTACAGATGAAAAGTCACGTTTTTCCCAAAACTCGAGGATATATGCATAGGATTCTGATAGGGACTTAAATTTAATAGTAAGAAACAAAGGATCCTTACCATTAAGTGCTGCTGTATCAGGATGCAGTTCTTTTGCACGTTTATAATAAATCCTTTTAAGCTCATTTGGTGTAAGCCTTAGTATTTCCGGATTTTGAAGATTTACTGGTTTACCGAATACGAGGCTTAATTTTTTTTCAAGTTCAAATTTCTCGACACTAATGCTCATTATATGATTATTTTACCGTATGAATCAAATTTTGAAAAGAATCGTTATTGATCGATTATTTTGTCTCTCCCGTTTTCTTTTGCAAAATAAAGCCTTTTATCAGCGAGATTTATAAGGGCATCCCTTGTCAAAGAATTTGGAAACTCGTGAACGCATGAGAGACCGGCACTAAAGGTAAGCTGTGTTCCAATTCCTTTATAGGTAAAAGTATGACTTTTAATACTTTCAATAATCCGCTTGAGAACTTCCAGGCTTTCGGTTTTATCAGAATTCATTAATATAACTATAAATTCTTCACCGCCATATCGTCCAATAAGATCGTAGGTACGCAGATTGTTTTTACAAATAGTTGCAAATTCACACAAAACATAATCCCCATAGGTATGCCCATGTTCGTCGTTCACCCTTTTGAAAAAGTCTATATCAAGTATTCCTACACAGAAATTACGGTCTAAACGTTTGCTTTCTTCAATAAGTGTGTTTATACGCTCAAAAATGTACCTTCTGTTGAAAATACCTGTCAGGTGGTCAAAAATTGACAATCTGTATAATTCTGTTTCTATTTTTTTACGTTTTGTAATATCAACAATGAGGCCGTCAATTCCAATGAGGTCGCCAATGTGGTCATACACAAGTATTCCCTGTTCGTACACCCATTTTTCTTTTCCATTCTTATTTATTATTTTATATTCAATCTGAACCCTTTCATTTTTAAGCTGAGCTTTATCATAATTAGTGCGTACATAGGCACGGTATTCAGGACTTATTATTTCTTCCCATGATATTTTTTTATTTTCGAGTATTTCGTCTTCATAATACCCGCAAATATCTTTAATTCCTTTTGAAACATATTCCATGGTGTAAAATTCATCATTTCTTGAGTGAAAGACAATACCCGGAAGATTATCCAAGAGCTGACTTTTTAACCGGTTTTCTGATGAAAGTGTACTATAGATTTTCCTGGTTAAGAAAATAATACATATGCTGGAAGCACCAGATGTAAAAGATATAATAATTATACGGAAGAACAATGAAAAAGGGCTGGCAAAAATTAGTAAAACTGCTCCAGTATAAAAAACTATAGAAACAAAAATAAAAACACCACTCCTATGTTTCATAAAACTCTCCTTATTACAGTATATCGCACGCTTACTATACTGGCAAGAAAAAGATCTGTATGTCTTTTAAAAGATGTAACTATGTCACAGAGAAAGAAATAAAAGAGTGTTATAATATTTTATATAAAACAGTGTTGCGGCTGTTATATAGCGAGGAGGAAAACTATGAATGAAAAAGACAAAAAAAAAGAATTTGAACAGGTTCAAGGATCAGAAGAGGTTTTTTGTACAAAACCCTTTAATGCAGAGTCTTCTAGAATGACCGATGAGGACTCACCTTGTGAAGTGATTCTGGAAAAGTAGATTATGATTAAAGAAATATTTTCAGGGCTGAGGTAAGGTTACTTTAATAACTTACCTTAGCCTTTTTTTTCTACTATAACAGCAAGCACTATTCCAGGCCGAACGGCCATGAAGAAATACCTCCCAAATCGTATACAGTTGTGTATCCAAGTGAGCGTAACGTCTGTGCTGCAATCGCTGATCTTCTTCCGCTTCTGCAGTATACAATGATAGTGGAATTTTTTGATGATATAATGTGTTCTGCTGTTTTTTCTGTAATAGTATCATAGGGTAGGAGTAATGCACCCGGGATCCTGCCATCCTCATATTCTTCTTTTGTGCGAACATCAATAAGAATTACAG
>CAZLNE010000145.1:0-3789 GCA_964560975.1 uncultured Treponema sp. | reverse complement strand
GCGCTCTGCTAACTAAGCAGCGAGAGCGTAATTGTCGTTTGTTTCGGCAATTATAGTTTTTTGCCCGTTCAGAGGACAGACAACCTCACCTGCAGTTTAAGACCGCGAATCACTACCGTCGAAACCGGTGCACCCCCGGTTACGGGTTTTTTGCAAACTGCGTTAATATCAGTCTTTATGCTACATAAATGTACGGCCAAATTTCGTAAAAGTCAAGTACTGTCTTTACCTTATTTGCTAAAAATGGTATTCTTTACTATATACTGCGTTTTTATACATAAAAATGAAGATACTCGGATACTAACCGAACAGCAGTACGTTATATCCGGTAAATATACATGTAAAAACGGCTTAACCGTTCTAACATCACAAAGGTGACTATGGATTTTAATGAATTCTCTTTGCATGAAACCCTAATGAAGGGAATAGCCGATGCAGGCTATGTAACATGCACTCCTGTTCAAGAACAGGTTCTTAAGGGCTCCCTGGAAGGAGCAGATTTGTATGTGCAGTCTCAGACCGGCACAGGAAAAACAGCAGCATATCTTATATCAATTATTCAGGAATTATTGACACGGGAAGATATGAAGGGTAAAAAAGCCCTTATTATGGTTCCTACGAGGGAATTGGCTGTTCAAGTTGAACAGGAAGCAAAATGTTTAAGTGCTCATACCGGTTTAAAATGTGCCAGCTTCTACGGTGGTGTCGGTTATGCGAAACAAACAGATCAACTAAAAAAAGATGTATCTATACTTGTTGGAACACCTGGCCGTGTTATTGATTTACAAGAATCGGGGACGATGAATCTGAGTAATGTAGGATTCTTAGTTGTCGATGAAGCAGACCGCATGTTCGACATGGGTTTTTATCCTGATTTACGCAAGCTTATTAAGGTTCTCCCTTCTGCATCAGGAAGGCAAACCATGCTTTTTAGCGCTACTCTCAATAGTTATGTTAAAAATCTTGCATGGGAATACACAGAAGACGCCAAAGAAATAACCATTGAAAGCGATCAAATTACGGTTGATGAGATAGATCAAGTTTTATTTCATGTTTCAAGTGATCAAAAAATGAAACTTCTCCTTGGTATACTTAAAAATGAAAAACCGGAAAGCACTATAGTTTTTTGTAATACAAAAAGATCCTGCGAAGTTATTTCTAAGCGGCTGACTATCAATGGTATTGAATCTGAGTTTATAATTGGAGACCTGCCACAATCAAAACGACAGCAGGTACTTGATTCTTTTAAACGAGGCTCTTTACGCTGTCTCGTAGCTACCGATGTTGCAGCCAGAGGTATAGATGTTAATGACCTGGCCATGGTTATTAATTACGACCTGCCCAATGAAAGTGAAAACTATGTTCATAGAATTGGAAGAACAGCACGAGCAGGAAAAACAGGAAAGGCTTATTCATTCTGCAGCGAGCAGGATGTATATAATCTTCCGGCAATTGAAAAGTATATAGAGAAGCCAATTCCTTCTAGTGTTGCAGCTGATGACATGATGATTGAAGATAAGAGCGCTGGAATGTATATTCGCACGAGTACCTATACCGATGATTATTCTGACAGACCGCAGAGGGGAAGAGGGAAACCAGCTGGTTCCAATAACGCCCGCCCTGGTCCGCGTCAAAATGTACGCAGGGACGAAAAACCATCAGCACAACGTGATGGTTATAAGCGCGATGAATTTAAACGTGATGGATACAAGCGTGATAACATGCGTCCTGATAATAGAAAAAGCAACTATGATAATAATCAGGTACGACGTACTGCTTCAGAAAAACCAATGAACGAAAATTTGAGTGCATTAAGTTTTGATGAAAGAATGAAACTGTACAAAGAAAAGTATGGAAAACAAAAAACGCAAACAGCACCGGTAAAAAGTACAAAACCGGTCACTGGTACAAAACCTGCAAATAGTAAAAATTCTATGCAGGGAAAGCAAGCAAATTCCTTTAAGAATAATGATAATCCCCGTCAAAATAAAAACACCTTTGATAAGAATAGTAAACAAGGTCAAACTAGGGTAAAGCAGGCTGCAATAACGCAGAAGAAGGCTGAACCAAAACCAGTTGAAGCAAAAAAAGGATTAATCGCTAAGCTTGCTTCTATCTTTAAGAAAAAGTAAAGAAGATTTGACACAAGGAGATATTTTTGATAACCGTAAGTGATGTAAGTTTAAAATTTAGTGAACGGCCCTTATTTAAAGATGTTAATTTAAAGTTTACTCCGGGAAACTGCTATGGAATAATTGGTGCAAATGGTGCCGGTAAATCTACCTTTTTAAAAATTCTTTCCGGCGAAATAGAACATGACACAGGACAAATAAGTATTACTCCAGGCGAACGTATGGCCGTACTCAAACAGGATCACTTTGCATTCGATGAGTACTCTGTCATGCATACGGTCATGATGGGACATCCTGCATTATATAAGTGTTATAATGACCGCGAAGCAATTTATGCCAAAGAAGATTTTAGTGAAGAAGATGGCATTAAGGCGAGCGAACTTGAAGGAAAGTTTTCTGAACTTGGCGGATGGGAAGCAGAAAACCAGATTGAACAGATGCTGTCGGGTCTTGGACTTGAAGAAGAATACCATGGAAGAATGATGAGCGAACTCGATGAAAGCCAAAAGGTTCGCGTACTTCTTTGCCAGGCTATCTTTGGTCAGCCTGAAATTCTACTTCTCGACGAACCCACAAATGGACTCGACCTTGAATCAATAAACTGGCTTGAAGAATTCCTCATTGATTTTCCAAACACTGTAATTGTAGTCAGTCACGACCGGCACTTTTTGAACTCCGTTTGTACCTGTATTTGTGATATTGATTTTGGGAAAATTACAACATTCAGCGGCAACTATGATTTCTGGTATCAGATGAGCCAAATCATGCAAAGACAGTCTAAAGATCAGGCAAAAAAACGTGAAGAAAAAATGAGGGACTTGAGAGAATTTATTCTACGATTCGCTTCAAATGCTGCAAAGAGCAGACAGGCAACAAGCCGTAAAAAAGTCTACGACAAACTTGCACTCGAAGAACTTCATGTAACTTCTAGAAAATTCCCTTATGTTAACTTTAAACCAGACCGTGAGGTTGGAAACAATATTCTTCGTGTAGAAAAATTGAATTATGCAAACGAAGGTATTCAGCTTTTAAAAGATTTTTCTCTTACCGTTAATAAGGGAGAAAAAATTGCCTTTGTAGGAATTGAACACAAATCTAAGTCGGCTTTTTTTGATATTATTACCAATACTATTAAGCAGGATTCGGGCGATGTTTACTGGGGACAAACAATTTCTACAGCCTACCTTGCAATTGATAACGCGCATTATTTTACTAATGATCTTAATATTACAGACTGGCTCCGTCAGTATTCAAAAGATCAGGACGAAGCCTATGTACGCGGATTTTTAGGGAGAATGTTATTCTCTGGTGATGAATCAATAAAACCTGTAAAGGTTTTATCCGGAGGAGAAAAGGTTCGCTGTATGCTTTCTAAAATAATGCTCTCCGGCGCAAATGTCCTCATTCTTGATGAACCTACAAACCACCTGGACCTTGAAGCAATCACTAGTTTAAATGAAGCCCTCGTTGAATTCCCTGGTATTGTTTTATTTAATAGCCACGACCATGAATTTATTTCATCTATTGCAAACCGCATCATAGAAATTACACCTGATGGAATTATTGACCGCATGATGGACTTTGATGATTACCTAAAAGATGAACATGTAAAATCATTACGTTCAGAAATGTATAAGGGTAATTCAAAAAAAATTAA
>CAZLNE010000144.1:0-3853 GCA_964560975.1 uncultured Treponema sp. | reverse complement strand
TTTAAAAAAGATACCCGTGTCATTGTAGATAAGGTACGTGTCTATAAAAGCAAGCTTTCTTCTGAACACAGTATTCAAGGTATGACCCATAAGGCAATTTATACAAAACTCGGCAAAATATGGAATATGTCAGTTCTGCCGGAAAGCGGCGACGAAGCAAACGTCCGTGTCTATATGGAAAAAGATACCGCCCTTATACTATTGGACCTTTCCGGCGACCCTCTTCATAAAAGAGGTTATCGTACAGAAGGCGGAACAGCACCAATACGGGAAACACTCGCATCAGTTCTTATTCAGATTATGTGCTGGCGGAGAAAAACGCCCCTGCATGATGCTTTTTGCGGTTCAGGCACCATTCCAATAGAGGCAGCTCTTTATGCATACAACGTAGCACCAGGATTCGGCAGACATTTTGCACTTGAAAACCTTGCAATATTTAATCAGCAGCAGGCAGTCGAAACAAAAAAACAAGAAGCGGCAAAAATACGGCCCGATGCACTAGCCCGTATTACCGGTACCGACATTGATGCTAATGCAATTGAGAGAGCTAGAGTTAATGCAGAGCATGCTTGTGTTACTGCAGGTAGAGCTCTTCAGCTTGCGGGAAGCGACGCACGCGTTCAAAGACCAGACTTTGAAGTTGCAGATTTTAAAGAACTCAAGGCTCCTTATGATGAAGGCCTTATTCTCTCAAACCTTCCATATGGTGAACGGCTGGGCGATGAAAAAGAAGCAGAAGAACTGTATAAAACAATGCCTTTACTTTTTACAGAATTTCCAGGCTGGGAAATGGGCTTTATTACTTCGCACGAGTATTTTGAACAGTCTTTAGGAATGAGAGCAAACACAAAAAAAGAATTAAAAAGCGGTAATTTAGATACCATTTTCTACACGTTCGAAGCAGAGAATAGTACAGGTAAAAAAAGTTCAAGCATTAACTAAACTGGTATAACTAAGGGAGAATTCTATGGCTATTGTTGTAGAACACGAAAAAAGAAAAAAAGAGATTCTCGAAAAATCTCTGGACATCTTTATAGAAGAAGGATATGAAGATGTTACGTTTCAAAAAATTGCCGACCGCTGCGGCATAACCCGTACAACCCTTTATATCTATTTTAAAAACAAGCAGGAACTCTTTTTATGGAGTATAAAACAGCTCACTCAGGGGCTTGAAATTTCTTTACTCCAAGTAGTAAATAATCCTCAGCTTTCTTACCGAGAACAGCTTAGTCAAGTGTGCCGTAAAATAATAGATAACTGTATGACAAATAAAAAACTTTTTAACATTATTCTTGTCTATCTTTTACAACTTCAAAAAATGGGTAAAGACCCTGGTGACAGAGTTAGACGAAGAGTTTTGCGATTACGCCATTTACTCTCCACCATACTAATAGCCGGAATAAAAAAAGGCGAGTTTAGAAAAATCAATGTAAAAGCAGCAAACGAAATGTTTTACGGTCTCATTCAATCAATTATTTTTAGACTTGCCATACTTGATCAGGAAAGCATAGAGGAACTCAATGCTTCCTTTGATCTTGCCATTGAGGGCATATTAAACCACGCTTAATTCCCGAGCCTTATCGCTGAGCTTTGTATAAAGCTCAGCTTTTTTTTGGCCTTGTTCGCCTTTTTTCCCGACAGTATCGATTACAAGATTTACAAAGACAGAACCTGCAACGATGGCATAGACATAAGGACTTAAAGCCTCCGCCTGAACTCCATTCATAATACCAAAACCGCCTAACACTTTTGCACCGCCCTTCCCGGCTTTTTGCACAAAGCTTAACATAGAATCATCGATGGTTGTTTTTGTTCCCGTAATTCCAGCACGAAGCGCACAATACACATACTCGTACCCGCAAGCGTTAATGCGCTCCAGTCTAGTATCTGTCATAGAAGGGGCAACAACAGGAATCTGTGCGATAAGAGCTTTTCTACATGCCGGACCCAACCCCTCATCAGAGTCAAAAGGTAAATCGGGCACAATAAGACCGCTCACCCCGGCAGCCTTTGCATCCTGCACAAATTGTTCAATTCCCCGGGCATAGGCAAGGGAGGCGTATGTCATTAAAAATATTTTTACCTGCGGGTGCTTTTTATGTATTGCTGATATAAACTCAAATCCTTGCTGCACCGTGTATCCGTTTTCCAACACACTCGAGCAGGCAGTTTGTATCGCAGGACCATCGGCACTCGGGTCGCTGAAAGGAAGCTGTATTTCAAGTATATCTGCACCGCCGGAGACAAGTGCATCGCTTATACCCAATGCAATATCTGCTGTTGGAAAACCTGCTACCTGATGCGCCATCAAAACTCGTTTCATAATCCTTCTCCTGGTATTTACTTCATTAATTTGGACAGATGTATCTCAGTGCCTTCTTCAAGTCTTTCAAGCTCACTTTTCAAAAAAGTTTTCCACTCTTCGGGCCGGAATACAGGAGATGTAATAAAAATATCTTTATCGCCGCGGCCGGACATATTCACAACTATTACATCGCTGCGGCTCAAAGTTGGGGCGAGCCTAAGTGCTTCGGCGCCTGCATGAGCGCTTTCGAGAGCAAAGATGAGCCCTTCGTTTTGGGCAAAGGTTTTCACAGCCGCGAGCACTTCGTCGTCCAATGCGCTCGTAAACTCAATCCTTTTTTTATCACCAAGATCTGCGAGCTCCGGCCCAATGCCTGCGTAGTCCAGCCCTGCAGATATTGACCTCGTCTGTCCAACCTGACCGTCCGAGTCAAGCAAAAAACGGCTTTTGTATCCATGAACAATGCCCCTCTGTGCGTCACCAGCCATGCGGACCGCATTGTTTCCACGGCCCTTTCCAACACCGCCTGCTTCTACGGCAATGAGTCTCACATTCTTATCTTCCAAAAACGGCTCAAAAAAGCCGATTGCATTTGACCCGCCTCCGACACAAGCAATAAGAGCGGTAATACTCAGCTTTCTTTCTCTAGTTTGCTTTTGTACTTCTTTTCCTACGATAGATTGAAAAGTCCGAACCATATCTGGAAATGGAGCTGGTCCTAATGCAGAACCAATAAGATAATGCGTATTCGAAAAACTCGCGGCCCAATCGCGCATTGCCTCATTTATGGCGTCTTTTAATGTTCGAGAGCCCGATGTTACAGCGCGCACTTCTGCCCCGTACAATTCCATCGCAGCAACGTTCGGCTGCTGACGGCGCACATCAACTTCGCCCATGTACACAACGCATTCAAGGCCCAGTCTCGCGCAGGCAGCTGCTGTTGCAAGCCCGTGCTGGCCGGCCCCTGTTTCTGCAATAATTCTTGTCTTGCCCATTTTTTTAGCAAGAAGTGCTTGCGAAACAGCATTATTTATCTTGTGTGCACCGGTGTGTGCTAAACCTTCTGCCTTAATATATATCTGTGCGCCGCCGAGCTCTCTCGAAGTTTTTTCTGCGTATAATAAAGGAGTCGGCCGGCCTATAAAATCCCGGCGCAGCACTTCTAATTCAAACAAAAAATCTGTATCCTTCACAGAGGCCTTAAACGATTCTTCCAGCTCATCGAGTGGACGCCTTAAAATTTCTGCAACATATTTTCCGCCAAATTCACCAAAGAATCCTGTACTACTCATGTACTCCTCCGTTTTGTTCCCGAACCTTGTCACAGGCATCTTCAATTTTTTCAAATAATTCTACAAGTTTAAGTCTGTCTTTTTTTCCAGGCTTTTCATCGTCAGACGATTCTACGCCGCTTGCTATATCAATTAATTCCGGCCTATATTTTAAAATGATTTCTTCTACATTTCCAGGATGTATACCGCCTGCCAGCCACAACTGTGTTTTACCCGCAATACGGTCCAACAAGGCTTCGTCAATTCTCTCTCCTGT
>CAZLNE010000143.1:0-3875 GCA_964560975.1 uncultured Treponema sp. | reverse complement strand
AGAGACACAGCGAAGAAGAAATTCGTTTTGCGCTGCGCTCTGTTGGAAAATACACACGAACAGATGAGCTTAATTGCGCCAGCTGCGGGTACGATACCTGCCGTTCTTTTGCCGAGGC
Organism: uncultured Treponema sp.; assembly: GCA_964560975.1. GTDB lineage: Bacteria > Spirochaetota > Spirochaetia > Treponematales > Treponemataceae > JAAZLA01. Next base: position 3,757 of record CAZLNE010000143.1, on the reverse strand, counting down.
AATGCTCGACAACCGGGCAGAAAAAACAATGTGCGTTTCTTATATGAGAAAACTTGCACAAAAAAAGGCAAACGGACTTATTAGGGCAATTCCCGGCGGTGTGGTTATTGCTGATAGCTCGTTGAAAATTGTTGAATGCAACAGTAATTTTGCTTCTCTTATGGGTTCTGATATTGTGGAGATGTACGATGCAAAACCCGGTCTTGAGGGAGCGGATCTGACAAAAATCATCCCTTTTTACCGTTTTTTTACTGATGTTATGGCCGTAAACGGACCTGATGTTATTGAGAGGGAAGTTAGAGCGGGCAGGAAAATATTTCATGTATCAGTTTTTTCGATTGAAAAAGAGGAAGCTGCAGGCGCTGTTATAGAAGACATAACGGCACCGCAGATACAAAAACATAGAATCGTTACACAGGCAAAAAAGGTTATAGACAAAAATTTGTCGGTTGTACAGAAAATAGCCTTTTTACTTGGGGAAAATGCTGCGGAGTCTGAGTCCATTTTGAACTCGATTATCGATTCTTTTTCCGAGGGCGATGAGGATGCTGAATAATGGGTGAACTGCCTCCCTTTGCCGGTTCAAAGGACACCTTCATAGAAGTTGCTCATGCCCAGGTCTGCAAGTATAAGCAGGGTGCAGAGGGCGATGTCTTTTTGTCGCAGAAAAATCCGTCTGACGGCCGTGTTATTACTGCCCTTTCGGACGGGCTTGGCTCGGGAATCAAGGCTGGAGTACTTGCTACCCTTACAGCAACTATGGCGACAAAGTTTATAGCCTCCGACATCCCGATTAAAAAAGCAGCACAAATAATTATGAATACGCTTCCTGTATGTAAAGAGCGCGGCATAAGCTATGCTACCTTTACCCTTGTTGATATTGAGCCGAATTCCACCGTTCGCGTAATTGAGTATGATAACCCTCCGTATATATTGATAAGAAAACAGACATTTGTGGAACCGATAAAGGAATTTACTCATATAGAGCGGAAAAATAAAAAGACAGCCCCGAAAAAAGAAGCTGTTGTTCACTATTCTCAGTATGAGGCGCATCCCGGAGACCGTCTGGTCTTTTTTTCCGACGGAGTTACTCAGGCGGGAATGGGTTCTGTTCATTATCCGTTCGGCTGGGGCTATAACAATGTTCAGTCGTTTATCCTCGATAATATTGAAAGAAATCCCGAAATAAGTGCGCGTGATCTTGCAAAAGCAGTGGTCAATCAGGCTTTACAGATAGATTCTTTCAAGGCAAAGGATGACATTACCTGCGGAATTATTTATTCGAGAAAACCGCGGGATCTGCTTGTGCTTACGGGGCCGCCTCTGTATCCTGAGCGCGATGCGGATTTATCCCGCCTGTTCACTTCCTTTGACGGTAAAAAAGTAATATCCGGCGGAACTACTGCAAATATTATTGCAAGAGAAACAGGAAAAAAAATATCGGTATCTTTAAAAAATCTTGATCTTAAAATTCCCCCGGAATCTGTAATGGAAGGAGCGGATCTTGTAACAGAAGGCATTATTACCATGGGTTCTGTTGCAGAAATTCTTGAGAGGGGAAAAAATAACGAAGTTTCCAGGGTAAATGCCGCTGCGCGGGTAGTGGAATTATTTTTAGACAGTGATAGAATACTGTTCGTTGTCGGCACAAAGATAAATGAGGCGCATCAGGATCCCAATATGCCGGTGGAACTTGAAATTAGACGCAACATAATTAAAAAGACAGCAAACCTCCTGCAGGATAAATACTTGAAAGAGGTCAAAATTCAATATATATAACCGCGCAACAAGATGCGGACTCATTTTTGGAGGTACTATGAAGAAGGTTAAGGTTTCCATTTGTACAGGAACTGCTTGTTTTGTTATGGGTGCATCAGAAATAATGATGCTGGAAGACTCCCTTCCCGAAGATCTTAAAAACTCGGTTGATATTGAAATAGACGGGGTTTCCTGTCTTGAAAAGTGTAATAAGGCAGAAAACGGGAAAGCGCCATTTGTTCTCATAAATGGTGAAGTTTTAAGCGCAGCTACGCTTTCTACTGTTATTGAAAAGATACGGCAGATTGCCGGGGAATAAGTATAAGTATGAATCTGAATAATAATGCGTCACAGTTAAAACGTGAAATTTTAATACGGCTCACAAAACTTCAGCTTGAAGGAAAACTGGAAGAAGGTGTTCACTTTATACCGAGGGAAATGGCTCCGCGCGGGGCAGAACCGATGGGATGCTGCACCTATCATGACAGGGAAATCCTCCGGCAGAGGGTTATTGCACGGCTCGGCTGCAGCGTAGAAGACTATGATGATGAGAAAAAACTTGCAGATTATGCAAAAGAGGCTTTTGCCCGTGAAAAGCCCACCTGGCCGATGCTCACGGTTTTGGATGAGGCCTGTAATGCCTGTGTTAAGACTCACTACATGGTGACGAATGCCTGTCAGGCCTGTCTTGCGCGGCCCTGTATGATGAACTGCGCAAAAAAAGCGATCGAAATTAAAAGCGGACGCGCTGTTATAGATAAAGACAAGTGCATTAACTGCGGTTTATGCATGCAGAATTGTCCGTATCATGCAATTATTAAGATTCCTGTTCCCTGCGAAGAGGCCTGCCCTGTGGGTGCAATTACAAAGGACGAAAACGGCAAGGAGCGGATTGACTACCACAAGTGCATCTTTTGCGGAAACTGCATGAGAGAATGTCCTTTTGGAGCCATGATGGATAAGGGGCAGCTTGTGGACGTTGTAAAGCACATTATGGCGGGAAAAAAAGTTCACGCCATGTATGCTCCGGCTGTTGCCTCCCAGTTTAGAAGCGCACCGGGTCAGCTGGAAGGCGCGCTGCTTGCTGCAGGCTTTGCCAGGGTTTGGGAAGTAGCCCAGGGTGCAGATATTACTGCCGATAAAGAGGCTCACGAATTTGAAGAGCGGATGGAAAAGGGCGACAAGATGATGACAACATCATGCTGTCCTGCCTATGTCCGTGCAGTTCATAAACATGTTCCGTCTCTTACAAGCTGTATTTCCGACACAAAAAGTCCCATGCATTACACTGCAGAGCTTGTCAAAAAAGAAGACCCCGATTGTATAAGCGTCTTCATTGGACCCTGCCTTGCAAAACGCCGCGAGGGAATGGACGATGAATTTGTCGACTATGTAGTATCAGTTGAGGAAATTGGGGCGCTCTTTGTTGCCAAAAATATAGAGCTTGAAAAACAGGAAGCTGTTAAAGCCTCTGTTATACCCACTTCCTATGCACGAAACTTTGCAGTCTCAGGCGGTGTTGCAGAATCGGTAAAAATAAGACTTAAGCACCCCGAAAACTTGAAGGCAGGCATTATAAACGGCCTAACAAGGGCCGGTATGAAGCAGCTGGAACTCTATGGAAAAATAAATGAGGGTAAAATGCCGGCTTTACCAGATACGCCAAACCTTATTGAAGTTATGGCCTGTGAGGGCGGTTGTATTGCAGGCCCTTCTGTTATAACGAACCCGAAGGTCGCAGCAATTCAGCTGAAGAAGTACATAGGGAGTTAAAATCTTGTGGGGAGGAAAACCATCCCGTATAAGGCGCAGAGGCAAGTATCGCCGCTGCGATATCTAGCGGCTCATGCGGCGCGAAGTTTTAACGCACTATGTGCGTCCTCCCCACACCCCTCCTTTCCTTGCGGTGCTTTAAAGAAAATCACAGATGACGCAGATTGTAGGGGAGGGATTATTATCTAAATCGTTTATTTGCCCATTGAATAAATTCTGAAAGAGT
>CAZLNE010000142.1:0-3966 GCA_964560975.1 uncultured Treponema sp. | reverse complement strand
GATCTAATAGTTAAAAGATCGGTGAGTGTTTGTGTCGGATGCTGGTGCCCGCCATCTCCTGCATTTATGATGGGTACTTCTGAATATTTCGAAGCAAGGAGAGCGGCGCCTTCTTTCGGATTTCTCATCGCAATAATATCAGTATATGACGCAACAGTACGTATAGTATCTGATAAACTTTCGCCCTTTGTAGTAGAGCTGGCAGCCGCATCAGCAAAACCTAGATAAGAACCACCCAGCCGAAGCATTGCCGCCTCAAAAGAAAGTCGAGTTCGCGTACTAGGCTCAAAAAAAAGCGTAGCAAGAATCTTTCCCCGGCAAACATCTGCAAATGCACCCGGATCCACAAGAATCTGCTCCGCTAAAGAACAAATTTCATCAATTTCCTTAATACTTAAATCCGCCGGCTCAAGTAAATGCCTGCCTTTTAACATTCTTCGACCTCGCTATTTTCTAAAATTCCAAATTGGTGGATTATAACACGGAAAAACCAATGAATACAAGTTCCGTAGAAATATCTTTCTAAAAATAAATCCTTGTTATTTCAATTATATATTGCTATACTTTCAAACAGTATGAAAACAAAAATTCGTGAACGCAATGAAGTGCCGAAACAAGATGCTTGGGATTTAACAAGTTTATATAAAACAGTTGATGACTGGGAACAAGATATTGTTAACATTACAGAAATTTCAAAAAATTTAGAACAATTCAAAGGAACGATGGTTAACAGTTCCGATAAAATGCTTGAAGCCTTAAAAAAATACAGTTTGCTGCAGGAAATTTCTGAAAAAACAGGTTCTTATGCTTTTTTACTTACCGCAACCGATGCAGGGAACTCAGAGTATCAGGATAAACAAGGCCGATACATGATGGCAGCTTCCTCTGCAGAAGAAAAAACAAGTTTTTTAATTCCCGAAATTCAATCCCTGGAAGATAAGGAATTTCTTACTAGAGTAAAAAAACCTGAGTATACTGATTTTTCTGTTTTTCTTTCAAAATTGTATAGACTTAAACCATATATTTTATCTGAAAAGGAAGAGAGATTATTTGCTCTTCAAATTGAATCAAACCAGACAGCAAAAAAAGCCTTTTCTATGCTCACCAATGTTGATATAGATTATGGTTTTGTAAACACAGATAAAGGGAAAGAACCATTAAGCCAGACAACATGGTCTGTTTTTATGGAAAATTCTGATCGTGCTATACGGAAAGAAGCATATACTAAATTCTATTCTTCATTTGAATCGCACAAGAATACTATAGCATCCTTATATTCAGGAAGTGTAAACCTTGATATTTATCATGCACGAGCTAGAGGCTACAATTCTTCTTTAGAATCAGCACTCTATCCGGATAAGGTTTCCGCCGCTGTTTATGACAATTTAATTCAAACTGTAAGGAATAATCTTGCGCCGCTTCATAAATATTACGAATTGCGCCAAAAAGTATTAAAACTAGATGAATTACGCCACTATGACGTATATGTTCCTCTCGTACAGTCTGTTAAAAAAATAACTCCCTATAATGAAGCTGTTGAACTTTTAAGGGAGGCTTTATCACCCTTGGGCGAAGAATATACAAATACCCTTTGCACAGGACTTCTTTCCGGCTGGGTTGATAAATACGAAAACAAGGGAAAAAGAAGCGGTGCCTTTTCCGCAGGAGCATATTCGGGATATCCATATATTTTGATGAACTATAAAGATGATGTTTTACGGGATGTTTTCACACTGGCTCATGAAGGCGGACACTCTATGCATTCTTACTATTCAGCTAAGTCCAACCCCTTTATGCACTATAGTTATACTATTTTTGAAGCTGAAGTAGCCTCAACCTTTAATGAGGATTTACTTTTTCATCATCTATTTGAAAATACTACCGATAATGATACAAAGGCTTATTTATTGTGCAATCGGGCATCTGACATATTAGCAACCCTGTACCGGCAAACCATGTTTGCGGAGTATGAAAAAAGGACACATGAACTTGTGGAATCTGGAACTCCGCTTTCTGTAGATGTGCTGCGCTCTGAATACAAAAAGCTTTTAACAGCCTATTTTGGGCCAAAAATGATTTTTGAAAATGAAAGTGATCTTGAAGGTTTAAGAATTCCGCATTTTTATAATGCATTTTACGTTTATAAATATGCAACTGGAATATCAGCTTCTCTTGCTTTATCAAAAAGAGTAAGAGAAGGTTCAAAAAGCGAAAGAGAGGAATACTTTAAGTTTTTATGCTCAGGAGGCTCGCGTTATCCGATGGAATCGCTAAAACTTGCCGGAGTTGACATGGAAACAGAAGAACCTGTACTTTCCGCGATAAGAACTTTTTCAAATATTGTTGATAAACTTGAAAAAATCCTTTAAGCGAGTCACAATTTAAGGTATTGGAAAAAATTGATTTTTTTAATAAAATATTTTTTCCCTTTTAATTCATAGTAGAATTACATAGTACAAATTGGAGTTGTGTTAATATGATATCGGTAACAGATTTTGCAGCGCTTCCTAAAGTTGATGCTCATAACCACCTAAACCTTGGGATGAGATATGCCTCTTATGTGCCTTGGGCAGGTTTTTACATACCAGATTTTCCTCGAAAAATGAGCGGTCTTGAAGAGATGCATGATGTTATTAGTATGTACACAAGAACAAGAACGAGAACAGCAAAAGACGCACAAGACCTCATTACTCTTTCAATACAAGATGCTATTGCAGATGGTGTTACAATACTTGAAGGCAGTATAGATATAGGTTTCGTTCATCACTGCAATAATAATGTTGATTCTTTTCTCTCAATGGTAGAAAAACTTCAAACTAAATTTTCAAACTCCATTATATTTCTGCCTGAATTAGGAATGGGAAAAACATTTGACAAAGCAAAAATTGACAAGTGGGCACCTGCCTGTATGGAGAGCGGTCTTTTTAAAAGCATAGATCTTTACGGACCCGAAGTTATGGATGGAATAGAAGAATTTAAAGAGATTTTTAATATTGCCTCAAAACTCAATCTCAAAAAGAAAGCACATGTAGGAGAATTTTCAGACGCTAAATCTATCCGGAGTTTTATAGAGTATTTCAATCTTGATGAAGTACAACATGGCATTGGAGCAGCCCAAGATGACAAAGTTATTCAATTCTTATTAGATAGAAAAGTACGTTTAAATATTACCCCTGCCAGTAATGTTATGCTGTCAGCAGTTCCATCCTTACAGGAGCATCCAATCAAAAAACTCGTTAATGCAGGAGTAAGAGTTTCAATTGGTACCGATGATCTCCTGTTTTTCAATCGTTCAGTAAGTGAACAATGTGCCGATTTAGTTAATGCAGGGTTATTTACGAAACAGGAAATCGTTGACCTGCTTGCTAAGTCTGTAAACGAGTATAAAAAGTAATTATTTTAAGTACATCATCAGAAGCATAACATCTGAAGATCTAATACCAGATATTCTTCCAGCCTGACCGAGCGTAAGAGGACATATTTTTTCAAATTTCTGCCTTGATTCATTTGATAATCCTGGTATTGCAGAGTAATCAAAATTCTCTGGAATTTGATAATGTTCCATTTTCCTTAATTTCTCCACCCTCTTCTCTTGCTTGTTTATGTAATGCTCGTATTTATAATCTATAAGCGCGGCAGCCCATATATCAGCATCATAGCCGGAGTTTTCAGCATGAGGCTTTTTACGCAACAGTTCGAGAATTTCCTTTTTAAGAGCTATTTTAGCAACAACCTTCTGGTACTGCTCCTTGGTCTTTAACCCGACACGATACGCTTTTTCACATAAGCGTTCATCAGCTGTGTCATGCCTTAGATTTAATCTATACTCTGCACGCGCCGTGAACATTCTATAGGGCTCTTTTGTACCGAGCGTAACCAAATCGTCAATTAAAACTCCAATATAAGCTTCGCTCCGGCTAAGAATTAGAGGATCATACAAAGCTGCAGGATCTATAAGCGACTTTG
>CAZLNE010000141.1:0-3987 GCA_964560975.1 uncultured Treponema sp. | reverse complement strand
ATAACCCATTTTGAAGCTCGCCAATCGGTTATGGAAGGCAAGGCAATGATTGTTACGATGAGTCGCCGTATTGCAGCTGAGCTCTATAAGGAAATTGTCGCACTACGCCCGGAATGGCATTCTGATGACAAGAAGAAAGGCGTTATCAAGGTTGTTATGACCTCTGCTTCTTCGGATGGACCTGATATTTCGAAACATCACACGACGAAAGACGAACGCCGCGCGTATGCCGACCGGATGAAAGATCCCGATGATGAGTTGAAGTTGGTTATCGTGCGCGATATGTGGCTGACCGGATTTGACGTCCCCTCTCTCCATACCCTTTATATCGATAAACCTATGCAGGGCCATAATCTTATGCAGGCGATCGCCCGCGTCAACCGCGTGTACAAGGATAAAACCGGCGGTTTGATTGTCGATTATCTTGGTATTGCCTCTGACCTGAAAAAAGCGCTTTCGTTTTACTCGGATGCCGGCGGCAAGGGTGACCCCGCGACCACGCAAGAACAAGCCGTGCAGGTTATGCTGGAAAAGATCGAGATCGTCTCGCAGCTGTTCCACGGTTTTCCCTATGAAGCATATTTCGAGGCAGATACCGGAAAAAAACTATCGCTGATCCTCGCTGCAGAAGAACATATCCTTTCACAGGAAAACGGCAAGAAACGGTTTATAGACGAAGTGACGGCTCTTTCCCAGGCATTCTCCATCGCTATTCCACATGACCAAGCAATGGACGCCAAGGATGAAGTGGCGTTCTTCCAGGCGGTCAAGGCGCGCCTCGTCAAGTTTGATGGTACCGGAACGGGAAAAACTGATGAGGAAATAGAAACGACGATTCGCCAAGTTGTCGACAAGGCACTCGTTACCGACAAGGTAGTCGATATCTATGATGCGGCTGGTATCAAGAAGCCTGATATATCAATCCTCTCCGAAGACTTCCTCATGGAAGTCAAAAATATGGAGCACAAGAATATCGCCCTTGAGGTTTTGAAGAAGCTACTGAACGACGAGATCAAGGGTCGAACGAAAAAAAACCTGATCCAAAGCAAGACCTTGATGGAGATGCTCGAAAACTCCATCAAAAACTATCAGGCAAAAATACTGACCGCAGCAGAAGTAATTGATGAGCTAATAAAACTCTCCAAAGAAATACATGAAATGGATAAAGAGCCCCAAGCGATGGGCTTGTCCGAGTATGAGTATGCGTTTTATACAGCCATCGCAAATAACGACAGTGCTAAAGAAGTAATGGCAAAAGACAAGCTTCGGGAGCTTGCGGTCGTGTTGTATGAGAAGGTCAAGGAAAACGCTTCGATAGACTGGACGATCAAGGAAAGCGTCAAGGCGAAGCTCAAAGTCATTGTTAAACGTATCTTACGGCAGTATGGCTACCCACCGGATATGCAGATGCTTGCAACAGAGACAGTGCTGAAACAGGCTGAATTGATCGCTGAAGAGTTAGCGAATTAACAAAATATATCAAAGGAAATAAGATTATGTAGGCCTTAACACTTTTAGATCTTTGAATATTTCTTTTACGTTGAATTACTTATCGCTCAACCTTTTGCACGATTTGTAATGGTAACATTACATCAATTTCAAGAGAAAAAAATGTAATTATTCTTTGTTCTTCCCCGGTCAGTCCTCTCCCCCAATCGGTATTTTCTCTTATTAACAATTCACCAATAGCTGATACAATTATTTTTAAAGGAGCCTTTCATGAATAATTGGAAACAGTCAAATATCGTTGTGGGCGATGTTACACTACACTACACCAGAACCGGAGGAGACAAACCGCCCCTCGTATTAATTCACGGTTTTTCAGATTACGGATTATGCTGGACACCTGTCGCACGCGAATTAGAAAAAGAGTATGACATTATCATGCCGGATATGACCAGTCACGGTAAATCTTCCCGCATCGCAGAAGGTCAGGAAATTGATATGCCGGCCAATGTTGCAGAACTCATAAAAGCATTAAATTTAGGCCAGCCGATTGTCGGCGGTCACTCAATGGGTGCAGGTGTTACCTATGAATTAGCCGTCCGCTTTCCGCATCTTGTAAAAGCCTTTTTTCTTGAAGACCCTGCATGGCTCTTGGACACACCCTTATTTCCCCCTCCTGGTCAAAAAAATCCGATGTTTGACTGGGTTAAGAGACTTCCATTACAAACATACGAAGAACTAGTCCACAATTATTCTAAAGAAAACCCGACTTGGAGCGAAGAACTCGTGCATCACATGGCCCAATCTAAAAAAGAGCTCGATGTAAGTATTTTCGAAAAATTATCTTTAAGAATTTTCTCTGGCGAGTGGGACTGGAAAACCACACTGCACAATGTTAGGCAAAAAGTTCTTTTGTTTACCGCCGATCCTGCAAAAGGCGCTATCTTAAGACCGGAAGCATTACCAAAAATTATAGAGATGAAACCGGATATTAAGATTGTAAACGTTCCGAATGTTGGACACCTTATACGCTTTGATGCACAAGAAGTATTTTTAAAAGAACTCAAAGCCTTTCTTAAAGAAATTAATTAATAATTAAGTGTTTAAATTTGGTAATTAAAATGGCTAAAATATTGGGAATTTCAGGCAGTCCGAAGGAAAAAGGAAACACAGCATGTGCAGTTAATTATGCACTGGGTCTCTTAAAAGAAAATCATGAAACATTATACGTATCTCTAGCTGATAAACACATTCTGCCGTGTAAGGCATGCGGCGCCTGTTCAGCATCGAGCAAGTGTCCAATGAATGATGATATGCAGGAACTGTACACGGCTCTCCGCTGGTGCGACGTGCTCATTCTGGGCTCTCCTGTATTTATGGGAATGGTCTCAGGTCAATTAAAGGTTATGATGGACCGGTGCGTTGTATTGCGTCCCGATTATTCCAAACCCTACGAGATGGAAGGAAAAATCGGATGCGGCATTGCCTGCGGCTGGTTTAGAAATGGAGGGCAGGAAGGCACCCTCCAAAACATGCACACCTTTTTTCTGCAGCAGAATATGATTGTCATTAACGACGGCTCTCCTTACTCTCATGTAGGAGCTGCAATAGTTGAAGAAGCTGAAAAAGATACTCTGGGTTTACAAACGATTGAAGGCATGGTAAGAAATATAGAAAAAGAACTGTATAGAAGAACATAAAAAACAGCACCCTAAGGAATACTGCATGAAGAAAAAAATGTTTTTAACAATTATTGACACTCTTATTCCAGATCAAAACTTTTTACTCGCCGGTGAATCATGGGGAGGCGCCCTTTCAAGGGGAATTCTTGAATACAAAAAAGACAAGGTACTGGGCTTATGCCTTCTTTGTCCGGTTTCAATATCAGGCGGGGAGAAAACACTGCCGGAAAGAATAGTATTAGAAAAGGATGATGAGTTTATTAATTCCCTTCCAAAAAGAGATAGAGACTATTTTACATCGTTATCTGTTGTACAGACAAAAAAACACTGGCGCCTATTTAAGCGGGACATTTATAAGGCATTGCTCAATATCAATAAGCGTTATCTCTCCTCTGTCCTTAAAGGCGAATACACACAGGATATCTACACACAGCCGTTAGAATATTCCCGCCCGGTTTTAATACTGACAGGCAGACAGGATAATGCGGTCGGTTATAAAGATCAAATGAATTATTTTATGGATTTTCCAAGGGCGAGTTTAGTTGTCCTCGATAAGGCCGGTCATAATCTTCAAATAGAACAGGAAAGATTATTTCAAGCCCTCTTAGGAGAATGGCTGGAGCGAGTGAGGTCGTATGAAAACACATAAATCGACACAAGCATTCAGACTCATAGGATTTTGGGATCTTGTCATCACACTTCCATTTTGCATACCTTTTGTAAATGCGTATGTAATTGACCTTTTTCGAATTCTCCACACCTATATTTCTCCGGAACGTGACTTCCCTGTCTTCTCAAACCTCCATCTATTATTCATTCAATTATTCGGCTTCATGTGTTTTCTTTGGGGAGCTGTGAG
>CAZLNE010000140.1:0-4062 GCA_964560975.1 uncultured Treponema sp. | reverse complement strand
ATTTATGACAATTTAAGAAAATAATATTGTATAATACAAAAAGAAGAGAAGAGGTATACTGAGCCCAGAAATTAAGACACAAAAGGCAGTATAAATAAGGTGTAGAACCCGCTATAATAGAGGCGGTGACAGTATGAAAAAAAGACAAAGTTTTGACAAGGCCTTTAAGGCCAAAGTAACATTAGAGGCACTTCGTGAAGAATTAACGCTTCAGGAAATAGCAAAAAAATACGGGGTACATCCAAATCAGATTAGTCTCTGGAAAAAGCAGGCAATAGAGAATCTGCCGGATATTTTTGAAAGACCAAATAAAAAATCTGAGGGGGAAAAGCAAGCCGAAAACCAGTATGATGAAGCGCTAAAAACCCTCGGAGCTATGAAAATTGAAAATGAGTTCTTAAAAAAAAAGTACAAACAGTTGTACGGGACCGATCCATTCTAGTAGAAAGAATACATACAAAAATGCAAATAGCATGGCAATGTAAAGTATTGGGAATAAGCAGAAGTGCTGCTTATTATAAAAGGCAGCACGTGACAGATGAAAGTGATTTGGAAATACTTGAACAGATACGATCTGTTCTTGCGAGACTTCCTTTTTATGGATACCGTAAAGTAGCACGTGAAATATGTGCAAACACAATACCGGTAACAGAAAAGCAAGTTAGGAGAATTATGGCTCGTTCCGGTTTACAAGCAATATTTCCCGGTAGAAATCTCTCAAGAGCGAGACATGAACACAAAAAATATCCGTACCTTCTTGCGGGTAAGATAATCCGGCATCCAAATCAGGTCTGGGCGACGGATTTAACATATATCAAATTACCTACAGGACATGTGTACCTTATGGCAATCATGGATCTGTATTCAAGAAAGGTTCTAAACTGGACAATTACGAATACTCTTGATGCTGAGATATTTGCAAACTGTCTTCGTTCAACTATTGACCAGTATGGATGCCCGGCAATTTTTAACACTGATCAGGGCTGCCAATTTACATCTGATTGCTGGACAAGAGTTTTACTCGAAAATGGGATAGCAATAAGCATGGACGGCAAGAATAGAGCATTGGATAATATCTTTGTTGAACGGCTTTGGAGATCGTTAAAATATGAAGATATTTACATAAAACAGTACGAATCAATTAAGGAGCTTAGGGAAGGCGTGAGAAGGTACTTCCATTTTTATAACACAGAGCGGTTTCATCAGAGTCTTGATTACAGAATGCCTGATGAAATGTATCAATCATTCCAGGTCGTTGATCTGGCTAAAGAAGCGGCTTAATACACCTTAAACTGTTTGGAAAAGTGTGTTGACAAAAGGGCGCAGTTTAGAAATCATTATTTCTTTCAGCAAGAAAACTAACAACAGATTCATCTAAAAAAACCGAACTATTTGAAAAGTATTTTTTAATAGATACTTTCTTCGACTCAGTATTTGGGTACGGAAGCTTAAGTAATAAACCCTGTGAAAAGCAGGAAACAAGCTTCTCTGAATACCCATTTTCTTCAATGAGAGGTTCTAAAGAAGAAATAATTACTCTCCGATTGTTTAGCATTAAATTTTCAAAAATATACATTAATTCATTCTGTGTTTCAAATTTCTTACTAAGATATTGAATATCATCTATGAACACAGCATCGTAAGAGAGCATTTTATTGGTAAATCTATTTAAAGTACTCATACTTATTGAAGATATAAAATTGTCAAGAATATCACGGAAGTTTGTAATTAATATATTTTCCTTTGGTTTCGCTTTTTTATAATGAGCTGCACAAGCACATAAAAGATGTGTTTTGCCTGTACAAATACCTCCGGAAATCACTAAGGGGTAATCAGTGCGATTGTATTTTGACAATGAAGTAATTAATACATTGAGTACATAATCATATTCTCCCGATGTATAGAAATTTTCAAAACTATAATTCTTGTTTATCTTCATTCGATTCTTCTTCATAAACATATTCACCTCCAACATCAGTCATAATTGATTCGTGTAAATTAAGCACTTTCATACTCTTCTCCAATTGTTCTTCTTATAGTACAAAACAGTATTACAGATAATACTAAAGTTGCAATATTAGCTGTTAAAACCGGATACGTCAGAGTGCTGGAAATAACTGTGTTATGTAATAAGAAATTTAAAATGCCGTTCACACAGATCAAAAAGGAAATAACTGATAATGCCTTTTGAATAAACAAAAGTATTCTTGTATAAAAGAAAAAACTTTCTAACTTGCTTATTTTCCCTTCTGCTTCTTTTTTGAGTCTGTCATATCCTTCTTTCAATAATGTTCTATCATTTATTTTACACTGGAGAGATGCAAGCCTCATTGGAAGGCCATCTATGTAGAAAACGAAATATACTTCTGCCATTCTCCTATTTAATATAGTAACTATTAAACCTGTAATAGCTATACATAAAACAGTTACTGCCTGTACCATAAAACCTCCTTTACTAAGCTGTATGAATACTACAACGGGTACTCTATCATATAATGATATACATAAAAATCTTTTCCCCGCCTATGTCTATCACGATATGACAGACATCTTACAGTATGCTATAATCTAACATGAGCAGATCCAGGAATAGGAGGGTTATATGAAAAAAAACGAAACAGCAGGAGAACAAAATCTTTTTTTGACAATTCCGCAATTTGAACGCCTCAAAGATATACATGTTAAGATTGCGTCCTTCAGGTATCCTAATACAAATCGGCTTGCACACTATCATGAAGTTTCCATTGTAACAATAAGCCGTGATATTGAATTGCTTAGAGATAAATACTATGCCCCGATCGAATATGATGCAGTTAAGCGCGGTTATTACTACAGTGAAGAGTACGATTTTCCCCTATTACATTCCATGACCTCTAAACAGATACAGGTTCTCACTTCTGCAAAGACTTTGTTATCGCATTACAAGGGCACTCCGCTGTATAAAGATGCTGAAGAACTAATTGATATGATGAGCAATAGCTCATATAAAAAAAATGATTCTCTCATGAAACGTATTGCCCTTCCTCCAAGTCCTGAAATTTCTATAAACCCGGAAACATGGGATAGAATTGTTCGAGCTCTGGAAAATAACCTTGTGCTCAAATTTGATTACAACGGCCGTTGGAATACAAAGACAACTCACCGCGTTGTTCATCCGTATCAGCTTTTGTTGGCTGACGGAGTATGTTACGTATGGGGATGGGACAAAACTGCTGACCAGGAATCATCGGAAGGATGCAGACTCTTTAATCTTTCCAGAATGAAACTTGTACTCGTTACAAAAGATACTTTCACCCTTCCCTCTGATTTTGAATTTGAGTCAAAATGCGGCGGCGGAAAGTTCGGCGCTTTTCAAGATTCAAATAAAAATACTTACATCATTGAGTTTTATAAAGACAGCCGGGAATATGTTAAATCCTGTAAGTGGGCCGATGATCAGAAAACTACTGACGATGAAGAAAAAAAATGTACAACAATAACATTCAGTGCAAGTCAGCATAATTCCATCTTAGAATGGGTTCTGGCTCAGGGAGCAAACGCAAAACCCCTGGCGCCCAAATTCTTTGTAAAACAATGGAAGGACACAATCAGGGGTATGATGCAGAATGCAGGCTTATAAAGCTAGCTTCTCCGGCTCCAAGTTCTACCGTCATTTGTTGAATAGTATAAACCCTTTGAAGTGGAAGCAAGGATCTCTTTCCCGTTATCGGTTAAATCTTGAAATGTATCATTGCCGGTGTACCGGCCGCTCCATGTTCTTCCGTCATTGGTTGAATACTCAAGTTTCTTGTTGTTTGCAGGACTGATGCGGATTAGTTCTTTTCCGCGGTTAATCATTTGCGACATACTTTATCTCCTTATGTGATAGTATGTCCTAAGTATAAGGCTATTGGTCTATCATTCAGTGATGGGGTAAAGGGAAAAGCTAATTTTTCTTATTTCCTTTGCCTTCCCGCATACTCTTTTGCCGGACTTCGTATTGTGCGACCTTCTTTACTAAAAAAATATTGACACATATACATTTGTATAGTACTATACAAATGTTATGGATACTAAAGAAAA
>CAZLNE010000139.1:0-4065 GCA_964560975.1 uncultured Treponema sp. | reverse complement strand
CTCCGGCTAAGAATTAGAGGATCATACAAAGCTGCAGGATCTATAAGCGACTTTGCACGCAGAGCGGCATTTATTCCAGCAATTAATCCCTGTCCTGCAGCCTCTTCGTATCCCGATGTCCCATTAATTTGTCCCGCAGAAAACAATCCAACTACACTCTTTGTCTCTAAAGACGGATAAAGCTGAGTCGGATCAAGATAATCATATTCAACTGCATACGCAGGGCGAGTAACAACAGCATTCTCAAAACCAGGAAGAGTCCGCAAAAAAGCATCTTGAATATCTTCAGGAAGAGAAGATGAAAGACCATTTAAGTAAATTTCATCTGTATCAAGGCTTTCTGGTTCTATAAACAGCTGATGTCTTTCACGATCTGCAAAGCGGACAACCTTATCCTCTATTGATGGACAATACCGGGCACCAATACCTTTAATTTTACCCGCATATAAGGGAGATTTATGGACATTATCACGAATAATCTTATGCGTATTCTCATTTGTATATAGAAGATAACAAGGTACCATAGGTCTGTCGATCGAAGCATTATCAAAAGAAAAAGGAATTATTTCTTTATCCCCTTCTTGAACTTCAAACTTCGAAAAATCCAAGGATGACTTTAAAATTCTAGGGGGCGTGCCGGTTTTTAATCGTCCTACGTTGAACCCAAGTCTTACAAGAGATTCGGTCAGGCCATAAGCACCGCCTTCTCCGAGGCGCCCGTTTGGAGCATCAAATTCTCCTATAAAAATTTTACCGCCTAAAAACGTACCCGTTGTTAATACAGCTGCCTTAACAGGAATAGTCCTGCCTCGTTCAGTTACTAAAGCTGATATTTGAATTTTTCCAGTTGATTGATTAGTTTCTGTTTTAATATCAGTTATAGTATCTTGAAGCAGATAAAGGTTTTCCTGTGCTTCTAAGGTACGTCGTGCAATTGAAGAATACAATATTTTATCAGCCTGTGCTCTTGGCGCTTGAACCGCAGGACCACGGCTTTTATTCAGCATTCGAAATTGAATAAGAGACTTATCTGTTATCCGTGCCATTTCTCCGCCCAAGGCATCAATTTCACGAACAATATTGCCCTTGGAAATTCCGCCGATTGAAGGATTACACGAGAGCCTTCCTATTGCATCAATTGATTGAGTAATTAATATTGTCTTTAAAGACATACGTGATGCAGCTAGGGCTGCTTCAATACCAGCATGACCGCCGCCTACAATAGCTACATCATAAGAATCAAAATATCCGCTCATTCTTTGTATTATAATTTTTTATTAACCTTTTGAATAGAGATAGAATCAAAATGAATCATCATGTGTTTTAAACTGTTGAACGCGATTATCCATTTCAAGACCAATTCTAGAAAGATCTTGCACAACATCAGAAGCAGACTCGGAAACGGATTTTAGCTTATCTGTGTTATCAATAATGGTCTGCATTTTTTCCAAAACAGATGTACTTATTGAATCAACCTGCCTCATCTCTTCTGATATATTTGTAGATCTATTTGATATTTCTTTTGAACTAGTATCAATAACATCAGATATTTCTTTTACCAAAATCATATTCTGCATGAGACCTTCACTGCGCCCGGTAGTATCGGTAAGAGCGTCGGTAATGCGGTCCACTGCCTTGCTTACCTGTTTTATAGTAGTATCAATTTTTTCGAAAGCCTCATTTGTATTACTGCTTCCCTCTCTCGCGCTTTTTATTAAGGAAATAATACCTGCTACGAAAGAAGAGATTTCACTCGATCCTTCTGATGAAGCTTCTGCAAGTTTTCGAATTTCTTCAGCAACAACGGCAAATCCTTTTCCTACATCGCCTGCATGTGCAGCTTCAATTTCTGCATTCATAGCAAGAATGTTTGTTTGACCTGCTATTTGATCAATGATTCCTACCATCTCTTCTATTTTATATGCCTGATTCTCAATATCCTGAATTTTTTCTTCAGAGGCCGCAAGGGCTTCCCGTCCAGTAAGCGAGAGTTCAACAAGCTGTGCAGAATTCTGATTTGTTTTTTCTGCAACTGAATGAAGAACCGAAATATTCTTGACCATATCTGTTAACGCTTGAATAGAGTTTTCTATCATCATTACCTGGGTTGATATTTGATTCGCCAGCATATCAATATCCGAACAAATCGCAGAAGAAAGTCTATCAGTACTATCAATATTGTTATGTAATTGCTGGAAAGAAGAATTTACTCCATCAACAGAATTATTTGTATCCTTAAGAACAAAACCAATCTGTGTAGTAATCTGTTTAACATTGTCTCTTGCAAGTTTGTTTTGTGAAGAACTCTTTTTAATCTGGCTAAATGAATTTTCCAAAAGAGCAATAAACTCATTTAATTTCACCGCAAGATCTTGAAGCTCGTCATTTGTATTTTCAGGAAATTTTACTGCAAGATTTCCGGTATACAAAATTTCTACACTAGAACTTAAACTGTCTATTGACTTTTTAACAGATTTAGAAATTAACAATGAAACTAAGAGCGCACCGGCCATTAACAAAGCTACAATAGCAGCAGCAATAATAAGAGCTTTTTGATTAAGTTCGGCTATTTTTTCATCTATAATAATTGTCTGTGCATCAATTTCTTTTGTTGCTATTTCAAGATATTGATTAACAAACCTAACTGACTTAAAGAATTTACTAACACTAAATTCCAAAGCAAAACTTGGATACGATGTATTTCTATACAATTCAAGAGGCGACATTTTATCGTAATTTAAAGCAAACTCTTGGGCATTTATAATTAGATCATCATAATCGGTCATTAATGTCTCATACGAATCTAATGTTCTTTTGGCTACACCAACTATCTTCTTTACAGCATCATTTATTGCAGGATCACTATTACGCAATGCAGATAACGAGTCTACAGTAGTAAAAGCATTTTGTAATGTAGTAGGAATTTCATCCATGAGAGGCTTTATATTAACAAGATTTTCAGTTACTGAACGGCTGGAAATTTCTACTACATCAGATAACACATCTGATACTGATAATAAAATAGTTCTTTCTTTTTCAATTTCTTTCACAGGGGAAAGCATTAAAAAATAAATAGAAACTGCCAAAGAAACCATGAAAAAAATAAAGTAAATAACTATGTTTAGTCTTGTACGTATTTTCAAGCAAAATACTCCTTAAAGGCATAAACATCTCTTCATTAATAAATATACTATTAAAAAGACTAAAATACCAGTAATAAATTGTGACTTAGTTACATTTTGTTATAGATTTATAAACTGATAGGAAAAGCTTTGTCCCATGCCTGGCAACGCTTCGCTGCTTCCTTACGTAAACGTGCAATGCACGTTTACTACAACAGTTTTGCGTGAGGGAGAACCAGTCATTGCAATAGAATTTCAGGTGAAGGTTTTCTTATTTCCTGAAATAGACCATGCAAAACTGATAGTTATCCTTAGACTTTTTTATTTAAAAGGGTGTGCTAAAGCACGCCCTTTTAAATAAAAAAAAGCCTGGCAGCTTCCTACTTTCCCGCGTTTAAGCAGTATCATCGGCGTAAGAGAGCTTGACTTCCGTGTTCGGTATGGGAACGGGTATTACCTCTCCACTATGGCCACCAGGCATTATTAACAGTGTTAGTGTGAATATCAGCATAACTGATACTCAATAAGGGAAGCAAACTCACCATGGTGAGTTTAAGCTGTTTTCTGTTGAAAAAACAGCCAAAACAAATAACGTAATTTCTTATATTATAAGCAGAAACGATAATATGGTCAAGCCTCACGACTTATTAGTACTGCTCGGCTGAACACATTACTATGCTTAGACCTGCAGCCTATCAACCAGATAGTCTCTCTGGAGTCTTTAGGGGGGTTAAACCCCCAGGGATGATTTATCTTGAGGATGGCTTCCCACTTAGATGCTTTCAGCGGTTATCCATTCCGAACGTAGCTACTCTGCACTTACCCTTGGCAGGATAACAGATACACCAGAGGTTCGTCCACTTCGGTCCTCTCGTACTAAAAGCAGACCCTCTCAATCATCCAACGCCCACAGCAGATAGGGACCGAACTGTCTCGCGACGTT
>CAZLNE010000138.1:0-4101 GCA_964560975.1 uncultured Treponema sp. | reverse complement strand
CCACTACTGTAACACTTTACAGCTATAAAAAAAACACTAAAGTATGAAATTAAATCGAAAGTTATCATCTACTCTGTTTCTAGATAATAAGTTACTATAAATACGGATATATATTTGGTTTTATTGATATAAATAAGCCTAGGATTGAAATAATTGTTGCTGCTACAACTGATCACTTGAAAACATTATTTTATTAAAAAGTGAATTTGGTCAACGTATTGTTGATACAACATAATAGGAGGAATTAAGATGTTTGCAAAAAAACTTCTAGTTGCAATGCTCATTCTTGTAATGGCAGGTGCATTGATTTTTGCCGGTGGTAAAAAAGAAACAGCCCAGTCGGCTGATAAACCGGTAACTTTTTCATTCTGGCATATTGGTACAGCTGATGTTGATAAGGCTTATTATCAGAGTGTTGTAGATGAGTACATGACGGCTCATCCAAATGTAAAAATTGAGGTAACAATCCTCGAAAACGAGGCTTTCAAGAGCAAGCTGACAACTGTTATGCAGTCTGGAAATCCTCCTGATGTATTCCACAGCTGGGGTGGTGGTGTTCTTTCTGAATATGCAAAGGCTGGACTCCTTCAAGATATTACTAAGGAAGTAAAGGGAACTGCTTTTGGCGATTCAATGGCTGCTGGTGTTTGGGGTGTCTATGCTGCAGACGGCAAACAGTATGGTGCTGCAAATGATATGGGCGGCGTTACTTTCTGGTATAACAAAGACCTTCTTGCAAAAGTTGGATACAACTCATTTCCCACAACCTGGGATGATTTCCTTGTATTGGTTGGCAAATTAAAGGCTGCAGGTATTACTCCAATTTCACTCGGCGGCGGAGATAAATGGCCGGCAATGTACTATTTCTCATATCTAGCTCTTCGCTTAGGCGGCTCAGGTGCTTTTGCAAATCTTAATAATGGAAAGGGTTTTAATGACGAAGTATTTATTAAAGCTGCTCAAATGGTTAAACAATTAGTAGATATGAAACCATTCCAGGATGGATTCCTTGGTGCAACTTATACAGATCAGGGTGCATTAATGGGTAATGGTATGGCAGCCATGGAGCTTATGGGGCAGTGGGCACCGATCGTACAGAAAGACAGCTCAACTAATAAAACTGGTCTTGGCGACAAACTCGGCTGTGCTCCATTCCCTGGTGTCTCAAGCGGAAAAGGCGCTATAACAGAAGTTATGGGCGGCGGCGGCGGTATGGCTATTGGTAAAAATGCTCCAAAAGAAGCGGTTGACTTTCTTAAGTTCTTATTCAATAAAGAAAACAATTCAAAGCAGGCTTCAGTTAGCGGTATTATACCAACAGTAAAGGGAGCAGAAGCAGGAATGACAGATGCTAATTTGAAACAAGTTAAGGCCATTGTTGATCAGTGTACTTTCTTCCAATTGTATCCTGATCAGTTCTTAGCTCCTGCAGTAGGCGGTGCACTTAATGACTCTGTACAAACATTATTAGCAGGAACAGCAACACCTGAACAGGCATGTGCTGCAATTCAAAGAGCATATCTACAGTAATTTACTTGAATAAGTAAACTGCCAGAGGGTTTATCCTCTGGCAGTTTACACCTTTTTTTGCAGGAAAAATATGAAAAAAAAATCACACAACATTTCCTTAGTAATTTTTTTATTAGCACCGGCAGCTATTCTTTTCACTTTTTTTGTTATAGTTCCGGTATTTCAAGCTGCATATTTTAGTCTTTTCAAGTGGAACGGTTTGGGCCCTATTACAGATTTTAGAGGAATAAAAAATTTCCAATTACTATTTCAAGATGAAATTTTTAAAAAAGCTTTATGGCATAATGTTATTATTGTACTTGTTTCGCTCGTTGTGGAAGTTCCGCTTGCTCTTTATGCAGCGTTGGTCATAAATAATCGAAATTTCAAGTTAGCAATTCTATTTAGAACCTTCTTTTTTCTGCCGTATATTTTTTCCGAAGTTATATCAGGTTTGTTATGGCAGTTCGTGTATAATCCTCAGTATGGATTTGTAAAGGCTTTATTTACCTGGCTTGCTCCAGATAAACAAGTGCCTGCTCTGCTTGGAAATCCTTCAACTGTACTTGGAGCTATTATGGTGGCTATTATATGGAAGTATTTTGGCTTTCATATGTCAATTCTCATTGCAGGGCTTCAAGATATTCCAGAGGAATTAAAAGAGGCTGCCAAAATAGACGGTGCTACAGACTCTCAGGCAACTCGTAAAATTGTATTACCGCTATTAAGACCCACTTTGCTTATATCAGTTTTTTTCTCAATCGTTGGTTCTCTGCAGATTTTTGATATTGTTTGGGCAATGGGTAAGGGTGACCCTGTTAATTCGGGAGAGACAATGGTTACCTATCTGTATAAATTCGGCTTACAACGGTTCAATATAGGATATGGAAGTGCTGTTGCTGTTACAATATTCTTTCTTTGTCTAATTTTCAGTCTCTTTTATAATCGATTGTTGGTAAGGAAGGAGAATTAGTTCTATGGGAAAAAAAATAACTTCAAATTATAAATTTTCAAGAATTATTCAATATACATTTTGTGGTATTTTATCGCTCATAGTTTTGCTGCCTATGTATATTGGTGTTATGGGCGGTTTTAAGTCTAATGGTCAATTGTTGACAGATCCCTTAGGTATTCCGTATCCTATGTATTTTGAAAATTATGGAAACATTCTTACAGGTGTTATTGGTAAATTTTGGCAGTCAATGATGAATTCTGTTATTGTTGCTGGGGGTACAGTGGGTCTTACCTTGGTTATTGCTGTAATGGCTGCCTTCGCAATTGCGAGAATTAAGTTCCGCGCGAGCTCTTTTTTTAGAACTTATTTTATGCTTGGGCTTCTCTTCCCTTTAACAGTTGCAATGCTTCCTCTCTATTTGCAAATAAGAAATCTTAAATTAATCGATTCTTATTTAGGTGTCATTATACCTCAAGCAGCCTTTCAAATACCAATGTGTGTTTTACTTCTCATAGGATTTTTTAAGGATATACCAAAGGATCTTGAAGATGCTTGTGCGATTGACGGCTATGGTCCAATGGGATTTCTTCTTAAAATGGTCATACCATTATCAACCCCAATACTTGCTACTACTGCAATAATTATTTTGGTTGCCAGCTGGAATAGTTTTTTCCTCCCTCTGCTTGTATTTAATACAGAAAAGTATTTTACCCTGCCCATGGGGGTAATGACTTTTCAAGGTCAGCATGCTGCAGACTGGAATATGATTTTGTCTTATTTAACGCTTGCAATGGTACCTGCAATTATTCTGTTTGTAACAGCGCAAAAATACATTGTAGCCGGCCTCACAGGCGGAGCAGTAAAGGGATAGTAAGAACCATATACCGGAAAAGCGGGTCAACCGATAATTTTAATAAATACTAAAACTCTTGCATTTTTACTAAAGCTATGGTACTTTTTAAAAGTATTTTACAACATAAAAAGAGGTTTACCATGTCAGAGAAAAATAGAATCGGCAATAAAGTCCGTCTAATTCGTGAAAGCAGAAAACTTTCTGTTGAAGATGTTTCAGAAAGAAGTAATTTAAGCGTTAAAAGTATAGAAAGTATTGAGAGCGGCAGCTTAATTCCCGGTTTAACTCCTCTTATAAAAATAGCCCGCGTATTAGGAACTAGGCTTGGTACCTTCATGGATGATCAGGAAAATGTAGGACCTGTGGTAACTCGAACCAATGAAAAAAAATCTGTTTCACGATTTTCTGACAGAACCAATGCCGTATGTTCCGATCTTGATTTTTACTCGCTTGCGCAAAACAAAGCAGGCCGCCACATGGATCCATTTCTTATTGATATTGAACCTTCTTCTGAGCATGAAATTGCAATGTCTTCCCATGAGGGTGAAGAATTTATCTATGTTCTTTCCGGTGTTGTTGAAATTAAATACGGTAAGGAGACCTATACACTTAACCCTGGAGACAGTATTTACTACGATTCAATCGTTGCTCACCACGTACACACCGCAAATAGCGAAAAAGCAAAGATCTTAGCGGTAGTGTATACGCCAATGTAGCTGGGGAAGGGGTACCATCTTTTGCGATGCGAAGTTGCCCCTTCCCCTGGAACCCCAACCCCACCTTG
>CAZLNE010000137.1:0-4228 GCA_964560975.1 uncultured Treponema sp. | reverse complement strand
TTATTTAGCGAGGTTTATATATGGCAGTACCAAGAGCGAAAACGTCAAAGGCTCGCACAAAGAGAAGACAGGGCATAAACATGCGTTTAACTGCTCCTAATCTTGTTGAGTGCGGCAATTGCGGAAATTTAACGATGCAGCACCGCGTGTGCCCGAAATGCGGGTTTTACCGCGGTCGTCAGGTTATTACACCTGAAAGCAACGGTTAACAGGAGAAAACAATGGACGAATTGTTCAGTAAAATGCAAAAACTAATTGCAGAGAAGTTAGAGATTGATGAGTCAAAAATAAGTTTAGATTCTTCATTTCGTCAGGATTTAGGTGCAGACAGCTTAGACACCTATGAATTAGTATACGCTATAGAAGAAGAATTAGGCGTAAGTGTTCCTGATGATAAGGCAAATGAATTTGAAACAGTTCGTGATGCCTATGATTTTATTAAATCACAATCAAAATAAGTTTTTGAGCAATAACACAGGAAAGATTGATTTTTTCAGTATTTCCTGTGTTACTTTTTTAAACTATGGAATTATTTTCACATAAACAAAAAGTTTTACCGGTAAGAAAAAATGAACTTACCGTATTTCAAAAGAAATTAAATGTTAAATTTAAAGACATAACACTTCTTGATTTAGCCTTTCATCATCGTTCCTATGCTAATGAGTCCTCTTCTGTTCCCTGTAATAATGAACGTCTTGAGTTTTTGGGCGATGCTGTACTGGGTATGGCTGTGGCCGGTTTTTTATATGAGCATTTGAGCGGTCATAATGAAGGGGATCTTGCAAAAACAAAGTCTGTAGTTGTTTCTGAGGTGACCTTGTCTGAAATCGCTCTTAAAATAGGAATAGATAATTATCTTCTTCTTGGAAGAGGTGAGGAATTATCAGGCGGAAGACAAAAGAAAGCACTGCTCGCAGATGCGGTTGAAGCAGTTATTGGCGCCTTGTATTTAGACAGCGGATACCGTGCAGCTGAAAAATTAGTATTAAGTCTCATTGTTCCGGAAATTGAAAAGGTATTATCAAATAAACATCATAAAGATTATAAAACTCTTCTTCAGGAATTTTGCCAAAAAAAATTTAAAACATGCCCTGCATATGAGCTTGTGAATAATACAGGCCCTGATCATGACCGCACTTTTTGGGTTACGGTTAGTGTTTCTTCATCATTATTTGGTCCTGAACAGGGAAAGAGTAAAAAAGAAGCTGAGCAGGCTGCTGCGGAAAAGGCTTGTAAAACCTTACAGATAGATTGACTTTCAAGAGATTCATAAGATCTCAAAACTAAGATTTTTCATTAAAATTATCTAAGCATAGGTGTTTTATCCTATACAATTATCATATAAATCATGGTAGGATTCATTATAAAGTAACTTGTATACAAGTATATAATAAAGACTAGTAGATAAGAATAATTGTATTCTTGTATAAAAAAACTAATCATGAGTTTTATAAAAAAAAGGTAAAGCATGGATACAAAGATTAATCAAAGAAAAATTTCTATTTCTCAAGTTAAACTCATTAAAAATAAACAGATGGGTTTAGGCAAACATTTAAGGCTAAACTGGCAATTGTACTTATTCATGCTGGTACCCATCCTGTATTATATTGTTTTCCGCTATGTTCCTATGGCAGGAAATATAATAGCTTTTAGAAGATACAGAGCTGGAAGCAGTATTTTTGGTGATGAGTGGAGCGGTTTTAAGTATTTTAAGCAATTTATAAGCGATCAAAGTTTTTGGCGCGCTTTTAAAAATACTTTGAGCTTGAACATTACGTATCTTTTATTCCGCTTTCCATTAACGCTTATTTTTGCATTGCTGTTGAATGAAATAAAAAACCTCCATTGGAAGAAATTTGTCCAAACTGTTTCATATCTGCCTCACTTTATTTCAATTGTTATTGTTACCGGTATGATTCGAGAATTAATTGCTGCGAATGGACCGCTAAATAGACTTATACAGTATTTCGGCGGTGAGGTTACCTATTTTATAGCTTTACCTGAATGGTTTATGACCATATTCGTTGTTTCCGGTCTTTGGCAGAGTCTTGGCTGGGGAACTATCTTGTACTTGGCTGCCATGTCAAATATCAGTCCGAATTTGTATGAAGCGGCAGAGATTGACGGCGCTAATCATTTTCAGCGTGTGTGGCATATTACTATTCCAAGTATTATACCGACTATTACAACCCTCTTAATTCTTGATGTGGGCGGTCTTGTCGGATCAAGTATGGCTTTTGAAAAAGTATATCTTCTGTACAATCCTATGATTTATGAAACAGCAGATATTATTTCTACCTATGTGTTCCGAATGGGATTGGATTCAGGAAATTATAGTTATGCGACTGCAGTAGGGCTTTTTGAAGGATTTATAAACTTAATTCTTTTAACTATTGCAAACGTTACATCCAGACGGCTAACCAACAGCGGTTTGTGGTAGTTTTTAAAAAAGGATAAAAATATGAGAGAATCAACAGGTTATAAAGTTTTTCAAGGTTTCAATAAAGTATTAATGATTTTGATATGTATAGCAACCCTATATCCTTTTTTATATCTGGTTGCACAATCGTTTTCTTCTGAAAGTGCAATTATTCAGGGTAAGGTTAATATTATTCCGGTAGAGTTTAATATTACCACCTATATATCTGTATTGACGAAGGGTGATTTTCTTCGAAGTTATAAAAATACTGTTGTTTATGCGTTGTGCGGAACGATTTCATCATTGTTTTTTACGTCGATTCTGGCTTATCCGCTGTCAAAATCAAATTTACGTCTAAATAAAATAATTATACCATTTGTAATTTTTACTATGTACTTCAGCGGCGGCTTAATACCTAACTATGTGCTCATGGTAAATCTTGGTTTAAAAAACTCAATTGCAGGATTTGTTCTTCCAGGAATGATCGGAACCTACTATGTTCTTCTTATGAAGGCTTTTTTTGCCGGTACTCCCCAGGAACTCGAAGAAGCAGGCGAGATTGACGGCCTTAATAAGTTCGGCATCTTTTTTAGGATAGTTCTACCGCTTTCAAAACCGATTATTGCAACCATGGTGCTGTTTTATGCAGTCGGCTACTGGAATAACTGGTTTACATCTTACTTGTATTTAGATGAAAGACCAATGTGGCCGGTAGCGTATTACCTGAGGACTATTATTTCCGGAGCTTCAACATCTGCCGATCCGGGTGAAGTAACCGCAGAAAAAATGCAGATTGGTGCAAATATAAAGTCGTGTTCAATGTTACTAATGGCGCTTCCAATTATCTGCGTGTACCCCTTTGTTCAAAGGTATTATGTGCAGGGGATGATGCTTGGCGGCATTAAAGAATAAGGATGTTTTTGAAGTAGGTTGTCTAATTTACTTCATTACATATAAAAAATTTCCAGGAGGAGATTCAAAATGGGAAAAAAATTGCTATGCGGTCTGTTGGTACTTTGTTTACTGGTTTCTGTTTTTGCAGCAGGTAAGAAAGATGCCGGCACTGCAAAATCAA
This sequence comes from uncultured Treponema sp., assembly GCA_964560975.1. Taxonomy (GTDB): domain Bacteria; phylum Spirochaetota; class Spirochaetia; order Treponematales; family Treponemataceae; genus JAAZLA01. The sequence continues at coordinate 734 of CAZLNE010000137.1, read as the reverse complement.
CGGGTGAAGCAGTAGGATACACTTACGGATTAGGTAAGACCTTCTACTCAGACGAACCTGTTACTTATTCTATGTTTTTTAGTGATGCCAGCTGGTATCCTATGGTTGAAGCATGGAAGACAGAAGGTGTTTTTGCTGAAATTACCAAAAAGACAAATGTTACACTCGACATTAGATCTTTTGACAGCGGCGACTATACCAATAAAATTAAGCTTGATATTAATGCAGGTAACTCTGCATATATCATTCCGAAGGTATATGAAGAAGGTCCTTTCGTTGACGGTGGTGCAGTAGTTCCTGTATCTGACTATGTTAAATACATGCCCTATTACTCAGATTTTGCTACAAAGTACAACATGGCAAATGATTTAGACACAATTGTTAGATCTGATGGTAAATACTACCGCTTACCCGGTATGCTTGAAGCAGCTATGCAGGATTATACAATCATGATCCGCGATGACATTTTTAAGGCAGCCGGTTACGATGTTTCTAAACTTGAAAAAGATTGGACATGGGAAAGCTTGTATGACATTCTTGTTGGTGTAAAGAAATACATGGTAAGCAAGGGTATGTGCAAGGAATCAGACTATATCTGGTCAGATCTATGGTGCGGTTCTGAATCCGGACAGGGTAAGGGCGGTAACCTTCTTAAATTGATCGGTGCTTCTTATGGTGTTCCATCCGGCTGGGCAGTTGGAAATGGTATGCAGTACAACCGCGATAAAGATGAA
>CAZLNE010000136.1:0-4303 GCA_964560975.1 uncultured Treponema sp. | reverse complement strand
TAAAAAAATGGAGATTACATCTTAAAGTAATGAATAAGCATAATAAACGAAAATGCATCTTACATCTTAGTGCTCCTCTCGACAATTTCTATTCAGCCGAATTTTGGAAGGGCGCAAGCGAAGAAGCAAGCTTCCTCGGCTATGATTTTGTAAGTGTAAGCGGCGGTCTGGAAGTTTCGTGGCTTAATGGTATTCATATAGCCCAAAATATGAACGAAACCCGCTCGACACTCATGTACCAGCTGCCTGAAAAGTCTTTATTTGATGGAGTTGTTCTTTGGGGCGGCCAAATGAAGCATGATGCCGATGACGGTGCAATTCAGGCCCTTGTCAATTATTTTGCTCCGCTGCCAATAGTTTCGCTAGGCTGGGAAGGCAATGGAGTGTATGGTCTAAAAATCAGTAATTATGATGCAATGAAAGAGCTTATTCGTCATGTAATCATAAATCATGGACATACTAAGATTGCATATCTAAGAAATGACCGCGAGCAGGAAGCCTTTGAGTTTGCTGAACGCTGCAGAGCATACAAAGAGGCTTTGAAGCAGCAAGATATTAGTTATAATGAGAATTTGGTCGTTGATGGCCATGCTGTACAAAAAATTTCAGAACAATTAAGCATTCCCGCAACGCCTCACGATTGGGGGGCCTTAGCAATTAAAGAACTGATCGATAATAGAAATCTTATACCTGGAATAGATTTTACCGCAGTCGCTGCAAGAGATGATAAGTCTGCTCTAAGTGCAATTAGTGAGCTGAGGGAAAGAGGGTTCCAAGTACCAGAAGATATTGCAGTGACTGGTTTTGACAATATTATTGAAAGCCGCTGCTCCTTCCCGCCCTTATCTACTGTTTCGCAATCTTTTAGAGAACAGGGTGCCCTTTCTGTTCGGAAACTGGATGCCATTCTTTCAAACAAACCTGACACTCATACTGATTCCAACACGATGAGAGTAATAATCAGGGAGTCGTGCGGCTGTACAAACCGTTTTGCAAAATCTATTCTTGAGGTCCATCAGCCCAAGGAAACGGTAGGAATTCCACAAAGCTTACGAAATACAGGACTGGAACAGCTTTCGTCTCTTTCAACTTTCGGCAGAAGATCAAGCGACATCTCTCACTCGCTCGACAAGGTTGCCAAAACCTTTAGTTCTGCCGGAGAAGACCCCATGGAAATTGTTTCTCTTGTTGAAGAATTAGCCCTAAACGGATCTATAAATCAAACAACAAGAGCGGCGGCAAATATTTTAGCAGGCGATATTGCACAGCGGCTGCAGCTTGTGGGTAAAATTAAGGCAGAAAAAAGAAGGGAAACGCTTGACGCTATAGATCAAAATATTTTTGCAAGCTATGACATGAACATCATTTTACCGAGTATAGAAATAGAACTTCCGGCGCTAGGAGCAAGATCTTGCTGGATTGTTCTCTACGAAGACCCTTTTAGGCCCGATAAAAACGGTAAAATGTTATTTTCTTATATCAATGGAACACATATTGATTTAGCTGGTAAGGAAAAACAACTATTTCCCGTTTCATCTATACTTCCTGATGAACTTTGGCCTGACGCTTCATCCCCGTATTCATTATTGATCCAAAGCCTTCATTTTGGCAACCGCCGTATAGGTTATGTAATACTGCAGGATGACGGCTCCGACGGAAGATCCTTTTCAAGTTTAGCACTGCGCTTAAGCGGAGCCTTGGAAGGGTCCTTCCTTGTAAATGACTTAAACAAAAAAAGAGACGAACTTGAAAAAGCATATGAAGAAATTCTTGCTCTCTCTAATCATGACAGCTTAACACATCTAAGCAACAGGCGAAATTTTGAACGAGAGCTTTTTGCAGAACATAGAAGAATGATTCGTCACGAAAATCCTGATGAATATAGATATGCAGTACTTTTTATTGACCTTGATAATTTCAAATATTATAACGACACCTTCGGCCATGATGTAGGAGATGCAGCTCTCATTGCTTTTGCGCGCTTTTTACCAACCTGTGTTAGAATTACCGATATTGTTGCACGCTACGGCGGCGACGAGTTTATCTGTCTTCTACCTGAAACACAGATGCAGGGTACCATCACCGTCGCACAGCGTATTCTCTCTAAATTAATAGAAATTGGAAATTTACTTGCAGAAACTCAGTCCATATCAGGCATGAAATTAGAAATACCACCGGAAAAACTACTTAATTGTTCAATCGGCATTGCGGTTCAGGATGGTACATTGACTGCAGACGAGGTTATAAAAACCGCTGACGATGGCTTGTACCTCGCAAAAAAAAGCGGAAAAGCTTGCTGGAAGACTACGCAGCACTAATTCTTAAAATTTGTACCTTTTTCTTCTATAATTACTGCAACATCTTTGAATTCTTTATACTTCTTCGCTCTGGGGGTATATGCACTCACACCTACGGGAATTAAACTCATGAGAACTTCACCATTCGTCATACCAAACAAAACTGATAATTCCTCCCGGGCAATAACCGGATCATTCATCCAGCAGGCGCCGTAACCCTTTTCGTGAACTGCAAGTAAAAAATTTTGCACCGCTGCTCCAATAGATAATATATCCGGGTTCCCGTAGGTTTCCATCAGTTCTTTATAGGTATACCCGTTTTCTAAAAAAGCCGCTTCCAGCCGTTTGTCGTAGTAATCAAGCTTCGTCATAAAAACAGCAACACAAACAGGCGCCTTTGTAAAAAAGGTCAGCATCTTGTTGCGCGCTTCAAGATAGGTTTCGTCATAGTTCATACCGAGTGAATTAAGAACTTGTTTTTGTTTTTTACATAGAATTGATGCAGCTTCTTCGAGTACAGTCTTATTATGAATTACAACAAACTTCCAGCATTGACTGTTGCATCCGCTTGGTGCAGTAACTGCGGTTTTTAGGCAGTCAAGTATTAGACTAACAGATACATCGTCGTCTGTGTACTTGCGGATGCTTCTTCTTGTTTCTGCCAAAGAATGGAAGTTGTTCATTTTAACTCCTGTCTATGTTCTTTTTTTTTAATCATAACAATAATTCTCAAATTTCAAGACAGCCGTTTTACATTCATCCCCTTCAAAGGTCCGCTCTCAAGTCTAATAGACTCAATAATGGCATGGAGAATTTTTGCATCGCTAAAATCAAAATTGTTATCAGATGCATATTCCAAATATAAGGTTTTATTATCCATTCTATAACCGTAATAAAAAGTTCCGGCAGTTGTTTCATCTTTTTCCAGACTTGTTTTCAACTGTGAATGCGTTGTTCCATAAGGACCTGTTACCGCTTCAAGATAACCGCTCCCTTTAATAAGAATACCGCGGCCCCATTTTAAGCCGAAGGGATGAAGAGAGCGGTGACAGTCTGCATAATTTGTAATATCAGTTACCTCTTTAAAACCAATGAGAATGTGTTCAACTGAAAGATATCCTCTTTTATTAGCCACCTTACTCCTCTATAAAGTAATAACCGTCTATTTTTTTTGCTGCCCGCCCGCCGAACAAAATTGCTCCATGTTCATAACGGAGCTTTATTTCATTATACACCATAAAAGAGCTTCCCTGTTCAACTGATATTGCCTCTGTCTTCCACTCTAAATGCTTTCTCGCATAGTTTGCAAAGGCGCTGTTGCCCGAGCCTGTCGCAGGATCTTCAAGATAGCCGTACTTGGGAGCAAAAACACGTGTGTGTGCAAAATGTTTTTTGTCATCTGTTTCCAAAGAAAAAATCAGAATAATATCAATTTCTTTAGAGAGACAAAAATCCTTGAGTGTACTAATAGAGGGCATAATGTGAATTTCTGTTTGTAAATCTTTAATTGGAACAATGAGTGTTCGAAGCCCTGCATCAATACATTCAATAGAAAAATTTTTTTCAATACTCTCTTCATCAACACCAAGAGCTGCGCAAATTTCCTGTACCTGTATATGTGCCGGAATCCAGAGTGCTTCGGGCGCAGTTACATAAACAGCATCTTCCTCATTAATTTTATTGTACACCGATATTTTGCCTTTCTTGTTTGTCTGAACTTTGATAATTTTCTGCTCCAATAGAACAGGATTTGTTTTAATAATTTCGTGCATGGCGGCAATGGTGCCATGACCGCAAAACGAAACTTCGCATTCCGATGAGTAATACCAAAGTTTTAAATCGCATTCTGTTTTTTGTACATATACAACTTCAGACACAAAACCCTGGTGTTCTTTTGCAATTTTCTGCATACACTTTTCTGAAAGTATTTGTTCACCCATTTCTATGAATGCTGCAGGATTTCCAAGAGATGAACCTGAGGTAAAAGCGTCAACTTTTTTATATAT
>CAZLNE010000135.1:0-4341 GCA_964560975.1 uncultured Treponema sp. | reverse complement strand
TTTTTAAAAGGGAATGAGTAGTGCCATAAGGACCTGTTACCGCTTCCATGTAGTCCTGTCCCTTTATAAGAATGCCCCGTCCCCATTTTAAACCAAACGGATGAAGAGACCGGTGACAGTCTGCATAATTTGTAATATCGGTTACCTCTCCAAACCCGATGAGAATGTGTTCAACTGTAAGAGCGCCTCTTTTATCAGTCATCCTATTCCTCTATACAATACACTCCGTCAATTTTTTTTGAAGCCTTCCCTCCGAATAAAATTGTTCCGTTTTCATAGCGGAGCTTTACTTCATTATACACCATAAAAGAGCTTCCCTGTTCAACTGATATTGCCTCTGTCGTCCAGTGTAAATTTTTCCGCGCATAGTTTGCAAAGGCGCTGTTGCCCGAGCCTGTGGCAGGATCTTCAAGGTAGCCGTACTTTGGAGCAAAAACTCTTGTGTGTGCAAAATGCTTTTTATCAGCTGTCTCCAAAGAAAAAATCAGTATAATATCAATTCCCTTTGAAAGACAAAATTCCTTGAGCGTGTTAATATCCGGCATAATTGTAATTTCAGTTTGTAAATCTTTGACAGGAACAATGAGAGTACGAAGCCCTGCGTCAATGCATTCAACCGGAAATTCAGCACTCAGTTTTGACTCAGCAATATCCAGCGCATGTGACAATTCAAGCCTTGTAACATCAACGGGAATCCACACCGCCTCGGGCGCAGTGATGTAGACCGCATTTTCTGTATTAATCTTATTATACACTGATATTTCGCCTTTTTTATTTGTCTGAACTTTTACAACTTCCTGTTCCATCAACACCGGATTTGATCCGATAATTTCATGCATTGCGGCAATTGTACCATGCCCGCAAAAAGCAACTTCACATTCAGACGAATAATATATCAGTTTAATATCAGCATGGCTTTGTGTAACATACACAACTTCCGAAACAAAACCCTGATGCTCCTTAGCGATCTTCTGCATTATGTCTTCACTAAGCGGTTCCTTTCCTGTTTCTATAAAGGCAGCCGGATTTCCCAAAGAGGAACCGGACGTAAATGCATCAACTTTTTTATAGATTATTTTTTTCATAGTTTTTCCATAATCCTCTGCACCGCAGTTTCCCAGGGTCTCGAAGAAATGAGTATAAGTCCTGTTTCCTGTACCTGCTCTTTAAGCCAGCTATTATAGCGCCAGCTCAACTCTGCCCGTTCTTCTTGAATTGATCCTTCACGCATTTCATAGTTTCTCATAATCTGATATTTTGAATCTTCTATTATAAAAATGCAGGCAACTCTTTCCTTAATCGAATCATCGCGCAGCAGATTTTTACACATACCCGGTGAAATAAAATCCCCTTCCATTATCATCGGTCTTTTTTCTTCCAGATGATTCTTTACGATTTTTTCCAGAAAGACTGATAACTCATTGGCATAAGAAATCATAATTTCCAATTTCTTTTCCATCGGCTGCATACATGCTTCTTCAAAATGATTTTTCCAATAATGAAACACCGGATAATCGCTTTCCTTTGTTGCCTCTTCTACAAGACATTGGAAATCATCTACTTGAACAATGTTCATATTCATCAATTTTCCAAGCTCATACGAAATGGAACTTTTCCCCGTACCGCTTGCTCCGCCCAGGAGAAGTATTTCATGATTATTTTTCATTACATCCTCTGTACTTTTTACCCGATCTTTCCGAACTGTACTATTGCTTCATATTCAAGTTCAACGGCCTTTATTTTTCACTTAAATTTCCATACCAGTCAATTTTTCTTGTGAGCACCATGAGTAACACGACGACAAAGAAAAGACCAAGGCTTCCTATGAGGAGTGCATAATCTTCCGCCTGCAAGGTCCCAAAAAGGAAAATGTACGAAACAAATTGTACAAGTGCAAAAAAACATCCCCACTTAATTTTCTTAAAAATCGCGGAAGCGTAAAAAAGCATTAAAAGGGATACCGATGCCGATGCTATCCAATAAGTAACAACAAAGGAAAGATGCTCCGAAACTGACAGTAATAAGAGATAAAAAATAACATCAGCAAGTCCGATTAAACAATACTGGACCGGGTGTATTTGAATTTTTGTAAACACCTCAAAAATAAAAATTGCAAGAAACGGAATAATTAAAAACAGCAGTGCATACTTCACACTCCGCTCGGCCTTCTGATAATTATCTACAGGGGTTAAAAAGCTGATATCGACCTTTTCTACACTAGAAGAAGATGCAGGCATTTTATGCGAAAGCCAGGTCTTAGAATAATCTGTCGAAAGCCCTGCAATATTCCATTCAGCTAAAAAACCCGATTCTGTTATTATCCGTTCCTGAGGCAGCCAGCCCCCTGAAAAACCCGGGGTTATCCAGGAAGAGGTAACAGAAAATGAGTTATTTGAAGCAAGAGGGGTTATATGCAGCGCATTTCCGCCCTGAAGCTGAATATTCATCGTGTAATTAAAACCTTCACGTGCAAATTTTGCAGGAACATCATAAAAAACAGTATTAGAAAAAGGAGAGCTTTCATAAGGAGAAAGAAGAGAAAGAGATAATGAAGATTTTTCAGCAGTAATTGCGGGAGTTTGCGTAAAGTTTTTCTTGTTGGAAATTCCCAAAAGCAGCAAGGCATTATCCCATTGAATTAATTCTTCATCAATATTGTAGTGCTCATATTCCACCGGACTAAAGGCTCCCTGGGCGTTAACCGTACAGTTGAATACCGGTACTTCAAAAATTCCCCGCTTTAAGTATTCAGGTTCAATATTAGTGTTTATTGTTAAGTTTTCCGGCACAGATACAATATAATACGTTAGTTTATCATAGGTCGTAAGACCTTGAGCATCTTTTTTTTCAGTTAACACAGTGTAAGGAACTGCAAGTACAAGACCCTCAAGATTCGGTTCGCCGCCCTTAGGCTGAAGAATAGACTCGGATGCTTCTTTAAAGTAGAAGTTTCTGTCCTGTATGAGAGAATTTATCATATTCACAGGAATTAAAAATAAGAGCACCATTACTAAAATAATAAAGGGTTTAATTCCAAGCTTTTTTGTAAAGCCGTCCAATTTCAACGGATTCATATACTCCTCCTGATTATGAGAGCTCATGCTTAAACTGTAGCCTATTATTGCTGATAAATCAATTAATACATGTTCTTTTCTGTACTAGTAAACTATCAATGAAGATACATGTAGATTCGAGCTGACTACGTCATCTCTTCCCAAAGATAGACCGTGGAGCTATCGAATCCGCGTGTCTTCCTCTTAGATAATTCTGATTCCATCTATACCTTTTTCTATCGAAACTTTACTATAAGTTTTAATTTCCTGCGATGTACAAATTACAGACAATAAGGTACAGGCTCTTCCATTTTTAAACGGCGGTTTTTTTTCTAAATATATTTTATCATCTTCAGTAAGTTCTGTAATTTCCAGTATGAATGAATGAGCTCTTCCTTTACCGAAACGTTTTAAACCAATTTCCCACACATGATCAGGACTTATAAAAAAATTATCTGCAAGCAGTTTTCCCTCTTCATAAAGACAGGCTGTATTACCGTAATAATTAATTTCCATAAAACAGTCATCCCCTTCCCACTGAGGAATACCAATCTGATATATTTTCTTCCCGTCACTTTCATTAACAAAATGCGCCATACATTCGTATCTTTGTTTCCGTTCACCACAGCAGATAGTATCACCGTCTTCATACATTTCATTTTCACTAATAAGCAGCATATTATCAATCTTTAGTGAATTGAGAGCCTCGCTTTTAGTCAGTGTGATAATACTAGCATTTGATATTTCTTCTCTGAATTTATACAATTCCCCAATTCTTCCCTGTGCCAAAAGCATCTGCGCTTGCGGATGTGCCGTATAAAACACATACACAGGTTTTTCTTTATTCAAAATGCATAAAGGAGTCGCCAGTGAATATTCCAAAATCCCATCCCCGATTTCCATGTTATAGGGAAGAAAAAAATATGAGGTATCGGGTACATCAAGAGGAGGAAATGAAACACCCTTACCGGACTGGTTCTGCGGTGTTATGAGTTCTACATTTTTATGATCTTTTTGTTTTCTGTGCCGCTGATAATTATTTACAAATACATACCCTTGCCCCTGTTCGTTTTCCCGGAAGGAGTATCGAAGTGAATCGGTGTTGGAAGGGAAAAGAGGATTATTAGGCGGAATCACTGCTTTCATTGTACAAAGCTCACTGCCGAAATCTGTAACAAATTTTGTCAAGAGCGACAATTCTTTGTATGTTGCAGAGAGCTGTCCGTACTCGCGTATGGGCGCATTAAAGTCATAGGACAAAACAGGCAGATCATTAATAGAGCCCGTG
>CAZLNE010000134.1:0-4379 GCA_964560975.1 uncultured Treponema sp. | reverse complement strand
TATCAGTCTGATCAGGATGAACCGATGCAAACCCTATAAACTTTGGTTCTCTATGCACCTCATCGGCAATAAAATCATTTATTGAAGCAACCTGTTCGGGTTTTGTCGCAACAGAATACACACAGTACTTCTCCACACCAATTACACTTCCTCTTTTAAGAAGCTCGGCAGCCAGTCCGTTATTTCTGACCGGAGCATCATAAAAGATACCGACACTTTTGCTTGCTTTATATGCTATTTTCTCAGGATAAATATGCGCATGAAAATCTATAATCGGGGGTAAGTCTTGTAATGTCATCGTAAAAGTTCTCCATGTAACAATTCTATAATACTAATTAAAAAGTATTTAAACAAGAACTTTATATGAAGCTGCAGTTATTGCTTTTTTAAAAGTGCTACTATATCATCACCGGAAAGCGGATATGAAAGATGATACCCCTGCAGATACGTACATCCTGCTTGAGTTAAAGAATCGTATTGTTCTTGAGTTTCAATACCTTCTGCAATAACATTAAATGACAATTTATTAAACATTGATAAGGTACCTTTTAAAAGCTGCTTCCCTTTAATTGATAATGTACTTTCGTGAATAAGTTCTTTATCAAGCTTAATACTATTAATTGGGGACTTAATAATCATTTCCATATTTGTATAGGCAGTACCAAATCCGTCAATGGCAAAATTAACTCCTGCATTTTTTAGTAAATCAATATTTGCATATATACTAGATTTGTTAAAACTTAATATAGATTCTGATATCAGCAGACATAGGTACTTTGGTTCAAAACTACATTCCGAACACAGATTCAGAATATTCCTCGCCCACGATGAATCTATACATTGAGCTTCCTGCAGCTTAAGCTCAATTTTCGAAATACCATATGACGGTAACCTTGCCTTGACAAACCACCAGAGAGCCTGTTTGAACATGAGAGTATTTAATGCTGCAGATAATCCAATATCATGTGCTGTTTTAAAAATATCGTGCTGTCTAATTTGTCTATTCTCATGATTTTTTATAAAAAGCGACACTTCGAGTGCAATAAATGATTTTGTTTCGCAGTTATAAATAGGCTGATACCGTAAATCTAAAGAAGAAACACGAAAAATTTCATGGAGCTGTGTTGTGATGTCAGCCCTGTACCGTATATCGCTTGCGTGAAGGTCTTTCCCATAAAAAATATGGCGGTTACCTGTTCTCCTTGGGAACCGAGTTAATATTTCTATGCGTTCCGTTACTTCCTGGTACGACAAAAAGTCAATTGGGTATTGAAGAATGGTTACCTGAATTGTAAGTTCAATTTGCGCGGTTTCTATAGTCCATACTTTTTCGAGTTGATTAACTAATTCAATTGCGGTATTACCTATACTGGATTTTGGCAAATTCTTTTTTGGTATGATTGCATATAATCCTTCTTCTATACTGAAAATTTCAAACGACTGTTCACAAATACCTTGTACTTTTAATGAAATCATTGAAAGAAGTAAAGAATACCGCTTATAGTCAAACAGTTCCTGAAGTACAGAAATATCGGGAGATCTTATAAAGATAACATAAAATTTGTTTTCTTTTTCTATTCTCTCGTTTATTAGAAAATTAAAAACTTCCGATGTATAGAATTTGGTTTGCGGATCTATACTGTATTTTTTGTTTTGAATACCCATAAAGATAAAAAGAAAACACACAGAACCAGCAAAAGATTCGAGAGTGATAGAAGGGTTATTTATTTGAATAACGATTGCGATTGAAGGAATAAGCAGACAAATGTAGATGGAATTTCTAACAGCAGGAGTTATTCTCACTTTTTTTGAGAGGAAGAGAAAGAAGACTCCAAGTAAATATAAAAATGCACTGCCGTATAAATAATAAATACCCCAATTTTTACAATAAACACCTTCAGAAAAATAGAAAAGAAAATGTGTAAAAGGCGTAGTTACAATAAGAATAAAGGAAATAAAGTAGGGAATAGATAAAAGAGAACGAATCCAAAATTTTTTAGGATACTTGCCGGTGAGCGCTAATACATATGAAAAAACACAGATAGGCAGACTATTGTGATTTAGGAAAAAAGCTATGGTAACTAACATTGTCAGTATCTGGTTTGAATCCGGCAGGGCATTCATGAGAATAGAGCTTATAAAACCTGCAAGACTTGAAATTACCGAGCAAATTAGTATAAACATAAAAAGAATATTTTGACGTGTCGAAATTTGCTTTTGAATAGAATAAAGTATGAGCGTGATCGCTGAGAGAATAAATGCAACTATATCAAAATCTAAAACGTATACCATATTACTCAATCCCTTTTTCTATCTTCGACAAATAGTCTAAAAAATCATCCGGTGAAAGCGGACGCGAATAATAAAACCCTTGAATATATTGGATTTCTGTTGCCTTAATAATAGCAAGCTGATTTTCGGTTTCAACTCCCTCGGCTACCATTTTTACACTAAGAGGATTAAAAAGAGCCACTATAGCATTAAGCGCCTTTAAACCCTTATTAGAGTTTTCTGCCGAGAGCAGGATTGAGCGGTCAATTTTTATATAATTAAAATCCACAGCCAATAAGTTTAACATATTTGAGTAACCTGTTCCATAATCATCTATGGCAAGTGAAAACCCCGCCGACTTCAGCTGCTCAATGGTTGTCTGAACAAATTCTTTTGACGACGAAGTAGCCGTTTCGGTAATTTCAAAACAAATATCGCTTGCTTTTAATCCGTAAGATTGAACTATATGAAGCATTTCCTGTGCAAGGTTGTTTTGAAGACATTGCAGAGGCGATAGGTTTATTTCTATGTATTCCAGATTATATCCGTTTGCTCTTATTGATGATAATAGCTGGCATGATTTATTCATGACTAAATTTCCAATACTATTTATAATACCTGCCTGTTCTGCTATTGGTATAAATTCTGCAGGTGAAATCCAGCCTAATTCTGGGTCCTTAAACCGAATGAGAGCCTCGGCCGAAACCATTTCATTGGTTTGAGCATCAACAATCGGCTGAAAATACATGATAAAACTATTGTCAATCAGCGCCTTCCTCAGTTTGCTGAGCACAAGAATTCTTCGTGTTTCTTGATCCTTAAAAACATCTTTGGCAGATAAGACTGTATTGAGCGGATACAGAATACCATTTCTGCTTAACAAATACATTGCCCTGTATATAGAAGAGATTTCATTTGCATCAGAAGGATACTCAATTTTGCATAACCGAACTGATATTTGGAGTTCTTTATTTTCAAAGCAAACAGGGTTTGAGAAAAAGGCAATGATTGTTTGAATAATTTGATCAGCAGTTTCTGAGTCAGAGGTAATTTGAACATATTTGCCTTGTTCAAATTGGGCACAAAAGCATTGATCATTAATGTTACGCAATACTTTTTTTACAATTAGGGGCTGCAGCTTTGAATAATCTTCTATCCCAAGTGCTTGACGAATAAAGGACTCATTATCAAGACAAAGTAAAATAGCAGTAAAGCTGTTATTCTTTTTCCTGTAAACATCAATTTGTGTAAGTAATCCATTTTTATTAAAAATATTTGTCCCGTGATCTATAAATTCTCCAAAATCTAAAATGGTAAAAAGAATAATAAGCTCGCTTAATCCAATGAAAAAGTTAGTAATAAGAAGTTCCGGCCGTAAAAACTGTATAATAAGCGGAATTATTGACAGGGGTAGAAAGAAATAGACAGATATAAGAGTTTTAAGGGGAATAATTTTTCTATCTTGTATAAAATACACTATTGAGAGAATTACAAAATAAAACGCAATAAAATATAGAAAAGGTTGGTAGGGCCCTCGAGAATAAATTTTATTAGTGTCGAACGAAAAGATAAAACCGGTCCAAGGAGAACTCGAAATGAGTACAATACTAATAATCCAGGGTAAGAGCCACAGATATTTATCAAAAATGTTTGATGGTACCCTTCTTCCCAAAGATGTGATAAACTGCACCACAAAAAGAGGAACGGTATTATAAAAGTAAAAATAGAGCAGATTTATAGAGTAAAGCAGCCAAAAGGGCAGGTTTGGGGCGAACCAATAAGAAACAACGCTTAGTGTGTCAAAGATTACTGTTAGCAGACAAATGACAAGAACGCGAAAAAAAATTCTTGTTTCTGTAATGAATAATTTACTGCGAGATAAATATATTACAATGCAGGTTATTTGAATTGAAAAAGCTGCGATGTTAAGGTTAATTCCACCCATGATAAATAGTATACGCTGTAAAACGGTAAAAAGCAAATCTTAATTTATCGCAGAAATAGGGGATTCTTGATATTTCGGATGTTTTAAACAAAAAATATATAGAACGCTAGACAAATTGATTGTAACGTCCTAAAATATATATAGATATATTTCAAATTGGAGA
>CAZLNE010000133.1:0-4452 GCA_964560975.1 uncultured Treponema sp. | reverse complement strand
TATCGCCTATGACTCCTAAGATGGTGGTATCGATACCCCTTGACTGATGAATCTGTACACCCTGATTTTCGAGCATGCTCACGAAACTTTGTACATCGCTTTCCGCTGTCTGCGGTTTTAAAACAATAATCATTTGTTCACTCCTTAGAGACATCAATCAGAAAACTCCAGTTTTCGATAGTGATGCCGAATGTCCTTTCGCATAAAGAGAGGACATTATACTCTGAATTTTCATAAAACCAAAAAAAAAAGACTCCATACGGAGTCTCTGTTGGTACCATCTTGGTAATTGTACGTATTATTACGCACAACTTACAGTACGCTCCGAAGGGGTAAGAGAGAACCAATAGCTAAAGTAAAAGTATACCGAAGCGAATGAGAATATGGAACTGTCGTTAACCTTACGGATATCGTTCATAAGTAGAATGCTAGCAAAAAGAATTTTTTGTGTCAAGTAGAGTATAGCCTTATTTTTTTTGCAGTTAATTGTTACGATTTTTGTACCCTCAGCGCCAGATCTACAACATTGTATGCACCATTATAAATGCCAATTTCTTTGTTTTTACGTATATGGTCACAATACAGTTCTATAAGATCGGTATCTTCAATCAGAAGTTTTAAGGTTCTATGCATACTCGTAACTGAACCTGTTTCAATTGTACCGTCGCCTATTTCTGAACCGCGGATGGCGCCCCAGGCTTCGTGCTTGCCCACACGCTGTATGAAAAGCTTTGGAACCGGGTAGAAAGAAAGTTCACTTGGTTTGGTTATCATTACATCGCTTATGCGCATGAGAAGGTTGGTTGCATAGACGGCTGCATAAAAGTTTTTGTGAAGAAATACATGTATGCCTTGAACATCACCCATTTCTGCTGATGTAATAAATTCTCTAGATTTTGTCCAATCGCTGTGCATTGTCCATTGTATGCCGTTCTTTTCAAACTCTGACTTAAGTGCTTTCCATCGTCCTTCATGATCACCCATGTTTATAAAAAAAGCTGCTTTATTATACTCAATGGCAGAACGGCAAGTGAGTATTATATCTGCAAATTTTGCTACCTGTGCTCCGGCTCCTCCCATCGTAAGGAGAAACCTCCGCGGTTTACCGTCCTTTAAGCGCTTTAACCGTCTATCGCAGTCAAGCTCAATATTTGAAACTATTTCGTGATCTATGTAATGGCCTGTTTCATAAATATATTCTTTAGGGAGACAATATTCGAGGTTGTCATCTTCGCCCATTGAAAGAAAGGTTCTATAGCCCATGTAGCATGAAGGGGACTGAACTGCATGATAGGATCCTTCTACAAGATGAAAGGCGAGGGGATAGTTATCGGGGATGATGCTTACAACTCCCTTTACCCCGGCTGCTACTGCTCCATGCCCTACCCATGGATGAGTTGATACGAAGGGCATTCCCTCTGGCAAATTTTTAAACAGCGGAGCATAAATGTTGGATATTGTTCTATCGCGCAGAGAGCCTGAAAGATGACGGCCTGCATCAGACGTTAATCGTTCCCAAATTTTGTCATTAAACCATTTTGACTTTTGAGAAAAACGTGAACCTACGTTATACCAGTGCTCTATCTGTTTAATGGTCTTACTGGCAGCATTTTCAGGATACGACATCATGTCGAGCCAGTACGGTGTTAATCCTTTGTAGCGGGCCGCCGATGCAATGGCTAGGGCCATACGGCAGTGACCAAATCCCATGCGTATAGTGCCCAGAATAATTGACTTTTCTTTTTTCAGATCAGCGTAGGGAGCATGAGGGTCTGCAAAGTTACCTTCAGATGTAGAACCGGCCTTCCCTTGTTCAACAACATGTAGTATTCCGAAGTCATCAAAGTCCTTTTCAGAAGGAACAGCCGATAGAATAGGATACTGATCCGGATTGTATCCGTTTTTGTTTGCATAATGACGAAATAATCGTTCGCCAATTCGTGCCTTGTTTTCTGGAATTTTATTGCCAAATACTGTATAAGTTTTCATTAGTAGTATTATACACTCAAGATGCCCGCTTTGCAATGAAAAAAGAAAAGGTTCTACTTGCACAAAGTGTATAAAAATGCAATAATATGCATAAATATTACACAAATATACCGTTTTAATTTTTTAAACCGGTATTTGGGAGGCATGAATGGCTAAGTTACAGGGTGCATTCACTGCATTAATTACGCCCATGAATTCAGATTTTTCTGTTGATTACGAGGGTTTTAGAAAACTCGTATCGTATCAGCTGGAAAAAGGAATCACAGGGCTTGTACCGCTTGGAACAACAGGCGAAACACCGACATTGGATGAATCTGAAGAAGAGCTTCTCATCGATATAACAATGGATGAGGTCAAAAAATATACAAAAAAAACCGGCAAAAAGGTTCCTGTTATCGTTGGCGCCGGCAGCAATAATACTCGCGATGCAGTAAGGTACACTGAACGTGCAAAACATAAGGGTGCTGATTATGCGCTTGTAGTTACACCGTATTACAATAAGCCGTCGGATGAAGGAATCTACCGCCATTTTGAAGCAGTTTCAAAGGTTGGTATTCCAATTATTGTGTACAACATTGCCGGCCGTACCGGTAAAAATATTACAACCTCATTGCTGATGAGAATTGCGGACCTTCCAAATATTGCTGGTGTTAAAGAAGCATCGGGCGATATAAATCAAATGATGGAAGTAATAGAGAAAATTGCTATGAAGAAAAAGGACTTTTGTGTTCTTTCCGGCGATGACGGTTTAACACTTCCTCTTGCAGCTGCAGGCGGCGATGGAATAATATCTGTTGTATCTAATCTTGTACCGGACTTAATTGCAACACTTGCTATAAGTGCAGTAGAAGGCGACTTGAAAACTGCTCGTGAAATTCATTACAAGCTGCAGCCGTTTTTTAAGGCTGCCTTTGTGGATGGAAATCCGACATCTATTAAGTTTGCAATGAATCAAAAGGGGCTTCCTGCTGGAACACTGCGGCTCCCCTTAGTTGATATTGCAGAATCTGCAAAGAGCGTTGTCATTAATGCAATGAAGCAATGCGGTTTGCTGTAATATACAATAATTTTTATTAGCATTTACTTATAGGAGTTTACTATGAATAAGATACCAGTTGGAGTATTAGGCGCAACCGGCATGGTCGGCCAGCGTTATATTTATTTATTAAAGGATCATCCGTGGTTCGAAGTAACTTATGTTGCAGCAAGTCCCCGTTCTGCCGGGAAAAAATATAAGGATGCAGTAGAAAACCGCTGGCTTATTGGTTCCGACATTCCTTCAGGTGTTGCAGATCTAATGGTAGAAGATGCAAGCAATGTAGATGCAGCCTTAGGAAAATGCAAATTCGTTTTCAGCGCTCTTGAAATGGGTAAAGACGAGATTAAGGCTTTGGAAGCTTCCTATGCTTCAAAAAATATTCCTGTTGTTTCAAATGCCTCAGCAAATAGATGGACCGATGATGTACCAATGCTTATTCCCGAAATTAATCCGGATCATGTTTCAATTATTGCTGAACAAAAAAAACATCACGGCTGGGACAAGGGATTCGTTGTCGTTAAGCCGAACTGCTCACTACAGTCATATATGGCTCCGATTTTTGCTCTCCAGCAGAAGGGGTATCCCATTAAGAGGATGATTGTAACTACTCTGCAGGCTACGAGCGGTGCAGGCTATCCAGGTGTTCCTTCTTTTGACATGATCGACAACATTGTGCCTTATATAGGCGGTGAAGAAGAGAAAACAGAAACCGAAGTACTAAAGATTCTCGGTAAGGTCGAAGGCGGCAAGATTGCAAATGCCCCCGGTCCTCTAGTTTCTGCTCACTGTAACCGTGTTCCAGTTATTGACGGCCACACTGCCTGCGTAAGCTTGGAGTTTGACCTCCCTGATGCTAAAAAACCTTCGCTCGAAGAGATTGAAAAAATCTGGACAGAGTTTAAGGCTTATCCGCAGGAAGCAAAACTTCCTTCAGCTCCCGAGATGCCTATTATTGTGCGCCATGAGGAAAACAGACCTCAGCCGAGCCGCGACAGAGAAAACGGCAAGGGAATGGCAGTTACTGTTGGACGTCTTAGAAAATGCCGTGTTTTCGACATCCGTTTCGTAGCATTAAGTCACAATACCAAGCGCGGCGCTGCAATGGGCGGCATTCTTAATGCAGAACTATTAAAAGCAAAAGGCTTTTTCGATAATCTATAGAAAGTGAAACAAGAGGGTATACATATGACAGACCGATATTTTCCTCTATCTAAAAATCAGCTTGAGCTTTTAACCCGAAAGTATCCGACGCCTTTTTATCTCTATGATGAAAAAGCAATCAGAGATAATGCGCAAAAACTCAAAAAGGCTTTTTCAATTCTTCCCGGGTTCAAAGAATACTTTGCCGTTAAAGGTCTGCCTAATCCTTTCATACTTAAAATTCTTGCTGATGAAGGATTCGGCGCAGACTGCTCAAGCTTGCC
>CAZLNE010000132.1:0-4711 GCA_964560975.1 uncultured Treponema sp. | reverse complement strand
ATGCTTGTTGAGCAGGAATCTCCAGAGGTTTTTGCAATACTTGATGAGGTTGTACGTGAACACCCTGTTATGCTTAACCGTGCTCCGACTCTTCACCGTCTTGGTATTCAAGCTTTTGAACCGGTTCTTGTAGAAGGTAAGGCTATAAAACTGCATCCTCTCGTATGTCACGCCTTCAATGCTGACTTCGACGGTGACCAGATGGCTGTCCACGTGCCTTTAACACAGGCTGCCCAGATGGAATGCTGGACTCTTATGCTTTCTGCTAGAAACCTTTTAGACCCTGCAAACGGTAAAACAATTGTATATCCCTCACAGGATATGGTTCTTGGTATTTACTATTTAACAAAAATAATGCCGAGCGGAAAGGGCACAGGAAAACGATTCAGTTCATTTGAAGAAGTTATTCTTGCTGCAGAGACAAAGAGCATTGATTATCAGTCAGAAATAAAAGTTCCTGTTGCAAAGGCTCCCTATAATGGAAAAGTAATTTCTACAACAGCAGGAAGACTCATTTTTAATGATGAGATGCCCTCAGATGTTGATTATGTAAATGAGCTTCTTGGCGATAAGGAACTTAAAAAGCTTATAGAAAAAATCTATAAGGAAAGAGGACCTTGGTTAACCGTTCAGATGCTCGATGCAATTAAGGCTGTCGGATATAAATATGCAACATTCTTTGGTGCAACAATTTCAATGGACGATATTATAGTTCCAGAAGAAAAGAAAGACATGATGGAAAAAGCAAATAAAGAAGTTGAATCCATTATGCAGCAGTACCATAAGGGTGTTATTACTCAAGATGAAAGATATAACCGTGTTGTTGAGGTATGGTCAAAAACCAACGAAGAATTAACAACAGTGATGATGAAAAACCTTGAGAAGGATAAGGAAGGTTTTAATACCATTTACATGATGGCCACTTCAGGTGCTCGAGGCAGCCGCAACCAGATTCGTCAGCTTGCAGGTATGCGCGGTCTTATGGCTAAACCGAATGGAGACATCATTGAACTTCCAATCCGTGCAAACTTCAAGGAAGGTCTTTCAGTTATTGAATTCTTTATTTCAACTAATGGTGCCCGTAAGGGTCTTGCTGATACAGCTCTTAAGACTGCAGATGCAGGTTACCTGACGCGTCGTCTTGTTGATATTGCACAGGACGTTGTTATCAATGAAGAAGACTGTGGTACAATTAATGGTATTGAGTATACTGCAATTAAAGACGGTGACGAAGTTATCGAAGCATTAAAAGACAGAATTGTCGGCCGTTTTACACTTGAACAGGTTAAACACCCGATTACTCGCGAACTTATTTGCGACGTTAACCAGTATATTACCGATGAATTAGCTATAGAAATTGAAAATGCCGGTGTTGAAAGCGTTAAGCTTAGAACAGTTCTTACTTGCGAATCACATCATGGTGTTTGCTGCAAGTGTTACGGTAGAAACCTTGCTCATAACAAGATAATTGAAATAGGTGAAGCTGTTGGTATTATTGCGGCACAGTCAATTGGTCAGCCTGGAACCCAGCTTACCATGCGTACATTCCACGTTGGTGGAACTGCAACTAAGATCAGCGAAGAAAACCGCATTGTTTTGAAATATCCTGTTATTGTTAAGAGTATTTACGGAACACACGTAGAATTGGATGAAGGATGGCTCTTTACGCGTAAAGGTTCAATGATTGTTAATAGAATCATTAAAGAAATAAAGCTTGCTTCCTCTGATAAACCATTAGTATCAAACGGAGACCGTGTTGCAAAAGATTCGGATCTCTATGAGCATAAGGGTAAGATTGTAAAATCAGACGTGATTGCTTTTGTTGTTATTCGAAATAATACCATCTATTTAATCAGCAATGAACAGAAGCTTGAGATTAAAAACGGTTCAAAGATGGAAGTTGTTGCAGGGGACATTGTACAGTCAGGTCAGACAATTGCAACTTTCGACCCATTCTCAGAGCCGATTATAGCTGAAGTAGATGGATACGTTCACTATGAAGATATAATTCTTGGTTCAACTTTATCAGAAGAATTTGATGAGGAAACCGGAAATACAGAAACACGTATAACAGAGTTTCATCTTGATACAAAGCAGCCTAGAATTTTGATTACTGATGAAGCCGGTAACGAGCTGGGAAGCTATTATCTTCCTGCAGGTTCATACCTCCAAGTTGATAATAATGCACCTATTAAGGCAGGTACTACCATTGCCAAGATTCTTAAAGAATCTGCAAAAACAAAGGATATTACCGGAGGTCTTCCTCGTGTTTCTGAGCTTTTCGAAGCAAGAAAACCCAAGGTTCCTGCTGTTCTGTCTCAAATTTCCGGTACCGTACAGTTCAAGGGTATTACTAAAGGAAAGCGCGTAGTTGTAGTTCAAGATAAATACGGCAAAACATTTGACCACTTAGTACCAATGAACAAACGTCTTTTAGTTCGTGACGGTGACGAAGTAGAAGCAGGCGAACAGCTTTGCGACGGGGCATTGAATCCTCATGATATTCTTGCAATATCCGGAGAAAATGCATTGCAGAATTATCTTATGGATGAAATTCAGCAAGTGTACCGTATGCAGGGTGTAAGTATCAATGATAAACACATTGGTGTTATTGTACGTCAGATGCTTAGAAAAGTAGAAATTGTTGCTGTAGGTGATACTAGATTCATTTATGGTCAGCAGGTAGATAAATACAAGTTCCACGAAGAGAATAAGCGTGTAATAAATGAGGGTGGTCAGCCGGCAATAGCCAGACCGATGTTCCAGGGTATTACTAAAGCATCCTTGAATATTGATTCATTTATATCTGCTGCTTCTTTCCAGGAAACAACACGTGTTCTAACCAATGCTGCAATCGCTGGTGTATCTGATAGTTTACGAGGCTTAAAAGAAAACGTAATTATTGGACACATTATTCCTGCAGGTACCGGTATAAGACATTACAGAAATGTAAAATTGTTTGACGACAATGCAACAGATCTCGATGTTCAGATGGAAGAAATTCTTGAGAGAAGAAAGCTTGAAAAAGCTATGGAAGCTCAGATGGAAGAAACTTCTTTTGATCAGGAAGAAGATTAAACTAAAGGAAATTATCCACAGCTGTTAATCTATAGATTACAGCTGTGGTGTCCTGCACCTGTTGACACTAGGTGCAATGATTTGCTAAATTAGAAAGCAATCGCCCAAATTTCCGGAGTGCTGCCGGTTAAAATATAGGAGAAAAGGCTCATGCCTACAATTAATCAATTAATTAGAATGGGACGCAAGACAGCTGCAAATGGAACGAAGTCTCCCGCACTTCAATCCTGCCCGCAAAAACGCGGTGTTTGTACCCGTGTTATGACTGTAACTCCCAAGAAACCGAACTCTGCTCTTAGAAAGGTAGCTCGTGTTCGTTTAAGTAATGGAATTGAAGTAACTGCATATATTCCTGGTATTGGACATAATTTGCAGGAACACTCAGTTGTTTTAATCCGCGGCGGACGTGTTAAGGACCTTCCTGGTGTTCGTTATCATATAATCCGAGGTACAAAAGATACTCTTGGTGTTGAAGATCGAAAACGCGGACGTTCAAAATACGGTGCTAAGAGACCAAAGGCATAAGGAGAAAAGGTTATGGGAAGAAAAAATAAGACTATCAACCGTCCGATTATGCCGGATTCAAAGTATAATAGCGCTATTGTTACAAAATTTGTAACCCGCATGATGCTCGACGGTAAAAAAGCTACAAATGTAAGCATAATTTATGAAGCAATGGATAAACTTAAAGAAAAAACTGAAAAAGATCCTTTGGAAGTATTTCTTAAAGCTTTAGATAACGTAAAACCAATGGTAGAAGTTAAATCACGCCGCGTTGGCGGTGCAACCTATCAGGTTCCAATAGAAATTCGCGACTGCCGCCGTGAAGCTTTAGCAATGCGCTGGATAATTATTGCAGCCCGTGCAAAAAGCGGTCGTGGTATGGGTGATCGTCTTGCTTCTGAATTGCTTGATGCCTATAACAATACAGGTACTGCATATAAGAAGAAGGAAGATACACATAAAATGGCAGAAGCCAACAAGGCCTTTGCTCATTATCGCTGGTAACACTTTCAAAAAAAAGGCCTTTTATAGGCCTTTTTTTATTAATTGTGATAATATAGTAAATAAGCGCATAAAAACACAAAAAAGACTTGTTATTTATTTTTAAATAGTGTATATATGTATTTCACCGTAAACTAAAATAGTGTAGGTGTAATCCTTTAAAAGGATATGGGTTCTTTGAGAGTCAAACGTCTTTATATTACAATAGAGACAGGTAAAATCGTAAAGATAGTACACTTGTGTATTATCAGGTTTTGCAACCCATGAATGATAAAAGCTATCTGCCGTCGGCAGTGTGCATATAGGGTGAGGCATTCTGGGTTTTTGACATAAGTATATGTCCTGTACGTATACTTAAGGCTCTAGGATGCCAGACCAGTCATCAAATGATTTATTTGATGGTGATAGGTGGTACCGGCCAGCGCAGATTGAATAAGATAATCTGCTTGTGCGAAAAGAAAGTTTCTTTTTATTAAGTCCATCTATTTCTCAATCAAATTATTCTTAATTGTGTGTGTAGTGAATGTTAAGCTCTGTGTGAGTCTTTTGCATTCTGAATTATACAACACTGTATTTTTTAAATGCCTTTAATCTGGTAAGGAGGATCAAATGGCAAAGGAAAAGTTCG
>CAZLNE010000131.1:0-4717 GCA_964560975.1 uncultured Treponema sp. | reverse complement strand
CAGATTCATCAGTCAAGGGGTATCGATACCACCATCTTAGGAGTCATAGGCGATACTACCCGCATGAATGAAGAAAGCCTTAAAGCACATCACCTTGTATCAAAGGTAATGAGGGTTCAAGAGCCGTACAAGATGGCAAATAGAGCCTTTCATCCGGAAGACACCATCATAGCAGTTAAAAGCGGAAAAGATGGAGGACTTGCAAAAATTGGATTTCCCCACTTTGCCGTAATGGCCGGTCCCTGCTCAGTAGAAAGCGAGGAACAAATAACTACTATTGCCTCCCAGGTGCAAAAGTCCGGAGCAAGGTTTTTACGAGGCGGAGCATTTAAGCCGCGCACCTCGCCCTACGCATTCCAGGGTATGGGCTGCGAAGGAATTGATTTACTTCTTGCCGCAAAAAAGCAGACAGGACTTCCAATTGTTACCGAACTCATGGCAATAAATCAGCTTGAAGTTTTTGAAAATGTCGATATCATTCAGATTGGTGCACGTAATATGCAGAATTTCAATCTTTTGAAAGAGCTCGGCAGATGTGATAAACCAATTCTTTTAAAAAGAGGTCTTGCAAATACCGTAAAAGAACTCCTCATGTCTGCAGAATACATCATGGCAGGTGGAAATGAAAATATTATCCTTTGCGAACGCGGCATACGCAGTTTCGATAACTTTACCCGAAACGTGCTGGATTTAGCAGCAATTCCATACCTTAAAAAGGTAACTCACCTTCCCGTTATTGTAGATCCAAGCCATGCAACTGGTGTTTCATGGATGGTAGACTCTATGTCAAAGGCAGCGCTTGCAGCAGGTGCAGACGGTATTATTGTCGAAGTGCACAATAATCCAGAGCTTGCCCTATGCGACGGCGAGCAGTCAATAACACCGGCTCAATTCAACGCCTTAATGAATAAGTTAACCCAGTATGCAAAAATTGAAGGAAAAACAATATGACCATAGGGTTTATAGGCCTTGGTCTCATGGGCGGATCGTTTGCAAAAGCAATCCGCTCAGTGCACCCTGAATACACTATTACAGCCTGCGATACAAACCAGGCAGTCCTCGAAGATGCTGTATTGGACGGTACTGTTCATACTGCATTTTCGCCTTCACAGGTAAAGGAGATGCTCGCACAGTGCGCTGTTGTTTACGTATGTCTGTATCCTGCGAGGGTTGCATCATTTATTCTCGAACATGAGAAGGACTTTAAAAGCGGATCCATTATTACTGATATTGCCGGTGTTAAACAAAACCTTGTAAAAGAGCTTGCAGCTTTTAAGAGAAGCGATGTAGATATTGTGCTTGGACACCCCATGGCAGGGAGCGAGCGCGAAGGATACAGCCACGCCAGTGCAGATATTTTTAAAGGCAGAAACTACATCTTCATACCACTTCCTTCATCAAAGATGGAAAGCCTTCAATTACTTAAAAATCTTGCAGCCGATATCGGTTTTACCCGAATCATAGAAACAACAGCAAAGGTACATGATCACAAAATTGCATTTACCTCTCAACTTTGCCATGTTATAGCATCGGCCCTGGTCGAAAGCGCTGAAGATACCGAAATTACAGCCTTTGGAGGCGGTAGTTTTGAAGATTTAACAAGAATAGCCATGATTAATGCACCACTGTGGACAGAACTTTTTCTAGAAAATAAGACTGAATTACTCCACCACATAGAAGTGTTCGAAAAATCTCTCGACCAGTTTAAAAAATACATCACGAACAATTCCGGTGATGAATTAAAACAGAGCCTGGAAAAGGTTAGAACACGGCGAATAGATATGGCCCGTCTCAAGTAAGGATAGATACTATTCTGCATGGTATTGACAGCCTTAAAGTAGCCGATTACTATGTAGTCATGTTTGATACTACTATATTAGATAAAGCAATACGGCGTATACCGGATTTTCCTAAACCTGGTATACTGTTTTACGACATTACCGGAATACTGGTTAACCCGGAAGCCTTCAATCTTTGTATACAAAAGATGGTAGACATGTACAAAGATGCACACATTGATGCGGTAGCGGGAATAGAATCCCGCGGTTTTATTTTTGCAGCCCCTTTTGCACAACAAATGGGTATACCTCTCGTGCTTATTCGAAAAAAGGGCAAGCTTCCAGGAGAAACATATTCCTGCAAATACTCACTTGAATACGGAACCGCTGAGGTTGAGGCTCACAAAGCAGATATTCAAAAGGGACAAAGAATTCTTGTCATTGATGATCTAATAGCAACAGGCGGGACATTAAAGGCGGCTAAGAATATTATTGAGCAAGGCGGAGCAGAAGTTGTTGAATTTTTTGGTATTGTAGGGCTGCCCTTTCTTAATTATACCAAGGCTCTAGAACCTTCTGTTATACGTACTTTGATCACCTATAACAATGAATAATTAGTAAAACTGTACGGGTAACCGTAATAGTATATCAGTTTTAAAAATCCAAGGAGGATACAATGTGTGAGAAAAAGTTTTATATCTGCAAGCATTGCGGAAATATTATCGGTATGATTCATAGTTCCGGAGTTTCTGTGGTTTGCTGCGGAGAGAACATGACAGAGCTCGTTGCAAACACAACAGAGGCCAGCACAGAAAAGCACCTTCCTGTTGTAACAGTATCCGGCTCAACTGTTACTGTAAAAGTGGGGTCAGTTGCACACCCAATGACACAAGAACATTCAATTCAATGGATATACCTCGAAACCGATAAGGGCGGACACAGAATCTGCTTGAAACCAGGCGAAGAACCACAGGCTGTTTTCTGTTTAAAAGATGAAAAAGCAATTGCAGCATATGAGTACTGCAATCTTCACGGATTGTGGCTTACAAAGATCTAACTAAAATGTAAGAGTAAAAAGCGGATAGCTAAGCTGTCCGCTTTTTTTTTGCTTTTTAGCGTTTAGAATCAAGTTTTTTGAGAAAAAGAATTATAAAAGGAGTCGCAGTGATAAAGGCGGCAATATCTGCCAGGAACTGAGAAATTATGATGCCGTCTATGCCCATACTTATGGGAAGCAGAAGAATGAGAGGAATAAAAAATAAGCCTTGCCTTGTACTTGATAAAAATGTAGCCCTCCACGCTTGCCCTGTAGACTGCATGAGCATATTGGTTGTAATGACAAAGGAATGAAGCGGCAGCGCCAGACTTTGAAATCTCAAAACCGATGTACCAAGCTGTACAACTTCACTGTCATTGCGGAAGACAGAAATAATAAAGGGCGCAGCAAAAAAAAGGGCAACACTACAGACCGATAAAAACACAGTTCCGCAGATCGTAGTAAAAGAAAAAGCGGCCTTTACGCGGCCATACAACTTAGCCCCGTAATTATAACCGGAAACAGGAACAAAACCTTGACCCAGACCTATCATTATAGAGGCTACAAACATGATAACTCTTGCAACAATGGAAACAGCAGCAACAGAGGCATCGCCAAACTCAGATGCCGCAACATTTAAAAACACGGACGCGGCGCTTGCCAAACCCTGCCTTATAAACGAGGGTAAACCTGTTTTAATAATATGGTAATAATCTATTATTGATCTGGAAACCGCACTAATTGATATCTTTACTATGCTTTTTTTTCTTACAAAAAACGATAAAAGAATGGTAAAACTTATAATCTGGCTTATGAGCGTTGCAATGGCAGCGCCCTTTGTTCCCAAGCCGAAGGTAAAAATAAAAAGAGGATCTAGGGCAATATTTATAAAACCGCCTATCGTAAGACCAATCATCGAAAAAGCAGCTTTTCCTTGAGAGCGGAGAATGTTGTTTAATACATACGAAGCGCACATGAACGGCGCCCCAAGCAAAATGTACATAATATAATCTTTTGCATACGGATAAATTGTATCAGTTGCACCGAGAAGATACACGAGAGGTTCAATAAAGAGTAAGCCTAAAAGTGCAAGAACTGCACCTAAAATAAGGGAAGTAAAAAATGCTGATGAACCTATTTTGGTTGCACTGTCCGCATCCTTGGCGCCAAGCATACGGGAAATAAGAGAACCGCTTCCCATGCCGAGGGTAAAACCAACAGCCTGAATAATAGCCATTACAGAAAAAACTATTCCAACAGCTGCACTTGCACTGGTACTAATTTTGGAAACAAAAAAAGTATCGGCAGTATTATACAGGGCTGAAACAAGCATGCTTATGATAGTTGGAACTGCAAGAGATAAGATAAGGGAGGACACAGGCTTTTGTGTCATTTTATTATATTGTGAAACCCCAACTGCTTCCATAATACATCCTTATAGTCGTAACTATATTTGATATAGCGTTTATGATACAATCAAAACAATATAAACTCAATAAGAGAACACAGGTTATGGGAGATTCTTCCCACCTGCATCTTGGAGGGGAAGAAGTATCTTCCTCGGGGTATTTCACAAGTGTATTTTCACTGTGAAAGCCATACCTTCTCCGCCTTACCGTGTTGCAGAAGATTCATTTGAAAGGATTAATTCATACTCGCTGATCGGCAGAGGTTTAGAGTAAAAGAATCCTTGAATATGATCACAATCCCACGAACGCAAAAGATCTCTTTGCTCTTGAGTCTCAACACCTTCTGCTATGCTGTGTATATTCAAATGACGAGCCATGGTGAGTATATCCTGTACCATTAAATTATCACGGTGAAACTCTTTACTCATATGAATACTGTCAATAAAACTTTTATCAATTTTTAATGCAGTCAGGGGCATATCTTTTAAAAGACT
>CAZLNE010000130.1:0-4717 GCA_964560975.1 uncultured Treponema sp. | reverse complement strand
TCTTATAGAATCTAGAATCCGAATCGAGTGTCTGCAAGCAATCTTCCGAAAAGTGTGGTTTCCTTCCAGTATTTATTTCCGGTATACAGAACAATCTAAGAAAACGTGTGGTTTTACCGCCTTGGTGTGGTAGCGATACGAAGTGCCGATTTAGTCGGCAAGAGGATTTTTTAATGGCTCAGAAAATTTATGTTGGAAACATGAATTATGCGACAACAGAGGAAACTTTATCAAGTTTGTTTTCGCAGTATGGAGAAGTTGTATCAGCAGTTGTAATTAAAGACCGCTATACAGAACAATCAAAAGGTTTTGGATTTATCGAAATGAGCGATGCACAGGCAGCAGAAGCAGCTATCGCAACATTAAACGGCAAAGAAGTTGAAGGCCGTAGAATTCGTGTTAACGCAGCAGAAGATAAACCCCGCACACAGCGCCCCAGAGGAAACTTCGGCGGCAATCGTGAAGGCGGTTTCAATAACTACCGCTACTAATTAAACATTGCTGGCAACAGCATAGTTGTGAAAGCCTGCCTTCGGGTAGGCTTTTTTTTTCTAAGCTCAAAGTACGCTCATTGATATAAGTATTAAAATGATATATACCGATAAGTAACTATGCAGGAACAGCAAAACCTCTATCTATTAGATGATTTTACTCAATTTACACAATCTGGCGCTGATAGGCTGGTACTTTTAACTGCCATACTGGAAAAAAAGCAGATTCCCTATTCAATTATCCAAATTGATGATAAAAAACATGTGTATATTCAGTTTCCGCAGCACTCTTACTCACCTCTTTTTAAGATTAAAACTGTTCTTGTTCACTACGACAAAGACCCAGAAACTCAAGGAGCAAATGACAACAGCGCCTGTGTTTTTCAAGTTATTGAATGGATAGAAGAGCTCTTTGCAGAAAATACAGTTCATAATGTAAGAATCTTTTTTACCGATGGTGAAGAAATAGCCTGTGCAACCGAGCAGGGAGCCTTTGGTATTGCTTCACGTTTTAAAAAGCTGGGTCTCACAAACGACGAAGTCTTTGTGCTTGACGGATGCGGCCGGGGTGAAATTCTTGTCATCTCGAGTACGGGAAAAAAAGCTCCGGGGAATACCGAGTTTAAAAAAAAGTTCTATGAGCTGTATGAGGACGCCATTCAGATTGCAAAATCGGCCGCATCAGAAAACTGGATTACAGTCCCTGTTCCCTACAGCGATAACGCGGGCTTCATTGCCTGCGGAATTCCAGCGGTTGCAATAACTGTTCTTCCTAGGAATGAAGCTAGTTCGTACATGAGGAGACTGCAAAAAGACAAAAAATTCGAAACCTTAATCTTAGAACATACATCCGGTTATTCTTCTATAAAGGAATCAGATATCCCTCTTACCTGGCGTTTAATGCACAGTGGTAAGGATGACATAGATTCCTTGACGCCGGAAGCCTTTGCCCTGATGAAACGATTTTTGTTCTTCTTAGGAAGACATAAAACGATGGCGTAATCCATCTGCGGTAATAAGGTGTCTAAAGACCCAATATTGCCGCGTAAGCCTTGAGGGCGCCGTCCATGTCGCCTGCAAGAACCTTTTTTGTAAGTTTCTTACCCAGCTGGACACCTTCCTGATCAAAACTGTTTACATTCCATACAAAGCCTTGGAACATGATTTTATTCTCGAAGTGAGCTAAAAGTGTTCCGAGGGTTTTGGGTGTAAGTTGTTTGCCGTAGATTAAACTTGAAGGACGGCCGCCGGGAAAGTTTTTATTAGGGTTAGCATCGCTCGTTCCCTGTGCAAAGGCGACAATTTGAGCTGCAAGGTTTGCACAAAGCTTTGTCTGGCTTGTGGAACCTTCAACACTAACATCTTTACCGCTCTGGTTAGTAAGAAAACCTATAAACTGAAGCGGAATAGTATCTGTTCCCTGATGTAAAAGCTGATAAAATGAATGCTGTCCGTTTGTTCCGGGTTCTCCAAAAATGACAGGACCTGTTGCATAGTCTACAGGTTTGCCAAAACGGTTTACCTGCTTACCGTTCGATTCCATATCTGCCTGCTGGAGGTGAGCGGGAAAGCGGCTTAATGCCTGACTGTAGGGTAAAACCGCTGTGGACGGATAGCCCTGTACATTGCGCTCATACACGCCGATGAGAGCATCAAGGAGCGCAGGATTTTTTGTAATATCAGAGAGTGTTGCTGATTTATCGGCTTCGTGAGCACCAGAGAGAAAGTCAGCGAAAACTTTTGGACCAAAAGCAAGTGAAAGCACTGCCCCCCCTACGGCTGATGTTGAAGAAAATCTTCCGCCAATAAAGTCGTCAATATAGAAAGAAGCAAGATACTCAGGATTATTTGCAAGAGGACTTGTCTCGGAGGTAACCGCTACCATGTGTTTGGAAGGATTCAAGCCTGCCTTTGTAAGAAAATCTTTTACAAAAAGCTCATTTGCGAGAGTTTCCTGTGTAGTGCCGGACTTTGATACGAGCACAAAGAGGCTCTTTGAAGGATCTACAGAAGCCATGACGGCGCTTGCATCATCGGGGTCTACGTTAGAGATGAACTTCGCCTTCATCTTCATACAGTTGTTTTTTACCGCCCATTCTTCAAGAGCAAGATACATTGCACGCGGACCAAGATCAGAACCGCCGATGCCAATCTGCACAACAGTAGTAAACTTTTCGCCCTTAGCATTTACAATAGCACCCGTGTGTACTTTATCTGCAAAGGCTGCAATTGCTTCCTGCTGAGCTTTATAAAAGGTACGGCCGTTTTTACCTTCGTAGCTTACATCTTTTCCAAGCTGTCCGCGGACCAGGTGATGAAGAACCTTGCGGTTTTCTCCAGTATTTATGACGTCTCCTTCATATAAGGCTTGAAACTTTTGTGTAAGCTGAGCTTCGTCTGAAAGTTCCTGAAGCACTTTCAAAATTTGTGCATTAATCTCTTTTGCTGCATAATTATACACAAGAAGCGAAGCCATAGGCACTGTAAAAGACGCAACGCGGTCTTCGTTTAATTCTTTTTGTAAACATACCTGACCCTTAAGCGACAAAAGTTTTTTGTACGCTTCAAGACTGTCGAGGTTTTCCCATGTAATACTCATTTTTTTCCCCTAGTATAATGAATTTTTCTAAGATTATTGTTTATTCGTCAAGTTCCGGTATTTTTAACTTTAAAGTATCCATAAATTGTTCGCCCAATACACCTTCCCGCAGACAAGCAAACACACAATTGTCGCCGCCGGCAATAGTACCGATGATTTCGTCAAAAGCCATGGCATCGAGAGCCGCCGCTACAACATCAGCATGTCCGGAGTAGGTTTTTACTACAACAATATTTCCTGAATATTCTATTGATATGTAGCCGCGCAGAAAATCCTGAACCAATGTCTGCTCGGATTCCTGCCGTTCATCGTCCCCTGGAAGAGTGTACACATAGCCGTTATGACCATCCGACACTTTTCCGACTTTTAGAAGTTTTAAGTCTCTTGAAAGAGTTGCCTGAGTAACCTCATAGCCTTCCTTCTGCAAATACCCTAAAAGAGCTTCCTGCGATTCAATGCGGTAGGTTTTAATCAATTTTTTTATGCTTTTTAACCGCGTCAGACGTTCTTTCATCTTGGTACCCTCGTATAATTATGCAATAATAATGAATAAAGATTTCATAAATGTCAAGGCTAACCTGCAGGTTACATTACAGGGTTACGTACGTTTTACCTGTTCCGCCGTCTTCTGGACGGGCAAAGTGAAACTCTTTAACACCGCTGTATTGCTTCAAAAAGGTGTGCACACCCTGCTGTAAAATACCGTTACCCTTACCATGAATAATTGAAAAACTCTGTAAGTTATGTATCGCACAAAGATCGAGTTGTCGCTCCAGTGTCTTCATAGCCTCTTCATAACGCATTCCCAGAAGTCGAAGTTCAAAAGCAGGCTTCGCAGTCATCACTGAATTTTCCGGGTTTGAAAAACTCACTCTGGAAGAAGAATCGGTTGAACTGCCGGCATCCTCTTTTACCATCTCGATGGAAACCGAAGGCTTTAATGCTTTAACCTCTGTTGGACTTAGATCATTTTCCTTGATGGTCATCTTGACGCTGCCAACCTGCACAAGCCACAAACCCTTTTTTGCAGTACCAATGATGGTGCCCTTCATCCTTGACGATCGAATTTGAACAGGAATACCTGGAGCTAATTCCACGAAGTTCTTAGGCTTATCATCTTCATACATTGTTATATACAAAGATTCTTTTTCTTGAGAAAGACTTTCGTTTTCGGCTTCTACACTTTGAGACAGATACGCGATAGTTTCTTTAACCTTGAGTGTTTTATCACGCGTTATATCGCCCTCGCCTTCTTTCAATTCGCGGACAAGGTTTTCAAGCATCTTACGGCTTTCGTCTAAAAAGGACTTTGACTTTCTATAGCCTTCTTCTCGAAGCTCAAGTTCCTTTTGTTTGAGAGATAGGGACTTTAAGTCTACCTTGCGCCACTTATCATTAATAAGCTGCTCTTTCTTCCGGAGTTCCTTTTCTAAAAGCGCTGCTTCCTCGTGTTTTGCAGTTAAGCCTCGAATAAGAACAGATACATCTGCTTCGTTATTATCCATATAGCTTTGAGCCTTATCGGCAACAAGAGAGGGAAGGCCGCTTCTACGAGCAATATCCAGGGCGTGGCTTTCACCGGGCACACCCATGAGGATGCGGTAGGTTGGAGAAAGCGTTTGACTGT
>CAZLNE010000129.1:0-4738 GCA_964560975.1 uncultured Treponema sp. | reverse complement strand
TGAACGTTGGAACCATTGGTCACGTTGACCATGGAAAGACAACTCTTTCTGCGGCGATCACAATGCATTGCGCCAAAAAATTTGGCGATACGGCTCTTAAGTATGATGAAATTGATAATGCTCCGGAAGAAAAATCCCGTGGTATTACAATTAACACACGTCACCTTGAGTATCAGTCAATAAAGCGTCACTACGCACATATCGACTGTCCAGGTCACGCAGACTATATTAAGAACATGATCACTGGTGCTGCTCAGATGGACGGAGCTATTCTTGTAGTTTCTGCTCCAGACTCTGTTATGCCTCAGACACGTGAGCATATTCTTCTTGCTCGTCAGGTAGGTGTACCGGGAATGATCGTTTTCTTAAACAAGATCGATCTTCTTGATGATCCGGATCTTATTGAGCTTGTAGAAGAAGAAGTACGCGATGTTCTTGAATATTACAAGTTCCCCCGCGATACGCCAATTATTAAAGGTTCTGCTTTTAAGGCTTTGGCTGACGGTGCTTCTCCAGAAGATACTGCATGTATCGATGAATTACTCGATACCATGGACAATTATTTCGCAGATCCCGATCGTGCTGCTGATCTGCCTTTCCTTATGCCGATTGAAGACGTATTCTCAATTTCAGGACGCGGTACTGTAGTAACAGGACGTATTGAACGCGGAATTGTTCACATGAATGAGGAAATTGAAATTATTGGTATTACTCCTAATCAGAAGACTGTTGTTACAGGTATTGAAATGTTCAATAAACTTCTTGATCAGGGTGAAGCAGGGGATAACGTTGGTCTTCTCTTGCGCGGTATAGATAAGAAGAATGTACAGCGCGGTCAGGTTCTTGCAAAACCAGGTTCAATTAATCCTCATACTAAATTTGAGGGACAGGTTTATGTACTTTCAAAAGAAGAAGGTGGACGTCACAGCCCATTCTTCTCTGGTTATCGTCCACAGTTCTATTTTAGAACAACCGACATTACGGGAACAGTAACTCTTCCTGCTGGTGTAGACATGATTAAACCTGGCGATAATACAAAAATTATCGGTGAGCTGATTCATCCTATTGCTATGGACAAGGGGCTTAAATTTGCTGTTCGCGAAGGCGGACGTACAATTGCTTCTGGTCAGGTAACAGAGATTCTTGCATAATTAGTTTTTGAATAGAGCAGGAACTGCATAAAGTAGTTCCTCTCTTATTCATGGAGGAAAAATGGCCACCGAAAAGATTCGTGTCAGACTTCGCGCATTTGATGTGGAGTTGATCGATCAAAGTGCAAAATCCATCGTGCAGACTGTTCAGAAAGCAGGGGCAAAGGTTTCCGGACCTATCCCTCTTCCGACCAGAATTAATAAGGTAACTGTTTTACGTTCACCTCACGTTAATAAAAAATCACGTGAGCAGTTCGAAATGAGAACACACAAACGCCTTATTGATATTATAGAGCCATCAGCTGATGTTATGGATTCACTGATGAAGCTTGAATTGCCCGCTGGTGTTGACGTTGAAATTAAGCAATAATTAGTTATTGCAAAATAAACAGTACGGTCCCCCGGATCAGGGGATGGCGGCTGAAAAATAAAGAAAACTGCTATGGTTTTCTTTTAAGGAGAATATCAGAATGAAAGGTCTGATTGCAAAAAAAGTGGGCATGACCCAGGTATTTGACGAAGACGGAAGCCTTACCCCGGTTACCGTGATCCGCGTCGAGCCTAATAAGGTTGTTGCTCTCAAGAAGAAGGAAGTATTCGGTTACGATGCTGTGGTTCTTGGTCTTGATGATATGAGAAAATCAAAGATTACAAAACCGTACGCCGGACAGTTTCCTGAAGGTATAGCCCCAAAGCAAAATTTGAAAGAATTTCGCGATTTTGACGGTGAGGTTGCTGTTGGTGATGAAGTAGGACTCGAAATATTCGATGATACCCGCTTCCTTGATGTTACCGCAACTTCTAAAGGTAAGGGCTTTCAGGGTGTTATGAAACGTTGGGGTTTTCATGGTGGACGTGCATCGCATGGTTCTAAATTTCACCGTGAGCCTGGTTCTACCGGTCAATGTACATCTCCTGGCCGAAGTTTTAAGAATACAAAACTTCCAGGACGTATGGGTAGAGAACGTGTTACAGTTCAGAGTTTAAAGATTGTAAAGATCGATCCTGAACTTAAAGTTGTGATGGTTCGCGGGTCTGTACCCGGGAATAAAGACTGTACGCTGATCATCAAGTCCGCGGTAAAAAAAGAATTCTAACGACGAGGAAGACAGATGGAAAAGAAAGTCTATTCAGTCGATGGCAAAGAACTAAGGACAATTAACCTTGATGATAACGTATTCGGCCTCCCGGTCAATGAAGATGTCATCTACTACGCCATCAATAATGAATTAGCCAATAAACGTGTTGGGACAGCTTGTACAAAGGACCGCTCTGAGGTTCACGGCAGCAATGCTAAGCCGTATAAGCAGAAGGGTACTGGACGTGCCCGCCGTGGTGATAAAAAGTCTCCTCTTTTAAGAGGCGGCGGAGTTATCTTCGGTCCTAAGCCACGTGATTTTAGTTTCGTTTTACCAAAAAAGGTAAAGCGTTTAGCAATGAAGTCTGTTTTGAGTTTGAAAGCTCAAGGCGATAGACTAACAATTGTTGAAGATTTTACTGTAGAAAGTGGAAAGACAAAAGATTTAGCAATAATTTTAAAGAACTTCATCAAAGATGAACACAGAACTGTGGTTGTTCTTAAAGATAATGATGCTATGATCAAACGTGCTGGTAATAATATACCGACAGTTTCTTTCTTATCTTATAATCGCCTTCGTGCACATGATCTGTTCTATGGACAGAAAATAATTATGCTCGAAAGTGCTGCAAAAAATCTTTCAGATTTCTATTGTGAAGAACAGGAGGCAAAATAATGGTATTCGAAGATATCCTTGTTGAGCCTGTGTTGTCAGAAAAGGCAACTTTGTTACGTGAAGAAGGAAAGTACGTTTTTAAGGTACATCCCGATGCTAACAAATATGAAATTAAAGAAGCAGTACGAAAACTTTTCGGTGTAAAAGTTATTGATTGCACTGTTATGAATGTGTATGGAAAGATGAAACGGGTTCGTTATAGACCCGGTAGAACTGCCAGTTGGAAGAAAGCGATCGTCAAGCTTGCGCCTGGCGAAACAATTAAGGTGTTCGAGGGCGTCTAGCCTTTCGACCGCGTTAGAGAAGGGGAACCTAAATGGCTCTTAAAGTATATAAGCCGATAACCGCGGGTACTCGAACACGAATCGACCTGCGGCGCGATGAATTAACCACAGATAGACCTGAGAAGAGTTTAACTAGTGGTTTAAAATCGCATGGTGGACGCGATGCTCAGGGACGTATATCTGTACGTCATCAAGGCGGCGGACACAAGCGAAAGTACCGCGACATTGATTTTAAAAGAGACAAGCACGGCATTCCTGGAACTGTTCGTACAATCGAATATGATCCAAACCGCAGTGCAAATATTGCTCTTATTTTCTATGCCGACGGTGAAAAACGTTATATTATTGCACCTAAAGGATTAGAAGTTGGTCAGAAAATTCTTTCCGGCGAAAATGCAGCTCCAACAGTTGGAAATGCACTCCCTTTAGACGCAATTCCTGTAGGATTTACTGTTCACAATATTGAGTTATCGCTTGGTAGAGGTGGTCAGTTGGCACGGTCTGCCGGTACTAGTGCACTTGTCGCGGCAAAGGAAGGGGATTATGTTACTATCCGTCTTCCATCAAGTGAAGTACGCCGGGTACATAAGAAATGCTATGCTACTATTGGTATTGTAGGTAATGAAGACCGTATGAATACTCAGCTGGGTAAAGCCGGCCGTAACAGATGGAGAGGTATTCGTCCAACTGTACGCGGTATGTCTATGAACCCTGTTGATCATCCGCTTGGTGGTGGTGAAGGTGCTGGTAAGGGACGTAACCCTGTTACTCCATGGGGACAACCTTGTCGTGGATACAAGACCCGCAAAAAGCGGAAGGTTTCGAGCAATTTTATTGTCTCGCGCCGAAAGAAGTAGTTGTATAGGAGATAACCGTGTCAAGATCTGTTAAGAAAGGCCCTTTCATTGAAAAGAGTCTTTATAAAAAGGTTATTGAAATGAACAAAGCTGCAGACAGGAAGATGATTAAAACATATTCCCGCTGTTCTACAATTATTCCGGAAATGGTAGGTAATACAATTTCTGTGTATAATGGTAAGTCATGGGTACCTGTGTATGTTACAGAAAACCTCGTAGGGCATAAGCTCGGCGAGTTTTCACCAACACGCGTATTCCGTGGTCATGCTGGTTCAGATAACAAAGCTGGGAAGAAATAGGTGGATATGATGGCTGAAAAAAGCGGATATATAGCCACTACAAAATTCCTTATTGCATCACCTACAAAGGTACGTCCAGTGGCAAATGTAATTAAGAGAAAGACCTGTTCAGAGGCTATGGCTATTCTTGAGAATATGCCGCAAAAAGGTGCAGAGCTCATTAGAAGTACTATGAAATCTGCAGTTGCAAACGCCCTTTTTGCAAACAAAAAGCTTGATGAAGATATGCTTTATGTTAAGGAAATTCGTATTGACGAGGGTCCTCGACTTAAGAGAATCTGGTATCGTGCACGCGGTAGGGCAGACATGCTTTTAAGACGTATGTGTCATATTACCGTCGTAGTTGCTGAAAAGGCGGGGGAATAACGTGGGACAGAAAGTAAATCCAATAGG
>CAZLNE010000128.1:0-5049 GCA_964560975.1 uncultured Treponema sp. | reverse complement strand
TTTAGGTTTACCCTCTGCGGATATCTTTTAACCGTGTGTTCTGTGCCGCCGAAGGCGTCTGTGCGTGCTTTAAGCTCTTAGGTGCTTTAAGCACCTGTGTTTTTTTCTTAACTGATTATTCTGTTGAAATAAAAAAACCACAGATGAACCGAAAAGTTTGAAGATTGGCAGGGATGCCGCAGGAGCTGCTTTCATTGATTGACGAGTTTTGCAAAGCAAAACTCGAGAAGGTAAGAATGCATGGAAGCATTCTTACCGGCTATCTGTGACCATCTGTGGTAATTTTTTTCCGATAAATCTGCGGATTATTTGTTTACAGCATTTTTTTTGTACAGCGAGGCATTACTGGTTCTCGGTTTTTCAGAAGAAAAC
Organism: uncultured Treponema sp.; assembly: GCA_964560975.1. Taxonomy (GTDB): domain Bacteria; phylum Spirochaetota; class Spirochaetia; order Treponematales; family Treponemataceae; genus JAAZLA01. Next base: position 4,677 of record CAZLNE010000128.1, on the reverse strand, counting down.
CCGCGGCCTGCTGATGGAGAAGAATTTCTTCTGCTTCCGCTTCCGCCGCTTGAGTAGCTCTTCTGAGCTCCGCCGTAGCTTCCTCTTCTGCCGCCGCGTCTAGCTTCAGATCCGCCTGAGCGGCCTTCAGAAGAACGGGGACGGGATCTGCCGAATGATTCGGAATCCTTTGAATCAAGATGCATATGGGGCAGCGTGCTGTCGCGTTTTGCTTTTTCCAGTATATCCATACCTGCCTGATAGGGCAGACTTACTAAGGTAAAGTTTTGTGCTGTGTCGATGCGGTCAACCATTCTTGGCGGAATGCCTAAAAGACCGCTGAAGTAGGATGCTATCTCGCGGGCATCGAAGCCGTCTTTCCGTCCAAGCTGAACGAAAATACGAACCTGTTTTCCCAGTGAGGCTTGAGCCTTCATCGACGATATATCACCATAACGGGAGGGATCCAGAGCGCGTCCGTAGCTTTGAGCTAAAACCGCCGCCAGTACCTCTGTTGCGTTACCTGAAGCACATAATTCTTCTGCCATTGACAGGAAAGGTTCAGCAGCGCTTAGAGCAGCTCCATCCCCTTCTTCCTGTCCATTGATACCTAAAGAAGTTTTCATTTCATCAAACAGCCTTTGTCTTTTAACGGCAAGCACCTGATCAACTGAGGGAATGGTATCTTCCCGTAAATCGCCCAGTGTTGCTTTCTTAGAAAACTGTTTAAGATAATCGACTCTTCTTCTTTCTTCGGGTCTCACTAGAGTAAATGCCAAGCCCTTTGCACCTGCCCGTCCTGTTCGTCCAATTCTGTGAACGTAGGTGGGGCCGTCGTAAGGCAGCGCATAATTTACTACATGAGTTAATCCTTCAATATCTATGCCGCGTGCTGCAACATCAGTTGCAACTAATATTCGTGTTTTTTTGTTTCTAAACCGGTACAAGATCTTTTCACGCTGATTTTGTGCAATATCACCGTGGAGGGCAGCAGCCTCGTATCCGCGTTCATCAAGCTGACGTGAAATTGAATCCGCATCAGATTTAGTCTGGGTAAAAACTAGTCCGTAAAAATCCGGAGAAATATCAATTAAGCGCACAAGTGCTTCAATTTTTTCGCTCTCACGGACAACCCAGTAACGTTGTTCTGTTAATAAGGGCTCTTCGGGTCTTTCTTCCTCTTCAACAATTTCGTAGTCTCCCATAAACTTTGAGGCAATCTTTAGGATTTGGGGAGGCATTGTTGCAGAGAACAGCAATATTCTGCTTTTCGGGTTTGCCTTAGAAAAGATAAACTCAATATCATCAATAAAACCCATGTCGAGCATTTCATCAGCTTCATCAAGAATGAAATAAGAAATGTTTTCAAGTTTTAAAGATCCGCGTTCCAGATGATCTTTAACACGCCCTGGAGTACCGACAACGATTTCAGTTCCGCGTTTTAGGGCGCGCAGCTGTTCGCTCATCGATTGTCCGCCGTACACAGAAGTTAAACGGGGGAATCTTCCAGTCGCTAACGACTCGATTTCTTTACAAACCTGCAAGGCTAATTCTCTTGTAGGAGTTAGAACGAGGGCCTGTGGAAAGCCTGAGTCGCTTCTAATTTTCTGTACAAGGGGAAGCCCGAATGCAGCAGTTTTTCCAGTCCCTGTTCGTGCTTTCGCAATAACGTTGGCGTCGCCGTCAATAAGACGGGGAATGGCTAATACCTGAATAGGTGACGGTGTTTCAAACCCTTTTGCCTCGACGGCCGCAAGGGTGGCGGCATCAAGACCAAGGTCTTCAAAAGAGATAGTTTCCATACTGTTTCCTTTGCATGTTATGACATCGGAACCGCAGAAAACCTTAACCTAAAAAATGTTTGATTTTATTAGATGAACGGCTCAAAGCCGATTAATTAAAGGCGATACTAGATGTGCTTATCATGCATGTATAATGAGCTAAGACTATTCATAGCCCGTACGTATCACACTAAAGGTGATACCTTCTTATAGTTATTATAATACAAAAAAAATAATTTAAATGCAAGTACTTCTTTGCATTTTTTGCGGTTTTCTAACATTTTCTTGCAATTTATACTATTTTCTTGAAAAATATTACAGCATAAGCTTCAATACTGATACCCTTTTTTCGTTTTTCCGAAAATTTTATTAAAAAAACGACAAAAAGTGCCGTGTGCGGTCTATAAGTGATATATGGAGATATTTATGAAGTATAAAATACACATTACACTACTGCTGTTAATCTTGCCGCTTATCATTTTCAGCTGTGACAAAATCTTTTTCCATCCCGATACTGTCTTTTACACCATTTCCCCCTCTCAGTATCTTGCGCAGGAGGCAGAAACATCATGGATCTGTGAATATGCTGATGCAAAGGGAAATATTATCAGTATTCAAATTGATAAGCTCCTAACCGATATTATTATTGAAGCACCTATCCATTGTGTTTTTCCAGTACGGTTGCGGCTGAATGACTCATTGAGTATTAGAGAGCGTATAGTAATTAATCAGAACTTCGGCCTGATATTTCCTTTTTCTGAAAAAATGAACGCATCTGACAGTGCAGCATCAGAGGTCTTTTTTAAAATACTTACGTGCAGCAAGAGCAGCAGTGAACAAGCGATGAACCTTTGCAGCAGGTTTAACTGGCAAAGATTACTAAATTCTTTAAGCAGGTATACAGACCCTTATTCGTGTAATCTGGACAGAGCCGCAGCAGATATTGCACAAGGAATATTCACTTCAAAATCTCTATAAAACGCTTGCCTTAAGTAATAAGTCACAGTACACTATTATTTTATGAAACTGCGAACTATTTTACTATTTATTGTTACAAGTATTTTTTTCTTTTCCTGCAGCCGGTCTAAGAGCGTAAACCGCCCTGTTCAACAAACCCAAGAACCGCAAGCACGGCAATTACCGTCACAACCTGCGCAAAAACCTTCTCATACATGGTATTATTTTTCAGGTGCATCCTTTTTTAATATTGATACCCCCTACAATGCACCGCAGATTCTTAAAAAGCCTTGGACCGAGTCCATTCGAATATCGAGCTCATTATCAGTTAAAAACGATTCAAAAGAATATGATGTTTACTTTACAGTAAACAGATCCGGTTTACTAATTGCTAAACCTTCTCTTCCAAAGAAAGCCGTTCTTGCCGGAGATACACAACTTTTTTCAAAACTGACGGCCGGTTCACTAGTATGTGTTGATGGTTTCCCGGTTTTTCATACTTACAGAAACTCTTTTTTCAGCAGCAAGGACAAAATTATCGAAAGTCTGCCCTTTTTAGTGCAGTTTCACCCGGAAACATCAATCTTTCTGCCGCTTTTATATACGAAAGATCTGCAAGTAATGGATGAAGCACAAGTAACCGATGTACAATATACTGCAGGTATATGGGTAGCTTCTGTAAAAACAGAAACCAATGATAAAACAAAATTCGACTATATAAACTTCTTTTCCTATGAGCCCCTCGTGCAGTTTAGTCCTGCAAAACGAAATATTGTTCTTGAAACAAACACTATTTCTGCAGGTGAGTACAGAAAAATGCTTACACCTGCTCCATTCGCCTCTGCACCAGCACGTTTAAAAGAATTGTATAAAAGACTGCCTGTAAATTTCCCTTTTTATGCATCGGTTGCACTACCGGACGGCGGTTCTGCAGTTACCTATCTAAGAGGCTCTGCAGAAACCGATACACCTCTTCCATCCCAAGCATTATTAGCAGACACCTTTTCGCTCGCAATTTTTGCTGACGGAACATGCTTTTTTGCAGGAGCCCTTCCTAATAATCATATTTTAGCTAACGGTGATCCGGTCGCCTTTAGACTTCCGAAACTTCCCAACGGTTTTACCTATGGAAACATTGGAGTAAGCGGAACAACCTTGTATATTTCCTGGGAAGAGGGAAGCTTCTACGAGACCGGCAGAAGCGGATTTTTAACAGTTGACCTGAAGGAAATCTTGTACTAACATTAACCAAGAGGTAATGTATGCGAAAAAGCATTTTTATAGTCCTCCTGTTTTTTTCTTTATGGCAAGTCTTTGTGCAGGAAATTGAAAATCCTGCAGGAGCTCAAAGTCAACAAAACTCAGTAAATAGCAACGACAGTCAGGAACATACCGCTGCACAAGTGTTACCGCAAGGCTTTGTTTTCATTACAGCAGGACCCCAACTATTTTATAATGCAGAAGGACTTTCCACCTCTCCTTCACCCATATCTTTTGCAATAGGTGTAGGAGGCAATCTTCCTCTATTTAAAAATCGAATATCATTTGCTCCATACATAAAAGGCTGGGCTTCGTACTACATTTGGATTAATGATAAGGCTCTTCCTGGGGCTTTAGAAAAAAGAACGGCTTATACACTTCATGCCCTACTCGATATTCCGGTAATGTTCCTCTTTCCTGTACAAAACTCAATTTTTTCTGTAGGACTAGGAATATCGATGCTAGCCCGCTATGGATTTGCAGAAACAGTTGTACCAGAAGAAGAAAAACCTGATATAGATAAAATGAATACGTATTATTGGCAAAACCTGCGTTTTTTATATCCATGCCTCATAATTGCATGGGATTATATGCTGCAAAACGGGACAAGCTTCGGCTTTGAAGTAAGGGCCCATTACCCAATTTCAAGCATAGCAGATAAAGTCCCTTCCCCATTACAGTCTGCTCTCTTATCTGTATC
>CAZLNE010000127.1:0-5077 GCA_964560975.1 uncultured Treponema sp. | reverse complement strand
ACATCAACCGGTTTGCAGGTCGTTTTATCTAGAAACGATCCGGATTTTGTCCGTTCAATAATAGAACTCGAAGTTCCGGAAATTTATGACAAAATTGTCGAAGTGCATAAAATTGTTCGCGAACCCGGATACAGAACAAAAATAGCTGTTTTATCTCATCGTGAAGATGTAGATCCTGTTGGCGCCTGTGTTGGTCTAAAAGGTGTTCGTATTCAGGCAGTTATACGGGAACTTGAAGGTGAAAAGATTGATATTTTGAAATATGATCCGGATCCGCGTGTTTTTATAAAAAATGCTTTATCTCCTGCAGAGGTATCTGCGGTAGTTATTCTTGATGAAGAGAAAAAGCAGGCGCTTGCAGTTGTTCCAGAGACTCAGTTTTCTCTTGCAATTGGTAAGCAGGGCTTGAATGTCCGTCTTGCAAATAGACTTGCAGACTGGAGTATAGATGTAAAAACAGAGGATCAATGTGAAGAACTTGATTCTCTCATTGCTGAATCACGGCGTGCCGCTAATCAGCTCTTTGCTGAGATAGATGAATATGAAGAAATTTCAGCAATTTCTGAGCTTCCTGGTCTTGATAAGACAGTTATTGAAGTTCTTTCATCAAAGGGAATTGACACAATTGAACAATTCCTGAATGCACAGGAAGAAGGCTCGTTAGATTCAATTGAAGGATTAACCGTTGAGCAGCTTGATGCGGTTAATGTATTAATTAATTCTCTGGCAGTAGAAGATGAAGCAGAATTTGATCAGGAAGAAGATTCTTTTGATCAAAATGCTGAACCTGTAATTTCAACTGATAATGCAGAGAATGAACAAGAAGAACAGGCAGAAGGTAACAATTATTCTGAAGATGAAGAATATGAATGTCCTGAATGCGGTGGAAAAATAACAATCGATATGACAACGTGTCCCAATTGTGGTATTGGTCTTAGCTTTGAATTTGAGGACGAAGAGTAGGATAGTATATGGCGGAAGATGTAGAAAACAAACCAAAGTTTATTTTGAACAAACAAAAAAATGATACCCCTTCGAGTTCAGCAGGTGAGTCTCAGGAAAAGGATTTTTCTAGTACAGACTCTCACGAGAAAAAGAAGGTGATTGTTGTTAAGAAGAAGACAGTCGTAAATGCGCATAAAAGTGCACATGAAGAGGATAATTCTCAACAGGTACCTGACTCTGTTCATGATAAAAAAGAAAGTACAGCCTCAGTACACGATACATCTTCTCCCGATAAATCGGCTGATAATTCGGCTTCTTCAAAGCCTCGTGGGGTTGTATCAATTGAGTTGAGCCCTCCACGGCCAAATGTTAAGCAGGGAAATCTTGCAGACAAAACGAAAACGAGATATCCACAACAGGGTGCTCGTAAAGATGGTGCACCGGGCAGAGAAAGAACAGATAACCGCAATCCTCAACAGAGACGTGAAGGCGGCTTTACTGGAGCTCAGGCTCGAGAAGGCTATCAAAATAGAAGCGACCGCGGCGCACCAGGGGCTCAGGGTGACCAATATAAAGGTAACTCAGGTAGTCAAGGCGGATATCAAGGCTCAGGCGGATATCAAGGCTCAGGCGGATACCAAGGCTCAGGCGGATACCAAGGCTCAGGCGGCTACCAGGGCGGACAAAACCGCGGACCGGGTAATTCCAGCGGCTATCAAGGCGGCGGCTACCAGGGCGGACAAAATCGCGGACCGGGTAATTCCAGCGGCTATCAGGGCGGCGGCTACCAGGGCGGACAAAATCGCGGACCGGGTAATTCCAGCGGCTATCAGGGCGGCGGATACCAGGGTGGACAAAGTCGCGGACCCGGCGGTTATCAAGGCGGCGGTTATCAGGGCGGACAGAATCGCGGACCCGGAGGTCCTGGCGGCTACCAGGGCGGACAAAACCGCGGACCTGGTGGACAGGGTGGTTATCAAGGCGGCCAAAATAGAGGCCCCGGCGGCCCCGGTCGTTTCCCAGGGAAGCCTGGATTCGGAGGAAATAATTCTGCACCGCTTGAAGAAAATAAAAAAATTCCCGCTAAGAAAACTTTTAAGGCAAAAAAGACAGTTTATTCCCGTAAGGATAGGGAAGATGATATACAGGACAAGCTCTATAACCAGAAAAAAAAGCAGTCTCAAAAGATAAATCCTGTACCGGAAAAAATTGATATTATGGAAACAATATCTGTTTCTGATCTTGCAAAAAAGATGAATCTAAAAGCATCTGAATTGATCGGTAAACTAATGACTATGGGCATGATGGTTTCAATAACCCAGTCAATAGATGCAGATACTGCAATATTATTGGCTTCTGAATACGGTTGTGATGTTCACATTATAAGTCTCTATGATGAAACCGTCATAGCAAGTCAGGAAGATAAGGAAGAAGATATGGCTTCCCGGCCTCCTGTTGTTACAATCATGGGTCACGTAGACCATGGTAAGACAAAAACACTGGACGCTATTAGAAGTGCAAACGTTATTGCAACAGAATTTGGCGGTATTACCCAGCATATTGGTGCGTATATGGTTGACACTCCAAAGGGTAAAATTACCTTCCTTGATACTCCCGGACACGAAGCATTTACTATGATGCGTGCACGCGGAGCAAAGGTTACCGATATTGTTGTTCTTGTAGTTGCAGCTGATGATGGTGTTATGCCCCAAACTATTGAAGCTATAAACCATGCAAAAGATGCACATGTTCCTATCATTGTTGCTGTTAATAAAATTGATAAACCTGAGGCAAATCCCGATAAGGTAAAAACACAATTATCTGAAATGGGATTGATGCCTGAAGAATGGGGCGGATCAACGCAGTTTGTTCATATAAGCGCTCTTAAGAAAGAAGGATTAAACGATCTTCTTGATGCCATCTTACTTCAGGCTGAAATTCTTGAGCTTAAGGCAAATTACAGCAGCAGAGCAGAAGGAAAGATTGTAGAATCCCGTATAGATCACGGACGCGGTGTTGTATCAACAATAATTGTAGAACGCGGTACCTTACGAATGGGAGATCCCTACGTTGCAGGTGTTTATGCAGGTCGTGTGCGTGCAATTTTTAATGATCTTGGTCAAAAAATTAATGAAGCCACTCCAAGTATGCCTGTAGAAATACTCGGTCTTGAAGCAATGCCTATGGCGGGAGATCCTTTTCAGGTTACAGAAACTGAAAAAATAGCGCGTGCTATATCAGACAAACGGCAGGAATTAAAACGGTTTGAAGATGCAAAGAGTGTTAGAAAGATAACTCTCGATAATCTTTATGAAACAATCGATGCCGGTGAAGGTATGGAACTTAAGGTCATAATTAAATCTGACGTGCAAGGTTCTGCAGAGGCTTTGAAACAGTCTTTAGAAAAACTTAGTACAAAAGATATTCGTCTTGCAGTTATTCATGCATCAGCCGGAGCTATCAACGAAAGTGATGTTATGCTTGCTGCTGCAGACTCTAATGCAATCATTATTGGATTTAATGTTAGACCTACTCCTAAGGCAAAACTTATTGCTGATCAGGAAAAAGTTGATATTCGTAAATATAATATTATTTACAAGGCTGTGGAAGAAATAACCCTTGCTATGGAAGGCATGCTGAAACCGGATGTTAAAGAAGAAGTTATCGGTATGCTTGAAGTACGCGATACCTTTAAGGTTCCCAAGATTGGTACGATTGCGGGTTCATATGTAACACAGGGTTTAATAAAGAGAACAAGCAGCGTAAATATTATCCGTGAAGGTATTGTAATTTATAGCGGTAAGGTAACTTCTCTTAAGAGATTTAAAGATGAGGCAAAAGAAGTTACTGCAGGCTTTGAATGCGGTGTCGGTATTGATTCATGGCAGGATATTAAGGTTGGCGACCAATTTGAAGTATTCGAGTATGTTGAAGTAGCTAGAAAACTTGGTGAAACATTGCTTGCACAAAAAGAAGCAGAACTAAAAAAAGCAGGAAAGACTTCAGAAGCATAATTGCATCTGTAGTAAGAGGAAGATATGTCAGAGTTTCGTTTAGAAAAACTTGGAGAGCAAATAAGAGAAGAAATTTCTCAGATGATATTGCTTCGTAAAATCAAAGATCCGCGCGTTTCTACCTTTCTTAGTATTAATAGGGTAGAAGTTGCTGGTGATCTTGGATACGCTAAGGTGTATGTTTCAAGTTTTATGGACGATAAGCAAACTGAAAAGGGCGTTAAGGGTTTAGGGAGTGCAGCAGGTTTTATTCAAACCACACTATCTAAAAAACTTTCGCTCCGGCAGTTTCCTAAGTTGAGTTTTGTTATGGATAAGAGCATTCAAGAGGGATTCGAAATGGTCAAAAAACTAGAAGAACTTGAGAAAGCGGAAAAAGAAATTCATGCATCGCGAACGGAGGAATAGTTCATTTGCAAGTATCTGACTCCGGCATAATCTTATACGCAAAAAAAGCTGGAATAACGAGTTTTTCATCCCTGTGGGATATTAAACATGCCTTACATACAAAGAAGGTAGGACATACTGGAACGCTTGACAGTTTTGCTGACGGGCTTTTAGTTGTCCTTACCGGAAGTATGACCCGCCTTGTAAGTCACATAACAGATTTCGATAAAACCTATGAAGCAATTATTCGTTTTGGTGTTGAAACAGATACCCTTGATCCTAACGGACAAGAAATAAAAACTGCACCCCTGCCATCCAAGCGGGATATTGAAAATGTATTAGTTCAGTTTAAAGGTGATCAATTACAAATTCCTCCCTTATATTCAGCATTACATGTTGATGGAAAACGTGCAAGCGATCTTGCGCGTAAAGGCAAGACGGTCGACATGAAGAGCCGTTCTATAACAATTTTTGATCTTAGTCTTATAGAAGTTGATAATGATGATTCCGTTACCTACGCACACATTTGTGTCTCGGTATCTAAGGGTACCTATATTCGCTCTCTTGCCAGGGATATTGCCTATGCTTGTTCTTCTTGTGCACACTTAATAAAACTGCGCCGTACAAGTATTGGTTCTTTTTTGCTAAAAGACGCTTGTTTTTCTTCAGAATTGGAAGATTTTTCCCTAAAAATGCTTCAGCCTCCTGTTTCTGAAAAAGAGGAATCTCTT
>CAZLNE010000126.1:0-5142 GCA_964560975.1 uncultured Treponema sp. | reverse complement strand
AAAACCCTTACCGCTTTCTCCAGCATGAGCGGCTTCTATTGCGGCATTCATTGCAAGAATATTTGTCTGTTCAGAAATAGCTGATATAACCAAAACAACATTTTGTAATGAAGTTCCGCTTGATATAAGGGAATCAATAGTAACTGTAGAATCCTGCACATTTTGCATTCCGTCATTTATACTGCGCGTCAATGATTCAACGCTGTCCCGGGTTTTAGTACTAATATCAGAAATAACACGAAGAGATGTATTCATCTGATCAACAGCCTTGGAAGCCTTCATTGTCATTGATTGATACTGCTCTGTTGAAGAAGTAAGGACATCTGCAGAGCGGGAAACCTCTTCATTTGCAGAAGCTGTACGTAAAGCATCCTGTCTCAAAAAATCAACATCAGTCCGCATGGTTTCAATACTTGTACCGATCGCAAAAGCAGCTGTAGTCATTGAATCCGCTTCTTTTATGAGTGTTTCACCGGTTTGTAAACCAGACCTTGCAGTATCCAATGCTAATTTTATATTTTCAACCTTATGCGCCGCTTCTTCAGAATCTTTTTCCAGCCTGTGTGTATAGTTTTCCATTATACTAATAAGAGAGTAAGCAAGAATTCCTGTCGTCAAAAGGCCCATAGTACTGTTAATAATTCCTGTGGATAAAGAAGCATCGAAAACATGATTAATATCTTTGACAAGAAACCAGACAATCCAGTTTGTCACTGTAAACACAAAGGTAACAAGAAGTACCTGCCATTTTTTACCAAATACAGCAACGTACACGATTAAATAAGGCATATAAAATATATAGGTAGTAAAAGCCGTATCCGGTGAATTACGGCCATTTATAAAACGAAGAACAATGGTAACTAGAATCGTAGGAAGTGCATACGCCCACACTGCCAGATCCAATTTACCCGTTCTTAAAAGAAAGACACTTGTAAACACAAGAAAAGTAATTGCGCCGGCGCCTAAATACCCTTTTTTCTGCAGCTCTGAAGATAAAGGCATCACAGAATACAGGAAAAATAAGAGCGTCAGTAGTACCATCATAAAACCGCTATAAAAAAGAAAAACACGGGCCTTCCTTTTTGTTATAAAATCTTTGTCTTCAAATTTGATGGTTAAAAACCTGAAAATATTCATTCGACTCTCCCCTTAAATACACTATTCCTATCATTATAAAGTACGCTAAGATATATCGTCAAGAATATTTTTTTTATTCACCCAAAAGCCTCATTGATAAATCTATTCTTTTCCTTTATAATTAAAAGATGTTTCGTATATATATTGAAAGAAAAAACGGCTTTGAAAATGAAGCAAAACGTTATGAAAATGAATTTACTAATTTCCTTGGAATACGGGGAATATCGCACATACGATATGTAAACCGCTACGATGTTGAGAATATCAGCACCGAGGTTGCAGATAAGGCATGCAGCCGGATTTTTTCAGAACCGCAAAGCGACATTCTGTATAAAAATCATATTCCTCTCAAAGAAGACGATATTGTCATTGCATGGGAGTATCTGCCTGGACAGTACGATCAGAGAGCAGATTCAGCACAACAGTGTTTAAACCTCCTTATGAGCGAGCTTGCATCAGAAGGCTCCAGTCCTATAGTGCGTTGTGCGAAAATGCTGATCATAAGCGGAACGATTGCTGCATCCGATATTGATAAAATACAGAAATACGTCGTCAACCCTGTTGATTCCCGGCAGGCATCTCTCGAAATACCAGCATCCCTTGTAATGAAAACTGAGGAACCTTCTTCTATTGCAGTCCAGACTGGTTTTATCAGTTTTTCAGATAAAGAATTAGACTCCTATCGGCAAAAAATGGGTCTTGCGATGGATAGTGCCGACGTACTGTTCATGAGAGATTACTTTAGAAATGAAGGTAGAGACCCGACAGAAACTGAAGTAAAGGTTCTTGACACCTACTGGTCGGATCATTGCCGCCACACAACATTCAACACTGTACTCGAAAATATAGAAATTGAAGACGGCTATTTTAGTGAGCTGTTTAAAAAGTCTTTAGAAAACTATGAGGCTATGAGAACTGAACTATATTCCGGCCGAACAGACAAACCAGTAACACTCATGGATATGGCGGTTATTGGTGCAAAGTATCTTAAAAAACACGGAAAACTCGAGGATATAGAATTATCAGAAGAAATAAACGCCTGTTCTATTTACATCGATGTTCACACAGAAGACAGCAGCACAGGCGCAAAGGCTGTTGAAAAATGGCTTTTAATGTTTAAAAACGAAACACATAATCATCCTACAGAAATAGAACCTTTCGGCGGTGCTGCAACTTGTATAGGAGGCGCTATCCGAGATCCATTATCAGGCAGATCATGGGTGTATCAGGCATTGCGTGTAACAGGAGCTGCAGATCCCACTGTTTCCGTTTCAAAAACAAGGGAAGGAAAACTTCCTCAAATGAAGCTCACAAGAGAAGCTGCTGCAGGTTTCAGCTCTTACGGTAATCAAATCGGTCTAACAACTGGACAGGTTGAAGAAATCTATCATCCTGGTTTTGAAGCAAAAAGAATGGAATTAGGTGCTGTTATTGCAGCTTCACCTGCTCATACTGTTATGAGAGAGGTCCCGGAAAAAGGCGACTATATAGTACTTGTCGGCGGCGGTACTGGCAGAGACGGTATTGGAGGCGCAACAGGTTCTTCCAAGGTTCATACCACTGAATCGGTTTCAACAGCTGCGGCTGAGGTTCAAAAAGGTAATGCGGTTGAAGAACGAAAAATTCAACGCCTTTTTAGGAACCCGAAAGTTTCTGGTATGATACGAAGATGTAATGATTTCGGAGCAGGCGGGGTGGCGGTTGCTGTTGGAGAATTAGCACCCGGACTGGAAATTAACCTTGATGCTGTACCTAAAAAATATGAAGGCTTAAACGGAACAGAACTGGCAATATCAGAATCTCAGGAAAGAATGGCAATTGTTGTCCGCGAAAAGGATGCTGCAGAACTCATCCAAGAAGCTTCTAAAGAAAACCTGCTTGCTACAGTTATTGCAAAGGTTACCGATACTAACCGCCTCGTCATGACCTGGAGAGGTTCTACTATTGTTGATATTGACAGGTCTTTTTTAGATACAGCAGGAGCAAAACGCAGCGCAAGTGCAAAAATAACTAACCCCAACAGAATTTTCTCTCCGCTTTGCAGACCGCTCGATTCTGTTCAGCTCGTCCTAAACGAAGAATCTAGAGGGACTAATAAGAGCGATGTTATAAAAAGAGCATGGCTTGAAAACCTCAAAGATCTGGCATGCTGTTCACAGCGCGGATTATCTGAGCGGTTTGACGGTTCAATCGGCTCATCATCGGTACTCTTTCCAATGGGAGGTACTGAGCAAAGCACACCGGAATCAGGCTGTGTCGCAAAAATTCCTGTATTAAGTCCTAAAGAAACAAATACTGCAAGCATCATGACCTTTGGTTATGACCCAAGAGTTTCTCAATGGAGCCCTTGGCATGGAGCGCAAACAGCCGTTCTTCAGTCATTAGCTAAAGTAACATCCTTAGGAGGTAACCCGGAAAAAGCACGGCTAACCTTCCAAGAATATTTTGAACGTACGGTTTCAAAGGAAGCATGGGGCAAACCAGCTGCGGCACTCCTTGGTGCACTTGCAGCACAAAAATCTATGGGTACTGCAGCCATCGGCGGAAAGGACAGTATGTCAGGCTCATTCCAGGAACTCACTGTACCTCCTACCCTCGTTTCTTTTGCAGTTACCACAGAAGATGTAAAAAATATTATATCAGGGTCGTTTAAGAAAGCCGGATCATATATCTATGCTGCAATTCAGCCGTATTCCGAATTATTAGAACCCGACTTTGAAGCATTTAAAGAAAATGCAAAGCACATTAAAAATCTTAATTCTAAAGGCAAAATTAGAGCGATGTACCCGGTAGGTGCAGGCGGATTAGCAGAGGCTCTTTCTAAAATGACTTTTGGCAGCCATATTGGCTGTACTGTTGAAAGTACAATCCAGGAATTACTTTTTGTACCAATGTACGGCACAATTATTATAGAAACTGAAGAAAAGCTTGATACCTCCAAGTATAAATGGTTGTATATTGGAAGCACACAGGAAGCACAAAGAATAGATATTTCTCTCGCCTCTTCTTTACAGCAGAGTAAAAAAGTATCTATTTCTCTGGAAGAAGCAAAAAATGCCTGGGAAAAGCCTCTTTCTACAGTCTTTAAACCTATTTCGGGAGTAAATGAAGTAAAAGCAGTTCTGCCTAAAGGTAAAAAAATGCCGCTATTTGCGCAGAGTATTCACAAATCTCTTAAGCAGGAAAGAAAAATGCTCTCACAAAACCCCAGTGGGTTTTACACCTTAGGAAAAGCAAAACCCCTCGTTATTCTTCCTGTTTTTCCTGGAACAAACTGTGAGTACGATATGGCACGTGCCTTCAATCTTGCAGGAGCCCAAACTAAAATCATCGTTTTTAGAAACCACACAAGCACTGCTCTCGAAGAATCCTTACATGAACTAAAAACATCACTTAATGCTGCTCAGATTCTTGCTCTTTCAGGCGGATTTTCTGCAGGTGATGAACCCGATGGTTCAGGAAAGTTTATTGCAAACGTTCTTAGGGAGCGTAGTATAACTGATGCTTTAATGAATCTTATTGATACAAAAGACGGCTTAATTCTTGGAATTTGCAATGGATTTCAAGCTTTAATTAAGGTTGGTCTATTACCATATGGAAAGATTATAGAAACAGATGAAACAATGCCGACACTTACTTACAATACCATTGGACGGCACATATCACGAGTTTGCAGAACCCGTGTGTGCTCAGCACTATCTCCTTGGGCTAAACATGAATCGGTTATTGAGAACTCGATTCAGCTGATACCAATATCGCATGGTGAAGGGAGAGTTATTATTTCTTCGGAAACTGCAAAAGAGCTGTTCAAAAATGGACAGATTTTTACACAGTATGTTGATGAACATGGAAAACCTGCAATAAAAGAGCCCGATAATCCCAATGGATCCATGTATGCCATTGAAGGTATTACAAGCAAAGACGGCAGGATTCTTGGAAAAATGGGTCATAATGAACGTACAATTGGAACAATTCCAGGCGGACACTCAGAAGATATATTCAAAA
>CAZLNE010000125.1:0-5278 GCA_964560975.1 uncultured Treponema sp. | reverse complement strand
AACATGTAAAATCATTACGTTCAGAAATGTATAAGGGTAATTCAAAAAAAATTAAGTTCTAAAAAGTTTTAGTTTATTTTAATTTCTATAATCATAAAAAAGCACTTCAGAACTCATCTGAAGTGCTTTTGTCTTAATAAGTTATTTACGAAAAGCTTAATTCTCCGGAACCTTTTATATGATCGACTGTTATTGTACTTCCATCCTCATACTTTCCTGCAAGAATTTCTTTAGACAGAGGATTTTCAAGATACGTCTGGATCGCCCGTTTAATTGGACGTGCTCCGAACAATGGATCGTAACCGACATCAGAAAGGAAGTTAACGGCACTATCAGTTACCAGGAGCTTTAATCTTCTCGATTCAAGTCGTTTAGCAGCTCGGTCAAGCTGAAGACGTGCAATTGACGAAACGCATGATTTATCGAGACGTGAGAATGTTATAACTTCATCGATGCGGTTTAAAAATTCCGGCTTGAATGAAGCCTTTAACATATCCTTAATTTTTATATCGAGTGCCTTCATTTTCTCGTTAGTATCTGCCTGCAGTATAAGATCGCTTCCGATATTACTCGTCATAATAATAATTGTATTTTTAAAATCAACTACCCTGCCCTGAGAATCTGTCAAACGGCCGTCATCAAGTACCTGAAGAAGAACATTGAATACATCGGGGTGAGCTTTTTCAATTTCATCAAAGAGGACGACACTGTATGGTCTTCGCCTAACAGCCTCAGTCAGTTGTCCGCCTTCATCGTATCCAACATAACCAGGGGGTGCTCCTATAAGCCGACTCATAGCAAATTTTTCCATATACTCGCTCATGTCGATGCGGGTTAATGATTTTTCGTCGTCAAATAAAAAGTCCGCCAGAGTTTTTGCAAGCTCAGTTTTTCCTACACCGGTAGGTCCAATAAATAAAAAGCTTCCCAGGGGTTTATTATCGTCTGATAAACCTGCTCTATTTCGTCTTATAGCATCAGCTACTGATGTTACAGCTTCTTCCTGTCCAATAACCCTTTTGTGAAGCACATTCTCAAGCTCAAGATATTTCTGCATCTCGCTTGCCATCATTTTAGTAACAGGAATTCCTGTCCACGTTGAAACAACACGGGCAATATCTTCTTCACAAACTTCTTCTCTTAAAAGCCTGCCTCCAGAAACAGTGCAGCCGTCTTTTTGACTCCTGCTCTGTTTTTCTTCTGCATCTTTTGCAGCTTGTGCAAGTTTTCGTTCCAGTTCAGGAATGAGTCCGTACTTAATTTCTGCAGCCTTATTAAGGTTACCTTCTCTTGTGTAGCGAATTTCATCAAGATGAAGCTGTTCGAGCTGTTCTTTTAATACTCGTCCTTCATCAATACGTTTTTTCTCATTTTCCCACTGCATCTTCATCGCATTTCGTTTTGATGTTAATTCTGCTAAATCCTTTTCAAGTTTTGCAAGCCGGTCAAGAGATGCTTCATCAGTCTCTTTTGATAGAGCCTGCTTTTCAATAGTGAGCTGAAGTATTTTTCTTTCAACCTGATCGAGTTCTGTAGGCTGGCTTTCTATTTCCATTTTTAAGCGGCTTGCAGCCTCATCTACAAGGTCTATGGCCTTATCAGGAAGAAAGCGGCTCGTAATGTAGCGGTTCGATAAAACAGCAGCAGCTACAAGGGCTTCATCGCGAATTCGAACACCATGATGAACCTCGTATTTTTCCTTTAATCCGCGAAGTATTGCAATTGAGTCTTCTACTGAAGGTTCTGCACAATAGACTTGCTGGAATCTCCTCTCTAGCGCAGCATCTTTTTCTATATATTTTCTGTATTCATCAAGAGTCGTTGCTCCTATTGCGCGAAGTTCACCGCGAGATAAGGCTGGTTTTAATAGGTTTGAAGCATCCATTGAACCTTCAGAGGCACCTGCTCCCACAAGGGTATGAAGCTCATCAATAAAAAGAATTATTCTACCCTCTGATTTTTGAACATCGTGAATAACACTCTTTAAACGTTCTTCGAATTCTCCGCGGAATTTAGCACCGGCAACCAAGGCTCCTAGATCGAGCGATAAAAGCTGTTTATTTTTAAGACTGTCTGGAACATCACCGGAGACAATACGCCGTGCTAGACCTTCTACAATTGCAGTCTTACCAACACCAGGCTCCCCGATGAGAACCGGGTTATTTTTTGTCCTGCGGGACAATACCTGCATGACGCGCCGAATTTCTTCATCACGTCCTATAACAGGATCTATTTTTTCCTGTCGAGCAAGAGTAGTTAAATCTTTACAATATTTATCCAAGGCCTGCATGGTAGCTTCGGGATCCTGATTTGTAACCCTCTGATTACCGCGTATTGATTTTAAGGCCTGAAGGATTGAATCTCGTGTAATACCTTCTTTTTTTAGTAAGGCGCCGCATCTTCCCTCTGACTGGGCAATAGCTAAAAGAAAATGTTCAGCCGATACATATTCATCTTTTAATGAATCACACTCTTTTTCTGCCTTTGCTATTACTTTTGAAGCTTCATTTGAAAAATGAATTTGAGCACTTCCCGTAACACGAGGATAGGTGTCTAACAATTCTTCCACTTGGTCAATCAGGTGATTTAATTTCACACCAATACGCTCGACCAAAGGAGGAATTACTCCGTCCTCTTGTTCTAACAAGGCTAATAAGAGATGTTCAGTACCAATCTCACTATGATCTTCCTGCTGAGCTATTGAATTAGCTGATTGTATTGCATCTTGAGCTTTTAAGGTAAATTTATCGTAATTCATACGATAAATTTACGCATAAACGGCAATAAAAGCAAGCAAGTTTTCATTCTTGAACAGTATTTTCACTTCTATATGAAGATAAAGATTTTTCAAACGATGTTTTATAGTTTTTAAGAATTACATAATCATCTTTGAATTGTTCACCAGGAACAGCATTATCTACATTGGTTACATATGACTCGAGATACTCAACTATTTTCAAGGAGCTTTCCAATGCAGTAACTATATTTTGCTTCATCTGTAGAGCACTTGATACTGAGTCCTTCTGCAGTTTGATCGGCTCCCCGTAAGCATCTATCTGTGTAAGATTTGAAGGGTTTAAATTTAAAAGCTGTTCATACTCATTCTGCATCTTAGCAATTTTTTGAGCCGTTGTACCCAGCTCCATCATTTTCCTGCCAAACACTACATAGGCTTCGGATCTCATAACCCTGGTGTCTGATATTTGATTATTATCTATAATCTGTTCCTGATTCAGCATGACCGGTATGTTATGCTTCTGAACAAGAGTACCTGTGCTGTCTACATATTCTATTGATAGAACAGCAAGCTGTTGTCCCTCCTTATTAAGCGAAGAAGTAAACAGTTCTGCCAGTATTGTTTCATAATCGCCGTTATGAATGGTATCTAATTCATAGGTGACTGTATTTCCCGATAACTTGTTTTTATAACCCCACGTCTCGTTAAGCATACTACCGCTAGCGAGTTCCAATGAAATTCTAATCATACGTGCCGCAGGAACAAGAAGACGGTCTAACTCGGTTCCGAAGGTTTCAACCATTTTCTCATGATCAGAAATAAAACGGGAACTTCCTCCGCCGCTTTCAGCCATATCTACAACAAGATTAATGTCAGCACTGGATCCGAGAGCAATAGAAGACACATTGATATCCAGATTATTATACTTTGCGGCCAGATTTATAATATCAGCATTAGTCTTTCCTCCGGAATTATGCATGCCGTCTGTTAACAGTATCACCCTGTTAATATAGCTCTTATTATAATTCAAAATTACTTCATTGTATCCGAGTGTAAGACCGTCATACACATTTGTTCCGCCTGATTCAGCTATTGACCTGACAAGCTGACGAAATTTCTGCTTTTCTTCATAGGTTTTAATCTGTGTAGCAGGAATAACAACTTTAGCATTTGTATCAAATACAACAAGTGAAACATAATCCTTTTCACGAACATTATTAATGAAAATATCAAATGAATCTTTCACCCAGCCCATTTTATCCTGAGAAGACATTGAACCGCTTTTATCTATAACAAAACTTACATTAAAAGGCGGTAAGTCTTTAAAAGCAATTTTCTGGCCTTTTAAACCAATCTGAACATATGATAACGAATCTTTAGTATCTGTGTTAATATACATACCAATTGATTCTTCTGAAGGAAGAGGATAATCATAATCAACTTGTGATATATAGGATTCTATAAGAATCTCTTCAGGAGGGACTATATAGCCTAAATCGGAAAGGTACCTTCCTCTATTACTAGATGAAGCAGCTTCTTTATTCCCTGCACCGAAAGCAGCATAGACAAACAAACACACCATCAACATACAAATAAGCGGTTTTCTAATTCTGATCATTATAATTTTCATATAAAGAATAGTAACAGCATTATGAGTAGAAGTCAATTTTTTTTAAAGTATTAGTATTCGCCGTATTCGCACCCGCAATTTTCTATACGAGCATGTTCTATAGTTTCAAGATTCTTTTTTACTTTTTTGTATAATCGTATTTCACCGTAGCCTGTACCGCCATTCCACAAATTATTATGAAGCTTTAAGCCGTTAGGAGAAGTATAATTTATAAACAGCATTTCATTTTTTTTGCAATACACGTCAACATCTATAAAATATTTACTATCTTCTGCAGTCACGGCCCAATGCGTAAGGGCTGCAGTTTGAGTAAAACTGAAATTAACCCTGCTTCTTTTCCAAAATTTTGAAAAATTAAATTCGTACTCGTCACCCTCATGATTAAAATAGAATAAAAGTTTTTTCTTAAATTGTTTTCCTAAAAACTTTGGTCGTCCGCCGCCTATATCAAAGCAGGAATTTTTAAGCCGCTGCCCGCTAATTAAACTTATAAGATTACAGCTAGAAAGCCAAAGCCAGGGATTTGTAAAATCACGGCCCCAGTTTTTGTCAGCATAACCAAAGGACTTTTGAGGTGTAACAATATATTCTTCACCATCTAAGTTTATTGTACCTGCATATAAGGTTTTAACACCCTGTACATGCCAGTACATTTCAAAAGGCCACAAAAAACGCAATAATGCAGAGGTTCCATATCCTATATTATAGGGAATCTGTTTATCCATTTGTAAATTCCATGACATTGATCCAGAAGAGGTCATGTATTCCGGATGGGTGCTGGCTTCTGCGAAATTCACAGAAACTGAACCTGCCAAAATTTTTTCGGTAAGTACACAGTTTCCAACTCTAATATCTAAACGTCTTTTATTGTATTCAAGTTCTTTTACAGGATAAAAATTGTGTATTTGTTT
>CAZLNE010000124.1:0-5311 GCA_964560975.1 uncultured Treponema sp. | reverse complement strand
AGCAAACAACTCTTGTTGGAAAAACAGTATACAGACCTAAAACATATGCGTTACCGTCTATATGGGAAGAAACATCAACAGCGGTACAAAGCTACAGTTCATTTTGGAGTAATGTATACGTACTGGGTGTATATTAATATTTTGGAGAAGATAATGATTAAAGTATTATCAGTCGGCGGTTCGATAGTAGTACCGCATGAACCCGACACGGATTTCTTAAAAAAATTTGCATACATGATACGTCACTGGCTTACACAGGATGAAAAACGAAAACTAATACTAGTAGTCGGCGGCGGCGGGCCTGCACGAATCTATCAAAAAGCATATACTGATATTTGCTCCAGCGGTACGAACAGTTCTCAAGCAGACTGGATCGGCATCATGGCAACGAGATTGAATGCGCAATTGCTCAAAGCTGTATTTTCGGATCTTTGTGTTGAAGATGTTGTATACGACCCGACAAAGGCCGCTGCTTTTAAAGGAAAAATTTTAATAGCAGCCGGATGGAAACCGGGATTTTCGACTGATAACGATGCAGTACTTCTAGCTCAAAAATTCAATGCAAAAACTGTTATAAACCTATCAAATATTGAAAAAGTCTATACTGATGATCCTAAAAAAAATCCGGATGCACAACCTTTAGACAGTATCAGCTGGGCTGAATTTAGAAAAATGGTAGGGGATGAATGGACACCCGGTAAAAATACCCCCTTTGACCCCATCGCAAGTAAAGAAGCAGAAAAAGACGGCATTAGTGTTATTTGTGCCGGTGGAAAAAACATCGAAAATATTAAGTCTATCTTAGATGACCAAGAGTTTATTGGTACAAAAATAGGCTGACAGCTGTTATAGAGTAAGATTAATCAAGCTTACTAAAAATAAGACAAGCGGATCAACAAATCATTTAGTTTATTTCCGTATTGTTTGTCTGAGGCCCAGGTTCCTGCCAATTCAAAAATGGTGGGAGCCTTTCCCCTTGGAATAACGTATTTATACCTCGGATCAACTAAATCATTTTTTAAAACAGAAGTACACCCATATGCATGAAGATGTTGAATATGGGCCCGAACACCCAGTTGCTCTGTTTCAAACACAAGCCCCCGTTGTGATTCGTTTATAGCACCTAAACCACAAAAATTATTCATATCTTCAGTTACCAGTCCGCCAAATCGCAAAAATCCGGTTTCAAGGCACATTTGCACAAATGCTGCATCCGAATTAACTCCCTCCTCATCGGCTTCGCTTACATACAGTTTTGCCAGTCTTATAACCTTATTTACATCTGCATCAGGATTCGAACTTATGAAAAAAGAAACAAGCTCATCTGCTGTTTTAAGTCCCCTATCGCAAATATACATTGATAATTCTTTGTGTAGTTCTGTAGATGAATCAGGCCGAGTTTCGTAGGATACTCGACTTTGGCAGGCTTGAAACAGCACAAGACATAATAAAAAGATACTTATTTTATACATGAATAAAATATATATGATTTATTTTGCTTATGCAAGTTAAAAACATGATGGTATGAGCTAATAATAAAGGCGGGAGATACCTTATGTATGATACAAAAATAATAACTGGGAGAACAAATGGAAAACCGGATGTGCGTGAGATTGCACAGAAAAACGGTATTAGTACCCTAAGTGATCATGAATTACTCATGCTCATACTAGGAAGCGGTAGTAAAACCTGCCCTGTAGAAACGCTTGCACAAAAAGTACTCGAAACTATACGCTTAACCCATAATGATACTGTTCAGGAACAACTGTATTCCATTTCGGGTATGGGTCCGGGCAAGGCTGGTTTAGTGTGTGCTGCTCTTGAACTTGGTAAAAGACAACATAAAATAACAAAGCTTCTCATTCGAAGTCCTCAAGATATTCTACCCTTTTTTGAACACGCCATTTTACATCAAACCGAAACCTTCCTTTGTGCCTCGCTGAATGGAGCAAATGAAATAATGAAGGTGAGGATGACAAGCTGCGGTTCTGTGACAAAAGCTATTGTAGATCCAAGGGAAATATTTTGTGAACCGCTAAAAGAGAGAGCGAGTGGAATAATTGTCTGTCATAATCATCCATCAGGAAATTTTACCCCTTCTGTTAATGATATTGCTGTAACAAAGCAATTAGAGAAGGCCGGTGACTTGCTTGGTATTCAGCTTCTGGATCATCTCATTGTTTCCACAAGCGGATACTATAGTTTCTCTGAAAATGGTCTCATTAAGAAACGAGCCTAGCCCTTGGCACAAATCATTTTATTAGCTATAATTTCGTGATAGATTTTCTAAGTGAGGAACTAATATGATTAGAGGCGGAGATATTGGAAAGGGCACAGTATTATTAATTAAAAATTGCCCATATCTTGTTGTAGAAAGGGAATTTGTAAGCCCTGGTAAAGGAACTGCTTTTGCCCGTGTAAAAATGAAAAACCTTAAAGATGGAAGCGTATTAACACAAACAATTAAAACCCCGGACATGGTAGAAGATGCAACAGTAGAAACAGTGGATGCACAGTATCAGTATTCAGATGGTGAAAACTTTGTTTTTATGGACAGTGCAAGCTTTGAAACTATAAACGTACCCTATGAGCTTAATGATTCTTTAAAGTACTACTTAAAAGAAGGTGAAGTTTATCCAATTGTTCTTTGGAATGAAGCAGCAATTGATGTTAAGATACCGCAAAAGATGGCATTCATAGTTGCAGAAAGTGAAAACTATATTAAAGGCGATACCGTTTCTGGTGCTACTAAACCAATTGTGACAGAAACAGGACTAACCGTACGTGTTCCGCTCTTTATTAAGCAAGATGAAAAAATCCTTGTTAATACAGAAACAAATGAATACGTAGAAAGAATTAACTCCTAATATAGTAAAAATAAAAAACTGTCCTCTCGGGCAGTTTTTTATTGATTTGGTGTTAAAACAGTATTTTTAATACTTAAACCTTGAATTGATCAATTTGATTTCCAATTTTATCAATGGTAGTATTTACAGTCTTAGATATTGTGTCTAGGTAACTTCCTGTCTCATTTATTTTATTTGCACCTTCTTCCATCTTATACATCTTCTCTTTCATTACCATCGTTGCATCTTGTAAAAGTTTAACTTCCTCTAAAATAGCTTTTTGCCCCTCACTCATTTCTATAGATGCGGTTCGAACCTCTATAGTACTGTCATTCATCATATGAAGAGCTTCTCCTATTTGCTGAGATCCTGATAACTGCTCGAGCATAGCACCCTTAATTTGATTGACAAGAGAATCAGTTTCTTTAATATTTTCTGCTACACTTATAAAAGCGTTTGCTGTAAGCTTAGAAGTTTCAACAACTGTATTAATTGACTTTTGAATTTTTTTAAGCTCCTGCCCAATTGTTTTTGATTGAGCTGTGGATGTTTCTGAAAGTTTCCGTATTTCATCAGCTACAACGCTAAAACCCTTACCTGATTCACCGGCATGTGCTGCCTCAATAGCAGCATTCATAGCAAGTAAATTGGTCTGACTAGCTATACCTGCAATTGCAGCATTTGCGTCTTCTAGCATTTGTGATTGACTCGATATTAAAGCAATCTGCTCACTCACCTCCACCTGTTTGTTTATTCCTTCATTTGAACGTGATTCTAATGTTGAAAAAGATTGCACTAATTGTTCAACTGATTTATTAACACTACCAATATTGCCTATCATTTGTTCAACAGCCGCAGAGGCTTGATTAACCCCCTTAGCCTGATTTTCTATCATTTTTTCAAGAGAAACAATATTTTGCGAAATTTCTGTAACTGCCCCTGCCGTTTCCTCTACACTTGCAGACTGATTTGTAATTTCTTTTTTTACACTATTTATATCTGATAGAATTGAAGTAATAGCAATAAAGGTGCTTTCTATGCCGCCATGAAGATTAATACCTGCATCAGAAAGCTCTTTTTTGGACTTTTTCAAGTCGGACATTATTAACTGTAAAGTATTAATAAAGGTATTGAACCCTTTTACAATTGAACCTATCTCGTTATTTACTGTACTATCAATACGCCTTGTTAAATCGGCGTCACCGGAAGCAATGTTCTGAATTGATGCATCTACTATTTTTAAAGGTCTAATACTAGTCCAAATTATAAACGCCGTTATTACCACCAGTATAATAACAAAGAGTATGCAAAGCGTAATCATTATTTTACCAAGCCCTGATGCAATTGAGTGAACCTCTTCACTCGGTAAATTTGCAATAATTGACCAGGATGTATTTGGAATAGGCCCATAAAAAGCATACATTTCTTGAGCCGAATCATTCAAAATTATTTCGACCCCTGTTTCTCTTTTTATTGTTTTTTCAACCATTATTATGGTGTTTTTATCAACACTCTCTTTAAAATCTTTCATAAGTAATGATTTGTTAATATCGCCTACACAAATACCGTTTCCATCAAGTATTGTAAGATACCCATTCTCTCCTACATTAACCTGTTCAATTATTTTCTGCATATGCGAGAGATACACAACACCGACAAAGAAACCAATTTTTTTATTATTTTTATCATAGGCAGCAAGGCAAACCTGATAAATGAGAGAATCATCTAATCTAGATTTAACAGGATTACTTATAAATAGATCCTTTCCTTCTGTTGTCATCTGAATAACATATTCTCTATCGGCTAGGTTCATGTCTACTCCTGCATCACTTCTTCCTATGCCGTCCATGCCCGTAAAAAAGACACTGCTGATATTAGGAGAACGCCTGTCTTGATTTTCCCTTATCCAAGCAACAATTCCCTCCACGTCTCCATTTTTAACGAAATCAGACTGTGTATATAAATGTAATTCACTTATAAATTGTTTATTCCATGAGTCAATTAGGTCTGCATACACTGGAACCATTTTTACTATGCTGTTTGTTACACTGCTTTTTGAACCTTTGGCAACAGAACTATAGGATAAAAATGCTAATCCGGTGAATATGAGGATTATTATTAAGCCCATCCTTAAAGAAAACTGAAAGACCAAGCTTCTACTCATACCTTTGTTTGATCCCTGTAAAAATGAACTTTTCAAAATAACTCCTGATAATCGGAATATATATCCTGCTATTTTTTTCTACATTAATCAAAAGTATAGGTGAGTTTTTATATGCCGTCAAGTAAAATAGAATACCAGAGCATTAATGAATTGTGGGGTAAATAGCACTTAAGAATTAATATGTATAAGTCGATACTTCCAGTAATTAATACTGTCTTTTTAAAAATAAAAAAAGACTGAACATTCTTTTGAATGCACAGCCTTCATATTGGGCGATACTGGAATCGAACCAGTGACCCCA
>CAZLNE010000123.1:0-5338 GCA_964560975.1 uncultured Treponema sp. | reverse complement strand
TAGATTTTTTTGCACTATAAGCTTTGTTTCATACAATACAAGCTTGCTAAAAAAGTGTATACTCTCACTATGATTTCAAACATTACGATAACCGTGCTTCCCGGCGAGGAAGACAATACCTCTTTTATTAAGGCAAAGGCCGCTCAATCTCTTTCTATAAAAACTGCTGATATTACCGCGATTGTATTTAAGAAAAAATCTATAGATGCGCGCCGCGGTCAGGTAAAGATTCATCTTGCCTACACTGTGTACATTGGTGAAGAACCTCCTGCCGAAGGCACACTTTCCTTTACCCCTCTTTGGAAAAAGGTTGAGACTTCGTCCTCTGGAAAGGATGTGGTTATTGTCGGTTCCGGTCCTGCAGGACTCTATGCTGCTCTCAGACTTCTTGAGCATGGGCTTCGTCCCATTATTCTTGAGCGTGGCCAGAATACTTCAGTCCGTAAGGCCGATATTGCCAAAATCACCCGGAGCGGTATTGTTGACAGCGATTCGAACTACTGCTTCGGCGAAGGCGGTGCAGGTACTTTTTCCGACGGCAAGCTGTACACGAGATCCAACAAGAGAGGAGATATTTCCCGTATTCTTTCCATCTTTGCATACCACGGAGCTGATAGTTCTATCTTAACCGATGCACATCCTCATATTGGTACAGATAAACTTCCCGATATTATTAATCGTATGAGGCAAACGATAGAAGACCACGGCGGAGAAATTCGTTTTGGTTCTATCTGTACCGGTTTTGAAATTTCAAACGGCTCAGTAACCGGAGTCCGCGTGCGGACGAAGGAAGGAGAGTCGGTTGTATCAGCAGGAGCGGTGATTTTAGCCGCAGGGCATTCGGCTCGTGATATATATGAGATTCTTGCTCAGATCGAAAGCAAGGGGAAAACAAACGGTAAGCCTCTTCTCGAAGAAAAAGGCTTTGCTATCGGAGTGCGTGTCGAACATCCGAGAACGATTATAGATGGAATTCAGTATCATGGTACCAAAAATACTGCAGATTTGGACGCTGCCGAATACAAGCTTACTGCACAAGCTGACGGGCGCGGCGTGTACTCGTTCTGCATGTGTCCGGGCGGTTTTATTGTTCCCTCTGCAACATCAGACGATGAAATTGTTGTAAACGGTATGTCTGCAAGCGGACGCAATTCGCGCTGGTCAAATGCTGCAATAGTGGTGGAAACAAAAAGCGAAGATATTCCTGAGCAATTCCGGGAAGGTAAATACCCTGTTCTAGCAGGCATACGCTACCAAAAATGGCTCGAACAGGAAGCAAAGAAAAACGGACAGGGACAAGCGGCTCCTGCTCAGAATCTCATAGATTTTATAGACGGTAAATCATCAAGAACTCTTCCAGAATGTTCCTACACTCCGGGCATTGTTCCTTCACGGCTCGACAGCTGGATTCCTCCTTCAATAGCAGAACGCCTCCGCGAAGGCTTTCTTTCATTTGACCGTAATATGCACGGCTTTATCTGCCGCGAGGCTGTTCTTGTGGCAATTGAAACCCGCTCTTCTTCTCCTGTAAGAATTCTCCGCGATAAACTTACGATGGAAAGTACTGCTCTTTCGGGGCTTTTTCCTGCCGGTGAAGGTTCAGGATATTCGGGCGGCATAGTTTCCTCTGCTATGGACGGCGAAAACTGTGCAGACAAGGTTGCTGAAAAGCTTCGATCAGAATGAGTTTATTTTCCTGTATAGAATTTTAAATAATCTTCGAAATAGTTTTTCTGCAGGGAGTGGCCGCCGTTATAGAGTACGAACGAAGATGATATGCCGCGTTTTAAAAGCGCTTCGTGAAATGATTCTACACCGGTACGGAAAGGGTCATTGTTCTTTCCTGTATCTAAATACACCTGCAATTTGCGGTATCCTTTCTTTTTTGCGTATTGTATAACATCTTTGATGCCGCTTGTCTTTTCATTCGGGTTAAGCCATTTTTCAAGCTGCGTATTGCTGTAATCCTGAGAAGGAACTGCAGGACTGTATGCTCCTATTTTACTAAACAAATCCGGGTGATGAAAACCTATGCGTAATGCCAACATGCCGCCCATAGAAAAGCCTCCTATGAAGCGGGACTCCCGTTTTTTCTGTGTAAAATAGTGTGCATCAATAAAAGGTATTAATTCTTTTGTTATGAAAATATCATTTTTTCTTTCGTCAATTTTTCCGTCTTTTAAATCTTCTCTTATTTCTTTCGCTGATGCATCCTGTACGAATGGGAATACCATAATAAGCGGATTTATTTCGTTATTTGAGGTCAGGGCATCTGAGAGTGTAATAATGCCGCTGTCCGGCCACTGTGTCTGGTTGGATCCGGAACCGTGAAGTGCGTACCATACTGGATACTCTTTTCCGTCTCCGTAGCCTTTTGGTACATACAAAATATAAGGAATCTCTCTTTCTAAGATTGTACTGTATAGTGAATGTTCTTCTACAGAATATGAGAGCAGTGGTTTGCTGACAGATATATTTCGTGCAGTTTTATTACTGCATCCTGACATCATTAGAAAAAGACAGCATAGAGCGGTGAAAAATACATTTGCCCTTAGAAATTTTCGACCCATAGTAAACTCCATTTATTATCGGCTCAGGTATCCTTTTTCGGCCGCACTGTCAATTAAGGCTTTGACAAATTCCCAGATTTCCTGTGAGCCTTCTGCTATATGCTCATTAACTGTATACACCATGTCGTAGGTAACGCCGTTCTTTTTCCAGGTAAAGCCTTCGTTAACATAGTTTTGAATAATAGGTTCAAGCCGGTCAAAGACGGCTGCGAATTTTGCTTCGTTTGTTTTCCTTTCTTCAAACTCATTCCATATAGCGAGAAACTTTTCCTTTTGGTCATTTTCTAAAAGTCCGAAAATCCTTTGTGCAGCCTTTTCTTCTTTTATGTGTGCATCTTTTCTGTCAGCCGCATACAAAAAAGTGTCGCCTGCATCTACTTCTACAATGTCGTGCAGTAAAAGCATGTATACAATTTTCTCAATATCCACCGGGAAATTTGCATACTCGCGAAAAAGAACCGCCATGACGGCAATGGTCCAGGAATGTTCAGCGTCATTTTCAAACCGGAGACCGTCGAATAAAAGCGACTTTCTTAAAATGTTTTTTATTTTATCAATTTCAATAATAAAATTGAGCTGCGATATTAGTCTGGAATTGGAGGAAAAATCAAAACTGTTCATAGGACCATTCTGGATACTTACTAATTATTAGTCAATAGCCGTTATGTTTTCTTTTTGGTTTCATCTTGCTCCTCTTTAACTGCCTTTTCTTTCAAAAAAAGTTCTTTATAGTAGGGTATGTATTCTTTATTCGGGTACCAAAATTGAAAGCTGAAACAGGAACAGGATTCTTTGTTTTCTCCGTCAATGGTGTAGCAAAGGCGGCGGGGACATTTTTCCATACAGTGACCGCAGCCGACATTTTTGAAAGCCTGTTTAATATCAGATGGGAGTGTTTGAATATAATCAATGTATGAATTGAGATTGTTCAATTTTAATCTGAAGAAGAGCCGGCTTTCATTGTCTCTTCCATACCGATAGTCTGTATACTCAAAATAGTTAAGACTGTCTTTGTTTTTTTTGGTGTAAAGCCTGTTTTTAAGCAGATCCGGATCAAGCTTAACTTCCAATTCCTGTTCACGGAAAAAACTCATCATTTCTTTGTAATACTCTTTATCGTTATCGTGTTCTAATACTGATAGTACATAGTCGTCATCGTAGTCAGGAAGAGTATCGGTGTTGTCGAGAAAAAGCGTGCTTTGGAATTGGATGAACTGGGTAAGCCTGTGAAGATCAAATGTTCCTGGATTATTTTTGTTATGTTCTGCAAAACTGACTTTTCGGGCTGCTGCGCAGAGAACGGTGAATATATCGGGGTTTGCGGTGTAGGTGACAGCGAAGGTTTCATTTTTTGTGCTGAACTTTTTACCATCAAAGTTCGTAAAGGTAAAGCCCTGCTTTTCAAAATACGGAATTTGGAGTTCGAGTTTTTTATGCTTGTGTTCTTTGAGCGCTGTTTTGAAGCCGGTTAAGGTAACTATAAGTTTGTCATCTGTAATAGTGCCTGCAATACCGAGGGCAAAAAGAACTGATGAAAACCACAGGAGAGAAAAGGAGCTTTCGCGGGCTTCATTACCCATGGCGCGAATTTCATCGATCCTGTAAAGAGGAAGGTTCATAGATTCCGGGTTTGTTTTTGCATCGGCATATATTTTTTTGAAGATGCGGAATAGGTCCAGATAGGCTTTATGGAAACGCGCTTCGGATACTCCTCCTAAAAAAGACGGATGAATTTTAAAATCAGTTTTTTCTTTTCCCATGAGCAGTTCGTGCCGTTTAGCCTGCAGCTGCACATAGTATTGAGCTTCTTTGAACATGTTAAACCTCTTTATGTATTGAAATATTTTACTATACTCATATGTTATATCCAGTATAGAGAAAAATCAATAATAAAATTCCTTGGTAAAATCTTGTATTGCAGAATTGCATTACTATATTCAGTATATGTTACGTGGAACCAGCAGTATGAGTTTAGCTCTTATTGACACTTCTTTCCCTGACAGTCATAATTCATTTCACATAAAACTTCAGGAGAAGACATTTTGATGAATTCCGTTACCAATAATAAGCCTTTTTTACAAAAGCGTGATTATATTCCGCTGATTAAGAATGCGCTCAAGGAAGATCTTGATAAAAACGGGGATATTACAAGCAATGCAATTTTTAGCCGTAAAACCCGGGCTGTGTTTAAGCTTTTAGCAAAGGATGACGGTGTATTGTGCGGTATTGACGTGTTTCGTGCTGTTTTTGCGTGTCTTGATAAAAAAGTCGTTGTCGAAACTTCATTCAAAGACGGAGACCTCCTTAAAAAGGGTGATGTTGTTGCAAAGGTAACCGGCCCTCTTATTTCAATTTTAACAGGGGAAAGAACGTCTCTTAATCTGATATCTCATCTTTCCGGTATTGCTACAAAAACTTCCCGCTTTGTTTCTGCGGTAAATGGAAAGCCCGCTGTTTTAGATACCCGTAAAACGATTCCCGGGATGAGAAAACTTCAAAAATATGCTGTTGCCTCAGGCGGCGGTCAAAATCACCGTATTGGTTTATATGATATGATTCTTATAAAAGACAACCATGTAGATGCTGCAGGCGGTATAACAGAGGCTGTTTTGAGAGCTAGAAAATGCTGGGGAAACCGTTTCAACATTGAAGTTGAAACAAGAAATCTTGATGAGGTTCGAGAAGCAATTTCGTGTAAGGTTGACCGCATCATGCTTGATAATATGAGTAATGAATTAATGAAGCAGGCTGTTGAAATTATTGCAGGC
>CAZLNE010000122.1:0-5348 GCA_964560975.1 uncultured Treponema sp. | reverse complement strand
CACAACCAAGAACAATTCAGATATCTGCATAGTTTAATGCATCTTATAGATGACTGAGACCTGTGTAAAAAAGGATTACCTTTAATTGGGTAATCCTTTTGTTTATTTTATAGTACGAATATCTTCTGTAACCGCGCCAATATCTGTTAAGGCTTTTTGAACAGCAGTAAGGTCTATACCGCTAATTTTACATGTAATTTGCCGTTTGCATACTTCTCTGCACTCACCTGTAACTACAGATACAATATTTCCGCCTGCCTCAGCAATTTTTTGAGTAAATTTTGCAAGTTGTCCTGGTTTTTCATCCAGGCAGAAGGCAACACGAACTCCAGCATGACGTGCGCCGAACATATCAATAAATACACGAAATAGGTCGCTTTCAGTAATAATACCGGTTAGTAAAGATCCGTTCATTACTGGAAGACAGCCAATTTCCTGATCGGCCATGATTCTGGCAGCTTCTTCTACAACCTCTGTTTCCTGTACACTTATTACATTTTTCTGCATTGCTTTTTCTACCTTTAATTTTGAAAGAAGGTAGCTAATTTCATACATATCTAAGGTTGTTCCAGCTGAAGGACCTACTTTTATCAAGTCCTTTTTAGTTATAATACCTACAAGACGTTCGTTTTTATCCAATACGGGCAGTTTGCCTATGTTTTTTTTAGTCATTAATTCCTTTACATCATTAACTGACATATCAGGACTTACAGTAATAGGATTTTTCGTCATAACACTAGCTACTATCATAGAAACCTCCATCAGTTCAAACATATCAAAATTTATGTACCAAGATAAGCTTTTTTCACATCCTCATCTAATATAAGATCTTTTGCATTTCCTTTTTTCGCTATAGAGCCTGTCTCTAAAATATAGGCTGTATCTGCAATGGCAAGCGCTTTATAAGCATTTTGTTCAACAAGAAGAATTGTTGTTCCATCTTTATTGATTGTCTGAATAATTGAAAAAATCTCTTCAACCAAAATGGGTGCTAACCCCATTGACGGCTCATCGAGCAAAAGCAATCTCGGCTTTGCCATAAGAGCTCTACCCATAGCAAGCATCTGCTGTTCCCCGCCCGATAAAGTTCCCGAAAGCTGTCTCATTCTTTCTTTTAATCGAGGAAAAAGAGCATAGACTTTTTCCATATCTCTTTTTATTTCTTTATGATCGTTACGAGTATAGGCGCCCATCTCAAGGTTTTCTTTAACCGTTAAATTAGCAAAAACGCGCCGTCCTTCTGGAACCTGAACCAGACCAGATTTAACAATAGAGTCCGGAGCTACACGGGTAATGTCTTCATTTTCGAACATAATTTGTCCGCTGGTTTTATTGATTATATTTGATACAGCATGAAGAGTTGTCGTCTTTCCAGCTCCGTTAGAACCAATTAACGTAACAATTTCACCTTCATTTACATCAAAACTTATACCTCGAAGCGCCTGTATGGCACCATAGTGCACTTTTAGATCTTTTACACTAAGCATTTATGACAGCCTCCTCACCAAGATAGGCCTTAATAACCACAGGATCTTTTCTAACATCCTGAGGATTACCTTCTGCAATAATTTTTCCATAATCTAATACAATAAGCCTCTCACAAATTCCCATAACAAGATGCATATCGTGTTCTATTAGCAGAATAGTTACATTAAATTCCTTTCGAACAAAGGCAATCAATTTCATGAGCTCATCTGTTTCCTGAGGGTTCATTCCTGCAGCAGGTTCATCTAAAAGCAGTAAAGAAGGACGAGCTGCGAGCGCACGAACAATCTCGAGTTTCCTCTGTTCACCATACGGCAGATTTTTTGCCAGTTCCTGCAGTTTTGAATCGATTTTAAACAGTGATAAAAGCTGAGCTGTTTTTTCACTCATTAACTTTTCATCCTGGGTAAATCGAGGAGTACGTAAAAGAACATCTATAGGATTAATCATTCGATGAGCATGAAGAGCTATTCGAACATTATCTTCTACTGTCAAGTTATTAAACAGCCTGATATTTTGAAAAGTTCTGGAAATTCCAAGTTTATTTAATTGTGCCGGCTGCTTTCTCCCAACCAAATGAATATGTCCGTTTCTATCCCAAAAACTAATTTCACCCTCTGTTGGAGTATAAATTCCTGAAAGCATATTGAACACGGTTGTTTTTCCAGCACCATTCGGTCCGATTAAACCTACCAGCTCTCCTTTATATAAATCACAGGAAAAATTACTTACTGCTCGAAGACCGCCAAAGACAATGGAAATATTATTTGCCTGGAGAATGAGATTATTACTTTGCATCTTTTTCTCCTTTACGTGAGGTAAGTTTTTGTTTTAAGAACTGCATCTTTGAAGGATTTTTTAGAAATACTCTAAAATTATCCCAGGTTCTCACAAACGACAGTTCTTTCATTCCAAGTAAGCCTTGTGGTCTAAAGAGCATAACAAAAATAAGTATAAGAGGATAAATTAAAAGTCTGTAATCCCTCAAGAATCTAAGGAATTCCTGTAAGTACGTTAATACAAAAGCGGCTAAAATAGAACCTGTAATAGAACCCATACCGCCCAGAACAACAAAGATAAGATATTCAATACTTCTGTTAAATGAAGCCATTTCAGGCTTTATAAAACCGATAAATGGTGCATACAAGGCACCGCCTATTCCTGCGACAAATGAAGCGATTACAAAGCCCATCATCTTATATTTGAATACACCAATTCCATTAGAATTGGCAGCAATTTCGTCTTCCCTTACAGCGAGTATAGCCCTTCCATAGGTTGAACGTATAAAATTCTGCAACAGTACAATTATTAAAACCAATGAAGCAATAATCACGAGGTAAGCAATATCAGCATTGAGCGTTAAAAAAACCGCAGAATTGTTTGTAAATCGTTTTCCATTTGCACCACCGGTTAGAGATTTTAAGTTCACTAAGAAAACCCTGATTATCTCACCAAAACCCAACGTAACAATAGCCAAGTAATCGCCTGTTAATTTTAACGTAGGAAAACCAATTAAAAAACCAGCAACGGCTGTTAGTAATCCTGCAAAGAGAATACTTACAGGAAGCGGAAGGCCAACGCTCTCAGTTAAAATAATACAGGAATACGCACCAATAGCCATAAAACCTGCCTGACCTAATGAAAGCTGGCCAGTTATACCGCATATAATATTTACACTTATAGCTAAAATTGCATTTATACCAGCAAGGGTAATAACTTGAGCAATATAGGCATCAATAATTCCTATTTTTATCCCGATTGTTGGTAGAATAATTGCAGCAAGGGCAAAACAGCCGGGTATTATAATGTTCCTATATGAAATCTTTTCTTTTTTCATTATTACTCCCTTTAAACCTTTACCCTTGTTTTCTTACCCATTAAGCCGGATGGTTTAACCAATAAAATGATAATCAGAATACTAAATGATATTGCATCTGCAAACTGAGAAGATAAAAAACCCTTTGTCATAGTCTCAGCAATTCCTAGAATGTAACCGCCAATCATGGCACCGGGAATTGAACCAATTCCGCCCAATACAGCTGCAACGAAGGCCTTTAGACCAGGCATAGTACCCATGGTAGGATTTATCTGCGGATACGCTGTTGCATACAAGACTCCGCCTACAGCAGCTAACACAGCTCCCAATGCAAAGGTAAATGCGATAGTCTTATTTACTGGAATTCCCATTAGACTTGCAGCCTTTAAATCCCAAGACACAGCCCGCAAAGCCTTTCCTGTCTTAGTAAAATTTATAATATAGGTAAGAATTATCATCAATAGTGCAGAGAGAATAATTACTATCAGCTGAATGTTCGAAATTGAAAGAATACCAAAATTTACCATAACAGTTGGTAAGGTTATAAACTGTCTAGGATTTGGTCCAATAAACGGAATAACTCGTGCACCGTTTTGCAAAATTAAAGAAACAGCAATTGCAGTAATCAAAGAATTAAGACGAGGAGCATTGCGTAAGGGTCTATATGCAAACCTCTCAATTAAAATAGCAAAAACAGCACAAATAAACATTGCAAAAATTATTGCTAAAAAAAATACTATTGGACTTGCACCAAATTGACGTAACACAAAATATCCAGCATAGGCACCAACCATAAGAAGGTCGCCATGGGCAAAATTTATTAGTTTTACAATTCCATAAACCATGGTATAACCAAGTGCAATTAAGGCATAAATACTTCCAAGCGATATACCATTTATCACCTGCTGAATAATCATTGAAGAGCTTTCCACGAGGCCTCCTAAATTTGTACTATTTTACCCTGAAATCTTCATTAGGTAAATACATTCATAGTAAAATATCTACGAGTACTACGGTACACAAAAAAACCCGGGCAAAGGCGAGGTTAGCCTTTTTCCGGGTTGCATTTACAAAAAATACATTAAGTATAAAAATTAAGGATTAACTGTAGCTCGATAAACAGGTGTTAATGTACCAGCTGTCTTTACAATCTCCATCATTACAGCAGACTTTACAGGATTTCGTTTTGCATCAAACGTTAACTGACCAGTAACATAAGCACCGTTGGTTTTTTCAACAGCATCTCTTACTGCTGCAGCATTAGTACTTCCTGCTTTGATGATTGCATCCTTAATAATAAACATACTGTCATAACCGAGTGCAGCAAAAGATACAGGAGTAGACTTATATTTTGCTTTATAAGAATTTACAAAAGAGACAACTTTAGGATCTGATGAATCTGCAGCATAGTGATCTGAGTAAAAACCATTAAGAATTTCTTCTCCTGCATTATCTACAATTCCGCCCCAGCCATCTGCACCAACAATAGCAGTATTAACACCCTGAGCACGTAACTGCTTAGAAATGAGAGCTACTGTTGAATAGTAGTCCGGCAGATACACTACATCCGGGTTTGCGTTCTTAATCTTTGTAATCTGAGCATTAAAGTCCATATCATTTGTTGTATATGATTCTTCTGCAACTAAGCTACCACCGGCTGCTACGAAAGATTTTTTAAAGTTCTCATACAGACCGATTGAATAATCATTCGCAATATCATAAAGAACAGCAGCTTTTTTAGCCTTTAATGTTTCTGCAGAGAATTTTCCACCCACAGTACCCTGAAAAGGATCAATAAAACATGCACGGAAAATATAATTTCCTGCATCTGTTATAGATTCCATTGTAGCAGCAGGAGCAATTAAAAGAACTTTTTGATTTTGTGCCAGTGTTGTAATTGCAGCTGTACATCCTGACGTTAAAGAACCAATAATCATAGTTACTTTATCCTTAGTAGTTAACTTCTTAAATGCATTAACTGTTTTTTCAGGGTTTCCTTCATCATCTTCAGAAATTAATACAACATTTTTTCCATTTATACCGCCGG
>CAZLNE010000121.1:0-5369 GCA_964560975.1 uncultured Treponema sp. | reverse complement strand
TCCCATATTCTCCATAAGCTAGGTGAGGAAAACCAACTTTTGCGATGCGTAGTTTTTCCTCCCCTATAACCCCACCTTTCCTTGCAGCGCTTTTAATTACTTCATTAAACTTTTTGTATATTTACTATTTCAGATCCACTTGTTACTAAATTTTAAAAAACAGGAATCGAAACCACTCCACATGGATGCGGAAAAAGGATGCGTATGTCCCATATTCTCCATAAATAAATTGAAATTACGATTACACTATCTGATCGAGAGCTTTAACTACGTTACTATCGTATAACCCGGGATTCGTTTTAAGCTCATTAATAGCAGCTTCTTTGTCAAAGATACCGCGATAATTACGCCTTGAAATAAGAGCTATGAAACTTTCGACAACACGAATAATTCTAGCAATAAGCGGAATTGCATCGCCTTTAATACCTTCAGGATACCCTGAACCATCCATGTTTTCATGATGCATAGTTGCTGCTTCCAAGAAAATCTTTCTATACTTTTCAGGAATAAAGCCTAATTCAGAAGTACCATGTTTAACATGTGCACGAATATCATATTTTTCTTGATCAGATAATTTTTCTTTTAAAAACACCTGGGGATCTATAGATAAAAAGCCGACATCATAAACCATCGAAGCGCAGAAGTAAAGCATACAGTCATAAGAAGAACATTGTAATTCATGAGCAAGTTTAAACACCATCTCTGCAACATTTTTAGAGTTATTTTTTCTTCCGGTTACCTTATCAATCTGTTCACCCAAAATTTCGCACTGAATAGCCAATTCTTTTAATTCACGCTGCTCTTCATCGGTCATTTCAGGACGGGGAAGAGCACCAGAAACTCTCGAGGGCACAGCACCCTTAGTATTAGTCTGATCATATAGATCTGTAAACTGACCCAAACTTAATCGTTCCTGCGGATTTCTGGACATTTGAGCAACTAATTGCAAAGTTGCTTCGAACTGTTCCTGCTGTTTTTTACTATTTTTTGCAGTAACACGTATAACAATAAGAACGATAATAAAAATTATTAGTACAAAACCAAGAATAACAGAAGCCGCAATTATAAAAAACTGACGAGTTGACTCATCACGTTCAGAATTCTCGCTCAATGCTGTTTGGTATAACTCTTTTTGAGCCTGAAGAAGCTCCTGTTCTCTCAATAAACGCTCTTCCTTTTCCTGCTCATTCTGCGCCTTAGCTTCCTCGAGAGCCTTACCCAATGCCTTTAATTCAGCCTCAGTCTTTGCCAGCTGCACCTGATACTTTACTGAATCTTGAGTAACATACCCGGGTGTAGCGACCATAGTTTGCGTACCGGAAGCATCAGTTGTTGTAGTTGCAACAGCGGTTGGAGAGGGACCCCATAACGTATTTTGCGTTTCCTGTGCATTTATTGTTCTAATAAGCCGGGTTATTCGTTCCGACGAAAGCACTGGAAACTCTGAAAGTTTATTTTTAACCTTAAGAAATGAAGAAGAATCCTGTTTGTCGCGAATCTGAACAAGATAATCGTAATAAATCACCTCGGCAAGAATTTCCACATTCTGAGGCATTGTTTCCGGAGTATATTGGGCAAACACATAGTTTATATACTCAAAAGCCTTTGCATAATCCTTCTGAGAATAACTAGTATTTGCCGCTTCCAAATAGCGCCCAACAAGTGTATTCTGAGCTATTGCTAAACTGCATAAACAAAGTAAAAGAACAATTGCGCAAACGCATTTCTTAATCATTATTCCAAACTCCAACACTCACTATGAATTTGAACTGATTATGCAAACCCTGTGAAGTTACCCCTACAAGATCACGCACACCTAAATTCAGTCCTACATCTACAGTATCTAAATCGGCAAGCGGGAGATAAAAGTTTACTGTTGCATCGGCTGCAAAGTGAAAATTTTTATAAAAAAAGTGACCTACATAATAATCGACTGCACCATCAAAAAAGAATTCGCCAAAACGCCAATCTCTAAACCCCACACCAATAACCGGTGAAGAGAAGGAAGAAGGCAGAAAACTGTATTCCGAAGTACTGTAATACATACCTGCAAAGCCAAGTCTGTAATAAAGATTTTTAAGAACTTTAGGCAATGAGAAAGACGGAACAGCCTTTACTGAAAATACAAGATTTGGAACGGTAGGAAATGAAACAAGGGCTGCATCAAAAGAAACATCAATACCTGCATATACTTGTTCACTTCTGTAAAAAACATTACCTGCTAAAGATAACCCGTAGCGGAACGATGTAGAAAGAGGATCTGACATAAAAGACAGATTTGCAAGACCTAAATCTACACCCCAGGTTACCGGCAGATAATATGAATCAAAATCCTGATCAAGATAAACCGTCTCTCCGGAGACAGTATTTGTTATAGTTTTATAATCCCTCTGAATCTTCTCTTTATCTTTCGAAGATACAGCGCTTTCCTTCAAGCTCTCTATTTGTATTTTTTCCTTTTCAGCCTTAATCTTTTCATCCCTGGCAATAACAGCGCGTTCTATAGACGTATACAACGCAACAGCTTCAAAATTATCCAGATTATTATCGATTACCGTTAAACAAAGCTCCAAAGCAAAATCCAGATCATTTGCAATAAGAGCATCACGGGAACGCATAAGAACAAAGGATTCAAGAGATGAATAATTCGAATACGACCTATTAGCCGCCAAATACTTACGAACACCATCGCTGTTTTTTTCTGACACCAACACGGCCAGTTTACTATTATGATCCTGCAGAGCTTTTGTCTGTGCAAAAAGAGTAGAACATACTGATACCATATAAAACACTAGTAAAATAAAAAATATTTTTTTTGTTAATGCATGAAAAGTACTCAATTCTATTACTCCTATAATCTCCATTATATACTAATTTTTCAAATTTGTATATTCAAGATAGACTTTTTTGTGTATTTTGATATATAATATATGAATGAAGTTAAAATATGCCGTATATATTTTCATCGCTTTTTTTCTTACAGCTGCACTAACCCTTGGAACAACGGTTTTTTTTATGGAACGAGCAGGAAAGTTGTCGGAAAGAATAGCGGTAATAGCACTTCCAAATGACGGCGGCTATGTAGAAGCCTGGACACCCTATCTTTCACAGATAGCCCGTACAGTAGATGTCCCGGAACTATCAATAAAAACCTATACAACATACAATGAACTTGAACAAATTATAAAAAATGCAGATAAACTAAATCTTTTATGGGCAGAAGTCCCCTTAAACAGCAAGTTTCCCTTAAAAAATCTGTACACAGACGAAATTATAAGCGGTATTTTACTCGAAGACGACATATCACAGTATTATCCGCAGTCAATAATCCAAGTTATTAACACAGCATTGACAGGGGATGCCAAAACCGCCAGTGCTATTCCGCTAAGCTACAACCCCTGGATACGCTTATATAAAACAAACACAGAAAATACAGCATATACCTTTGACACCGCCGCACCAGGCAGCACAGAAGCACTTCTTCTGTCATCATTCACCTACCTGCGATCCATACTATCAACAGATGCTAACATACTTTCAGTTGAAGACACATTAGCTAAAATAAAGGAACTATCTAATAATACAGGCATACAGCGAAATTCCTACAACTACAGTATAAAAGATGCGCAAAACTTATTTATTGAAAATAAAGCTTCAAAACTGATACTTTCAACCGCAGATTTAGCCAAACTTCCAAACGAAGAACTCATGAAAACAAGCGTACATTCAATGGGAAGAATTCTTACTGCAGATATTACCTATGCAGTCTTTCCAATACGCTCATCTGAAAAAGCGCAAACCGCAATTAAACTGGCACAAGGATACCTCCTTATTCCCGAAATCCTTTTTACAACTGCAAACAGCCGAAACTGGCTGCCCTGTTATACCGGAACCGTTGCAAAAAACGTGTATACAGACTTTACCCGCAAACAGGCCCGTCAAACCAGA
Source organism: uncultured Treponema sp. (assembly GCA_964560975.1). Taxonomy (GTDB): domain Bacteria; phylum Spirochaetota; class Spirochaetia; order Treponematales; family Treponemataceae; genus JAAZLA01. Next base: position 1,421 of record CAZLNE010000121.1, on the reverse strand, counting down.
GTATGCCTTGTTCCGGATCTTCAATACTCTACTAATGAAGAGTACACACTGCTAATAACAAAGATTAAAGAAGCCTTTTCAAGCAGTGTGACACCCTAAGAGTAATACTATTTTGACACTATTTTTTTAGTCAATAAACATATTACTTCATAAAAAAACGTTACTATGGTATAATAAATTTATGAAAAAGAACTATTTTATGCTAACCTTAGGTATAATTTCTATCATACTAATTGCAGCTGCAGTTATCATTTTTGTAAATTTAAAAAAACCAAAAGAAACACTAGAAACTATGCCGTCTGTTATTTATCTTCCATTAGAAGGCGGATACGTAGAGTCATGGACAAAGTATTTACCTGAAATTCAAGAGAAAACTGGAATTGCAGAACTTGCTGTAAAAACATATTCAACACCATCAGAACTGGAAGAAGTTTTTAAGAATACTTCTAAAAGTGAAATTCTCTTTGCAGAAGTACCAATAACAGGTGAATACAATTTTAAGGAACTTGTAAACAAAGAATACCTGGAACCAATAGAGAATTTAAAAGGCGAATACTATATTTATTCTTTATTTAATGTAATTCAAAATCAATTTGATCCTACAACCTATTATGCGTTGCCCTTTAGCTGTGATCTTTGGGTTTTACTTCAAAGAAAAAAACCCTTAGCTAAAGAACCGCTGTATGAAATTGCCGTACCTGGAAAAGATATTGAAAATGTTTTTGCCATGCTGACTGAGGTACAGGCTGCAAATAACGCACAAAACAAAAATTTTTCATTGGATGAAGCCTTAAAACAGCTTGAAATCTATTCATCGGACAAAACGTATCAAAACAATCCGTTTACCTATACAAATTATGACGTACTCCAGCTTGTTCTTGAAGGAAAAGCCCGTTTTACTCCTATATCTGTATCTCAATTTCTTTCAATGTCCTATGAGGAACAGGCAAAATATAGTTTAAAACTATTAAATGATAAGGTAATAGCTAACACAACGGTACTTCTTTTTCCAAAACTAAAAAAAGCTGAGTCAAAAACGGCCGTAATAGCCGCACAAAAAATACTCGCTGACCCTTCTCTCAATTTTAAAATCGTCGATGCACGGGATTGGCAGCCCATTAGAATAAATACTTCTTCAAGAAATGTTCATATAAGTACTATACGGGAAGATGCACGAATGGCTCCTTCATCCGGCATACCAAAACTTTACTACTCAAGCATCGAAGAAAAAAATATTCTTTTTAATGAAATTACTAAAACACTGACAACAAGATAATAAAGTTTTATATTATAATCCATTACAATAGATAAGCGTAAAAAAACAGGAGGCATCATACCCCCTGTTTTTATTGTTTCGTATCTTTTCTTTACTTCATTTGAGCTGTCTCAATGAAGCCATCCGTAACTACTGTTACTGCATA